>NZ_JBSRZE010000003.1:0-357833 GCF_054057355.1 Sphingomonas sp. UYAg733
CGCCGCAAGTCGAACTCTATCCGAGGATGTAACCTCAATCGTGATACCAGTGCGCATGTCGCAACGTCGCATGCCGCAGCCGCCATGGGAATCCTGAAACGGACTCCTTCGTTCCGATCAATCCACTAGCGTTCTGGAATACTCGGCCGTTTTAGGCGAGTTCGGGGCCGGTAACTGCAAAGGGTTGGGGATGCGCGCTTTTTTAACCGCGATTTTGCTGGCGGCGGCCGGTGCTGCACCGGTGACCGCGCAAAATGCGCCGCAGGGCGCGTGGAAGACCGATAGCAAACGCGCGATCATCGTATCGGCCGGCATTTCGATACCGACGCAGGCCGCCAGCCTGTCCCTGGTCAAGACCGGAGAGGCGTCGCAAAACGGCAGCGGAATCGACAATGTTGCGCAATACGCGTCGGAAGATGGTGCAATCGAGGCGACAGCTTTCATCTTCTACACCAGCTATGCCGACGCCGCGCTTGCCAGCTTGGGTACGGACAACGCCATCCGCCAGCGTTTCAGCCCCGCTTTGGTACTCGGCAGTGAAACGCTGATCGCCGCCGGGGGCGTACCTCGCGCCGCTATTCGTCGGGTGTACGAAAAGGGCGAACTCGAACCTGGCAAACCGCTGACCACAACCGCCGCATTCGTGCGCGCGGCCGGCTGGCAAATCGTAATCCGCGCAAGCGGCCCGGCTGCGCGCCGTGTCGATATCGAGGCCGCCTTGGATGCGTTGGTCGGCGGACTGGCATTCGACGGCAAAAGCAAGCCGATGGAAGCGCTGCCGATCAAGATCGAAGCAACATGTCCGGCGGCGGAATCACGTCCGGCAAAGCGGCTGAAAAAGAACAAGGATTCAGACGCCGACATGCTGATCGCCGGACTGTTGGGTGGCGCGATCAAACTGGAGAGTAAGGACAAACCGGACGATCCGGGAATGATATCCTTCCCGCGCAATGGCGCATCACCGATCTGCGTCCGTGGCACAGCCTCGGCCGGCAATCGAACTTTCAGGATATTACAGCCGGTAGAGCCCGACGATGATGGGATGCGATTGCTCATTCAAACCGACGACGCCGGCGGCGTTCTGGCGATCGAACCGCAACTGCTTGGTGAGGGTTATCGCGTGAAACGATACGGGATCGGGTTCGTCGATGTCCTTGGCGGATTTCAGACGCTGCCCAACGCGACGCAGATCGGCGCGATTATTGACGGCAGCGACCGGATCGGGGCAACGGTTCTGTCGCGGTCATCCTTTACGCCCGACGGCAAATCGAACATCACGATCAACAGCGACACGTTTAGATAATCCGGCCGAGAGAGCTTCACCATGTTCCTGAACTTCCTCGACGAGCTCCGCGCCGCGGGCATTCCCGCCAGCATGAAGGAGCATCTCCTTCTGCTCGAGGCGCTCGACGCCGATGTGATCGATCGCACGCCGGAGGATTTCTATTACCTCTCGCGCGCCGTGTACGTGAAGGACGAGGGGCTGCTCGACCGCTTCGACCAGGTCTTCTCCAAAGTCTTCAAGGGCATCGCCACGACGTTCGGCCAGGCGCCGACCGACATTCCCGCCGACTGGCTCAAGGCGGTCGCCGAGAAATATCTGTCCCCAGAGGAAATGGAGGCGATCAAGTCGCTCGGATCGTGGGACGAGATCATGGATACGCTGAAGAAGCGGCTCGAGGAGCAGCAGGGTCGGCATCAGGGCGGCAACAAATGGGTCGGAACCGGTGGCACCTCGCCCTATGGCAATGGCGGTTATAACCCCGAGGGCGTACGCATCGGCGGCGAGGGCAAGCACAAGCGCGCATTGAAGGTGTGGGACCAGCGCGACTTCAAGAATCTCGACAGCACGCGCGAGCTGGGCACGCGCAACATCAAGATCGCGCTGCGTCGCCTGCGCAAGTTCGCGCGCGAGGGTGCTGCCGACGAGCTCGATATCGACGCGACGATCGACGGCACCGCGCGCCAGGGCTGGCTCGATATCGTGATGCGCGCCGAGCGGCGCAATGCGGTCAAGCTGCTGCTGTTCCTTGATGTCGGCGGATCGATGGACCCATGGGTCAAGCTGTGCGAGGAATTATTCTCGGCCGCGACCACCGAATTCAAGAATCTCGAATTCTTTTACTTCCACAATTGCCCATACGAAGGCGTGTGGAAGGACAATAAGCGCCGCTTCACCGAACGCACGCCGATGTGGGATGTGCTGCACAAGTTCGGCCACGATTATAAACTGGTGTTCGTCGGTGACGCCTCGATGAGCCCGTACGAAATCACCCATCCCGGCGGCTCGGTCGAGCATTTCAACGAGGAATCGGGCGCGGTGTGGATGCACCGCATGACCACTACCTATCCGGCGGCGGTGTGGCTCAATCCGATCCCGGAGCAGCAATGGGGATATTCACAAAGCGTGCGGATTATCCGCGAGCTGATGAACGACCGCATGTATCCACTGACGCTGGCGGGGCTGGACGACGGGATGCGCGAGCTGACACGCAAGCGATGATGCGGTGCCCGCGTTTGCCAAGTCGTCTAACGCGGGCACCGCATCATCGGCCAGATAGCGCGGCTCCGCTCCAGCTAATCCTGCGGCAGCGGAGTGCCTTTTCTGACCTGCTTCGCGATGTGCCCGACCTGATAGGTGGTGGAGCGATTGCCCGGCATCGCGTAGAGCGCCTTGAGATAAGTCAGATCGGCTGCCGTCATTCCCGGCGCCGTCGCGGCGCTCGAATCGCCGAACAGGCCCAGGATCGTATCGATCGTCCTGCCTTCGATTGGTCGAGTCCTCGCCAGCGCGCGCATGGCGCTGTAATCGGCCAATTGGGTCAGGCTCTTGCCGAGCACGGCGGCGGAATCGATCACAACGGTGGCCGTATCGATCACCTGCTGGCTCTGCGGATGAAACGCGGACGCGCTCTTTACCTCAAGCACACGAAATTCGCCGGTCGTTTCGCCGGGTCCGCCGGATGCGCGCTTGCCATCTTCGTTAGCGATCGCGGTTCGACTCCAAACCCGTACAGGTCCGGGGCGATCGATCAGGCGGTTGATCTCGTTGGGCGTCAGACCTTCCAGAAGTTGCGGATGCTTCTTGCGCAACTCGCGGACAAGCGCCTGACCGTCGGGCGTGGTCAGCAGGATCACGTTGCCCGAGCATCCCGGCTTGGCGACCTCCGCACCGACTCGCTTCGCCACATCGCGAATGCGCGCGACGATTATCGCGGCGGCCGCAGGCTCGAAGCCGATCGCCACCGGACAGATCGGCGCCAGGAATTTTGCCAACTGCCCCTGTGTCGTCGCACTGATCTCACGCACAAAATGCGTCGCGGCCTTGGCGTCGAGTTCCTTTGCGGCCGTCACGACGATGTCCTCGCTCGACGTGTCGCTCGCGGGAGCGCGTTCCTGTGCCGACACGGCGCCGGCAGAAAGCTGGCATGCGAGTAGCGCGAAAACCCGCAGTACCAATTTCGATCGCATCACGACATCTTTCTCGAGCCGGCCCGATGCCGCCCTATTACGCTAATACACTTTTACATTGTGAGGTAAGCGCATTCAAGATCGACGCTGTTCAACTCTTCTTTAATCTGCGGGCAGTGGAAGCAGCATCTAATCAAGCGCCGACCCTGGCTGCAAACGCGCATCGACGACAATCAGCACCAGCCGGTCAAGCACCGGCAGTGACGCGAATCATCCATCCAGCGACTAATGCGTCCGGCCGCGTTGCGACATCCGGTATAGACGTGGTGCGGGGTCAGATCGGCCAATGTGGGATTGCCAAAATTGAATTGCCGCCTGTACATCATCGCATGCAGCAGCGCGCCGTCCATCAGCGTTTCGAGCCCAAGCAGCAATGGGGATATCCGCAAACCGCGCGGATCGCATGCAAGCTGATGCGGAAGCGGTGATGCGGTTACCGAAGGCGATCGACCGATTGCACCGCCGTTGGTTCGGAAGGTTCGAGATCGACGACCCTCGCCCCGTCGCCGAACAGGCGCGCTATACATTTTACCTGCCGTCGGAGAACGAACTTCTCGCACTGCAGCCGGGCGATCTGGCCAAGATCATATTTCGATCGATGCCGCCGGCCCCGAATTGGGGAGCCGAACGGATGTGGGTCATCATAACCGAAGCGGACGGTGACCGGCTGATCGGAACGCTGGATAACGATCCGTCAGACATGCCGCAGTTGCGCCCAGGGCAGGTGGTGCATTTCAAGCGATCGAACGTGATCGATCTGGACTGGGGCGCGGAGCGAGCAGTGGCACCGCCGCCGAGCCCGAAGCATCGCGAATATTGGGATCGATGCATGGTGGACGATTGCGTGCTTCAGGGCCGCAGTCCGGTCGACTATCTTTACCGTGAAGAACCGGATGCCGCCGAGACAGAGGAACTCTATCCCGACAGCGGGTGGCGCATTCGCGGTACCGACGAAGCAATCATGGCAGATGAAAAAAATGAACGCAGTCCGCTCTACGTTGCATTAGCCGCAGTTCTCAACCGGGACGACAAATGACTTGCGTTGATCGACAAGCCGATTGGCTCACGCTTCGCACGAAATGCGGATAGCGGTGCGTTTATCGAAATCGACAATAACGAAGAGTAGATACTGGGCCTTGGGATAGCTCGTCAGGCGCTCAACGCCTCAAGTTTGGCCTGAAACATGAGCGCCAGCGCAAGCCGACGGCTGCGCGCTTCGTCGGTCACCGCGGTCCGCGCCGCCGCATGTTCCTGCATTGCTCGCCGTGCGTAATAATGAAGATTGGATTCCACCGAACTCGTCCCCGCAAACGACTTCCCTGTTGCCAGCGTGATGCGGCATAAATATTACCAAAAACATTACTTTGGGCTGGGATGTCGTGAATCCGCGCCGAATGGTTGTGCGGCGCGTTGATAAAGCAGAAATCGCCGCCTTTTGGCTGCCCTAGCGGCCTCATCCGGGTCAGTGATCGCGTCCGAGCCGCCGACTCGGCAGCGTGATTATCGACCCAATCCCGCAATATGATTTCGACGCGTCGCATTCATGCGCTGATCATCCAGCCTGCGCTGCGCGTGCGAGCAATTCGACTGCCAGCGCCGGTTTTTCTGCAAAGGCGCGCCGGCGCCAGTCCGGTACCAGCCGGTCGACCACCAGCATCAGCCCAAGCCCCTCATCCTGCGACCATTGCTTCTTCCCACGCCGCACCGCGCGCAACGCGACATCGGGGGCGTAAACGCGGCGCGGACCATCGACATACCATTTCCAGATCAGCCACTGGCCCAGCCCTTCCATCTGGAGGAAAATTTCGTCGAGCGGCGCCCATTTCGCCCCGTCGCCAACGAACCAGCGCGCATGCCGCGTCCGCATCGCGACCAGCGCCTGCCCAGCCAGCCGGCGCGCCTCGGCGTCGGTCGGCGCGGCGACAGCGGCGTAGAGCAGATCGCGTTCGGCCTCATAGGCGCGAACATAGTCCGCATCGTTCTTGAATGCCGCCTGGATCGAATCGTCGTTGATATCTTCCGGCAGTGCATAACGCCTGGACAGTTCGGCCAGCGCGGGGTTGGCGAAGGAGAATTGCCGTGTGTGCATCATCTCGTGCAGCAGCACGCCGTCCATCAGCGTTTCGAGGCCGATCTCGCTGGTGACGCCGCCCGCGCGCCATACCGATGGCATGCTCATGACAAAGAAACCGCCGCGCGGTCCCTTCGGGTTCGGCCCGGCAAAGGACATTACGCCGACCGGTGCAATATTGCCATCGGGTATCGCCAGCTTGCCGTGATGCGGCCTGCCCGACCAGCGTATCGGCTTGCCCGTTTCGGGGAGGGCATTCGCCTGGCAGATCTCATCGACGGCGACCACCTCCGGCATCGGCGCCGGCGGCAGGCTCAGCAACCTGGCTTCGGCATAACGCCAATTGGCCAGCGCCTGTTCGACCCATGCCCGGTCGGAGGATTGCAGCCGGCAAGGAGCGGATGAGCGGGCAGAGGGCCGCGCGGCGGCCGATCCGGCGAACAGGCACGCGGTCAATGACAACCAGATATTCGCCCGACGCATGGACATTTCCTCGGGAATTTTGAAGTCGCTCAGCGACTTCAATAGAGCAGATGACCCCTGCGGACGTCCGCCCAGGCCGCTTCGTCTGGCAGGGTCAGTGCGTCTAGGTCCGCGGCAACAGTGGCACCGTCATCAACCCATTCGCGCAATCCCGGTCCGGCGTTGATCACATCGATCGCGAGTTTGCCGAATTCATATTCGTACGGAAAATCGCGCCACAGGTCATAATCCGGATACAGCCGTCGGATCGACTTAAACCCAAGCGCCTGCACCCGCCATGGCTTGAAAGTCGCATCATTGTATCCCGGCCCCTCGGCATGGACGAACACGCCGTTGCACAATTGGCCGACATGTTTGTGGAAGGTCGGCTGGAACCAGATATCGCGCAGCGTGCAGCCCGCCAACCAGTCCAGCGCGAATGCACGCATCTCGGCGATCACCGCCCTGGCATCGATATCGGGCGCGCCGAACAGTTCGAGCGGTCGCGTCGTGCCGCGTCCTTCCGACAAATTCGTGCCTTCCAGCATCACCGTGCCGGCATAGGCGCGCGCCATGTTGATATTGGCGGCATTGGGGCTGGGATTGATCCACACCCGGTCCGCGGGCCAGCCGAAACCGGGCGCCGCATCGGGCTCCCAGCCCTCCATCGCGATCACGCGATAATCGACGTTCAGCTTGAAATGGTCGATGAACCAGTGCCCCAGTTCGCCCAGCGTCAGCCCATGGCGCATCGGCATCGGCCCCGCGCCGACAAAACTTTCCCAGCCGGGCAGTAAGGTCAGCCCTTCGATCGACCGTCCCGCCGGATTGGGCCGGTCGAGCACCCAGACCGATTTGCCATGCTTGGCTGCCGCCTCGATCACATAAAGCAGCGTAGTGACGAAAGTGTAGATGCGGCAGCCGACATCCTGCAGATCGACCAGCATCACGTCGAACGTACCCATCGACTGGCCGGTCGGTCGGCGCACTTCGCCATACAGGCTGAACACCGGCATGCCATAAATCGGATCGGTGAAGTCGGGCGACTCCATCATATTGTCCTGCAGGTCGCCGCGCACCCCATGTTGCGGGCCGAACACCGCGGAGACGTTGAGACCGCTTGCGACCAGCGCATCGATCGAATGGGTGAGGTCCGCCGTGACCGAAGCGGGATGGGCGAGCAAGGCAACACGCTTGCCGATAAGTGGCGCGCGCAGGGCGGGGTCGGCGAGGAGGCGATCGATACCGAATTTCATGCGCCGCTGGGTGCCGCGAGCTCGACGGTAAAGCAATCCCGGTTGTGGAAATCGGGCAATTCGAGCGTGTCGGTCGGATGCGTAAGCGCCCAGAAGGATTTGCTGCCATCCTTCGCCTCTATCACCGCTGTGAGTCCGAGATGCCATAGCGGCCCATCGGCCGAGTCGGGCAGGACAAGCGACATTTTCAGCTCGACCGCGTCGGGGGTCACGCGCCACTCGGCACTATCGATGCGCGCGGTGGCGGAATTGCGCATCCCGTCGCGATAACCATCAAATTCGTAAATCGCCCATCGGCCCGAGGGCGATGCGTTGAGTTCGGTATAGCCCCTGGCAGGCCCGGGCGCGATGAATGCCTCGAAGCAGCTATGCTGCCAAAGGCCGTCGGCCCGATCGGGCTCGACCTGCGCGGGCCAGATCACGCCGTCGATTGCGCCTGTCGCGCGATAATGCAGAACCAGCAGATCGCGCGATGGCCGATCGGCGGTGACCATTATCGTCGCCAACGGACCGCGAGGCCGGTCGGGGTGCGGGATCAGTTCATATTCTGGCATAAAGCTCCATCATCCGGGTCGAGCCTGTCCAACCCATCGCCGCGCATCCTACCCGTCCGTACGGCGTGAAGTCGAGAATTCTGGCGCCGCCCCATGCAATTGTTCCCCGTCTTGTTCCGGGGTGCGAGCGAACTATGTCATCATACAATGGAGGCGCCGACCGATGGTACGCCCGTTGGGGCACGGACCGCGCCGTCCAGGAATTGCCGGCAAGGGCCGACGAAGGGTCGGACTTCGATAACGCCCGGCTTTTTCCGAACATCCAGGACACGCGCCCTTCGCCACTGTCCCTTGCATGCCCTGGGCCCGATCCATTCGATCGGGTCGCCGCACACCAATTTTGACCGCTGGCCAGAATGTTACCGACGCGGTGCTGGACTCTCTTCGCGCCTAAGCGCTGGAAAAACCCGCTCACTTCGCCTATGTGACGCGCTTCCCATGGCAACAATCCTTCCCACCCCGCCGAAAATCGGCATGGTTTCGCTCGGCTGTCCCAAGAATCTGGTCGACAGCGAACGCATCCTGACCAAGCTCCGTTCCGACGGTTATGCCATGTCGCCCGACTATGCCGGCGCCGACGTGGTACTGGTCAACACTTGCGGTTTCCTCGATTCCGCCAAGGAAGAATCGCTTGAGGCGATCGGTGAGGCGATCGCGGAAAATGGCCGTGTCATCGTCACCGGCTGCATGGGCAAGGAGGCGGAAATGATCCGCCTGCGCTTCCCTAAGGTCCTCGCCGTCACCGGTGCGCATCAATATGAGGAAGTGGTCGGTGCGGTGCACGACGCGGCACCGATGCCGCCCAGCGCTTTCCTGAACCTGGTGCCTGAAAGCGGCCTGAAGCTCACCCCGCGTCACTACAGCTATCTGAAGATTTCCGAGGGTTGCAATCACCGCTGCGCCTTCTGCATCATCCCGTCACTGCGCGGCGACCTGGTCAGCCGCCGCCCCGACGCGATCCTGCGCGAAGCCGAGAAGCTGATCGAGGCGGGCACCAAAGAGTTGCTGGTGATCAGCCAGGATACATCGGCTTACGGTGTCGATATCCGGCATCACCCGCGCATGTGGAAGGGTGAGGAAGTCCGCGCGCACATGACCGACCTGTCGCGCGAACTCGGCAAGCTCGGCAGGCCTGAAAAAGATATTTGGGTGCGGCTGCACTATGTCTATCCCTATCCGCATGTCGATCATGTCATCCCGCTAATGGCCGAAGGGCTGATCCTCCCCTACCTCGATATTCCGTTCCAGCATGCCAGCCGCAACGTATTGAAGCTGATGAAGCGCCCCGCCAACGAGGCAAAAGTGCTCGAACGCGTCAAGAACTGGCGCACGATCGCACCCGATATCGCGATCCGCTCGACCTTTGTCGTCGGTTTCCCCGGCGAGACCGAGGATGATTTCAAATATCTGATGGACTGGCTGGAAGAAGCGCAGCTCGACCGGGTCGGCGCATTCCGGTTCGAGCCAGTCGAGGGTGCCGCGGCCAACGCCCTGCCCGACCATGTTCCCGAAGAAATCAAGGAAGAGCGCTACGCAAGGCTGATGGAACTGACCGCGCGGATTTCTGCGGACAAGCTCCAGGCCAAGATCGGCCGCACGCTCGACGTGATCATCGACGCGGTCGATGACGCCGATGGTTCGGGAGGCGCGACCGGCCGGTCAAAGGCCGATGCACCGGAGATCGACGGCGAGGTTCATTTGCGCAACGCCGGGCATCTCAACAAGGGCGATATCGTCAGCGTGCGAGTAGAGGATGCCGACGACCATGACCTGTTCGGCGTGCCCGTCATCCCAGCCTGATACTGGGTCTGGTCGCCAACATTTCGCGAATCATCATCGCGTCGGGACCATCGAGCCGATCGCCGGTCGCGCATAGATAAATCCTGTTGCTGCAGGCCCGACCGACCGGCGTCAGGCCAAAGGCGAGCGCCGCATCCGACGGCGCGATCGTCACCCCACGCCCGGCGACAACGCTGAGCAACGCCTCCTCCAGTTCGTCGCAATGGTCGTGTCGGATCATCGTTTCCGGCTGGCGCCCATGAACCGCGGCGAACCAGCGTGCGAAGACATATTCATGCTCTTCATAAGTCACGAAGCGCAGGCGCTCGATCACCTCCAGCGACGCGTCGGCGAGCGCGGCGCCACCGACGAGAACCAGTTCCTCCTCCGCGATCAAGGCGCTCTCGACCTGAACCACGTTCACCGTGCGATAGGTCAGCGCCAGTTCGATCTCGCCGCGTACCAGTTGCGCCACCACATCCTCATGGCTGCCCATCCGAAGCCCGACCGGACGCTCGCTCAGCAATTCCTCGAACAGACGCGGCGCAAGGCGATAGCGGCCGAATCCCGTCACCGCGCCGATGCGCAGCGGCAGGACAGAAGGATCGGTATCGCGAAGATGCGCACTCATCCGCGCAATGTCATCGAGTGCACGGCCGACCGTCTCGAACAGTGCGCGCCCTTCGAGGGTCAGTTGCAGGCCACGTCCGACCCGTTCGGTCAGCGGCACACCGACATCGCGCTCGAAGCGGCGGAGATCGCTATGGATAGCCGGCGCCGACTTGCCGATCGCGCGCGCAGCACCCGCAATGCCGCCATTTGCCGCCACGGCATGAAAGACTGCCGCGCGGCGCAGATGTCCGCCCTCCATCGTTCGCTCCTGCCGAATGATCGGCATTAAAATTACAAATAGTTGAGCTTCCGTCGAGCGCCTATTTGCGCTGCGAAGGAGATCGATCATGCGTGGGATGATATTCTTGACCGCTGCGGCGTTTGTCGCGGGCGGATCGCCCGCAGCCGCCGAAGAGCCCGGCACCGCGCGCCTCTTCTCCTATACGCTGATCGACAGGGCGGCGTTCGAGGCAGGCTATCGCGCGCACCTCGGCTGGCATGCCGAACGGCAGGATCGGCTGGTCTGGTATGCCTGGCATGTGACCGAAGGCGACCGGCGTGGATCCTTCATCGACGGCACGTTCGGTACCACCCTGTCGGACCTGGAGGCGCGGCCGGACCAACAGGGCGATAGCGCCGATTTCGCACAAAGCGCCGGTCCTCATGCCCGCTCGACCGGCATCACGACCTGGTCGCTCTGGGCCGCACCGACCACTGCCACGCCGCTCGAACAGCGGCGCCCCGGCGATCGCCTGGCGGCGTTCTTCGTCACCGTGAAGGCGGGGCAAATCGACGCCTTCGAAGCTGCGGCGAAGAGCCTGACGAGCGGGAGTCGCGGCAAAAGTCATTTGAGCTGGTACCGTAGCGGCGATGCCGATGCCGGCGGCAGTTACATGTTGTTGGTCCATGGCATGAAATCCAACCGGCACGGTGCGCTGGCCGAAATATTGCGAGCGACATACCGTGCCGATCCGGCAGCCATGATCGGCCGGATCGACACGGTACGAGCGGAAAGCTGGCTTTATGCGCCGCGCCTGTCGTTGATTCCCGGGCAGTCGCTTGCACGCTAAGCGACCTCGGCCGGCATCACGTTCGGCGGCGTTTTAGCGACGCGCGGAGCGTCACGGCTTGCCGCTATGGATTTCGATCAACATCAGGAGGACATCGTCCGGCGTCGTGTTCGGATGTAACCGGGGTGTGCGATCTGCCTGCACCAACCGACGGTCGAGATACGCCGCAGGTAGAAGGATGATCGATGACACGAAAAGACACCGTCCGTGCCCTGACGCTTTTCGCCTTGTTATCGATCACCGCCCGGCCCGCCTTCGCGCGGCCAGCGCCCGCAAATGTCGCGCAGCGACATGCCGAGGCGGTGCAGTTGATCGACCGATCCCTGAAGGTGATGCTGGGTGAACGGTCGCAAACCACGCTGACCGGTTTGAGCGAAGAGATCAGGATCGCCACCTTCCACCTCGCCGACGGAGATCATGCCGGGCCGCCCTATATCCCGGATTATGGGGATGCGACGCTGATCGAGGATTTGGCCGGATCGCGACGCCTGATCACCAGTCTCGAACAACTTGCGACCGGCCCGTCGCGCACGACCGAAGAACTCGTCACGCCGACCGCACGAACAGTGCGACAGATACAGACGGGCGCTCCGCCGTTCGAACAGGTGACGCCTGCCCCGCCCGCCTGGCGGCTGAACCAGCCGTTGCAATTGTTGCGGGCCGCCCGAGCGGCACCCGATGTCGTACTGGTCGGACGGGCGATACTGCATGGCGCACCGGCCACGATCCTGGGCTTCGGCATCGACGGTTTTGCCGCACGCCTGATCATCGCCGACGGCACCGGATTACCCATGGCCGCCGAAGCAATCGTCGTCCAACCGGATTCGATCGCCTGGAGCAGCCGCGGCGATCTCAAGCTACGCGTCGAGTGGCAGAACTGGACATATGTCCATGGCGTGCGCCTGCCCTTCCAGATCGACGAGTCGCTGAACGGCGCACCATCGCGGTCGATTTCGGTGCGGAGCGCCGCACTCAACCCAGCCATCGAGGCGCGACGCCTGTCGATCGAACCGGCAATGACGGCGATGCTCGACCGCCCCGGCAGTCGCGACGTTGATGAGCTTCCGCTCGGTCGTGCCGACCGTCCGGTGACCGAGATCGCACCGGGCGTTGTGCAGATCCCCGGCTCCTGGTACACCACGCTGGTGCGCGAGCCCGACGGGATCATCATTATCGATGCGCCGATCTCGAACGGTTACAGCCGCAAGGTGATGGCGGAGGCCGCGCGCCGCTTCCCTGGCATTCCGATCAAGGCGGTCATCTCGACTACCAGTTTCAACTGGCACATTGCCGGCTTGCGCGAATATGCCGCGCAAGGCATCCCGATCTACGCGCTCGACCGCAATGTGCCCGTGGTTAAGGCGCTGTTGTCGGCGCCCCACAAGCTTCGTCCCGACACACTCGCGCGTCGTCCGCAAAAGACTTCGATCATTCCGGTGTCGAGCCCGATATCGCTGGGCACCGGTCCTGGCCGGCTCACCCTATACCCCATCCGGCGCGCGAGCGGTCCGATGCTGATGGTCCATCTGCCGGCGGTCGAGATGCTGCACACCGCCGAGATGGTCCAGCCACTAGGGCCGGGCGGCGCACTGATCCTGCCGGAATCGCTGCAGGAGATCACCGACGAAGTGGCGGTGCGCGGAATCAAGGTGAAGACGATGATCGGCATGCATATGAGCCCCACCCCATGGAGCTGGGTGACGGACGCGCTGGTCGAGGCGAGATCCGCGACATCGTAGAACGGGCGTCCTTACGATCCAAGGATCGCAGCTTCCAGTCTTCGGCATATCGGCATGGTGGAAAACGCCGATCGAGCGGGCCCGGCGATCAAGGGAGACGGCAAGGCTCAAACGCCGTCTCCCCCGACTGACGATCGGCGAATCAGCCCTTGTTGACGAGTCCGCCAAGGCCGTCGACGATGCTTCCGGCGAACACGCCGCCGGCCAGCGCCGTTATCGTCGTGGCGAAGAAGCCAGCCTCGCCGATCACCGGGTGGAACACGGTCGCGGCGACGATGCCGCCGATCGCGCCCGCCAATCCGACGATCCACCACCAGGGATCGGGCTGCGGCGGCCGGGGCCCGCGCCACCAGCCGGGCCATTTGGTCCCGCACCAACCGATCATCGCCAAGAATGCATATTCCATTGACAGCCTCCCTGCTTTGACGGGCACCGGCTTGTCTCGACCATGCCCGGCAAACATCATCCTCTCATTGGAGACTGATTCAAGGAGAGTTGAGACCGATCCGGTTTTGATTTACAGGATACTTGGCGTGAACAAGACTTAACTTGCGAGGGACGCTCGACTTAGGGCTGTTTGAAAATTCGCGACAGAGCGAATTTAGGACGGTGCCAGCACCGCCAAATGCGCCTGCAGGCGCGTTTCCAAACAGACCCTTACTCGATCGTCGTCGATCGCCGTTCGCTGCGATAATAGCTGAAGGTCAGCCACAAGGACGTCGCGCCAAGCAGGTGCCAGACCGCATGTCCTTGCACCAGGCTGTGCGGCGAACAGACCAGGCCGTGCTGGTCGAGGTTCCAGAGGGTGAAGGCGATCGCCTTGGCGAGGATGCCACCGAAGTAGAACCCGACCTTCACCTGTGGCCGCTTCGGGCGGGCGAACGCCAGTTCGACGATGATCGCGGTAATCAACAGCACCGCGAACAGCCAGCGCCGGACCTCCGGTACCGCGATCAACAGCGCGACGAGCGCGGCGCAGAGCAGGACATACAGTGCGATCGCCCGCCGATCGGGAATGCGCAGCCAGCGGCTCAGCGCGCTGACCAGCATGAACGAGCCGACCAGATACATGCCGAGTACGTCGAAAAACTGGCCCCACAAGGTCAGCGTCGCATGGAGCAGGACCGACCCCAGCCCGACCGAGATCGCGGTGATCCCGAACGCGATCGCGGCGACCGGCGGCATCGCCGAAGCCCAGCCCTTGCCGCGCGCCAGCACGATCATCAGAAAACCGACAAAGACATAGCCATAGGACGACCAGCTGTTCGCCGGCTGCACGATCAGCGCGCCGAGCCGCGGCAGCTCGCAGAAGCAGCGTGTCGCGGTGCAGGTGGCGGGCGCATAGGCCGCCCAGTCGGGGCCAAGCTGCAACAGCAGCAGCACGATGCCAAGCGCCGAAAGCGCGGCGAGCGCGAGCGCGGTCAGCACATGGCGCGATGTGATGGTCCGATCCAAGTCCTGCCCCTATCTTGTTCTGTTATGGGCGAAGGCTAGGCCGGTTAAGCGATAACGCCAACCGCGATCGTGCGGGGCTGTCGGGCGGGCCTGTCGGACGGGCCTGTCGGACGGGGGCTGGCAGTGAAGGCGCGGCTCGTGCATCTAAGGCGTTTCCGCTTTTGCCCGAGGATTTCGATGACCCCCCGCCCTTCGATGACTCCCCGCCCCCAGTTCGCGCGTCCGCTGCTTGCTCTCGCCCTGCTGACCGCCGCGCCCGCCGCCTATGCCCAGGCGCTGACACCGGCCGAAACCACCCAGGTCGATACGCTTGTCACCGAAACGCTCGCGAAAAGCGGCGCCCCCTCGGCCTCGATCGCGATCGTGCGCGGCGGTGAGATCGTCTTCGCCAAGGCTTATGGCAGGCAATCGGAGACGATGAAGACGGCAAACCCGGACGCGCCGTACCAGATCGCGTCGGTGTCCAAGCAGTTCACCGCCGCTGCGCTGCTGCTGCTTGAGAATGAGGGCAAGGTGAACCTTGACGACAAGGTGTCGAAATATCTCCCCGACATCACCGGCGGCGACACGATCGCGCTGCGCCAGTTGCTCAGCCATACATCGGGCCTGCAGGATTACTGGCCGCAGGATTACAGCTTCAAGGCGATGGCGACCCCGGTAACGCCACAGGGCATCGTCGATCGCTGGGCGAAGAAACCGCTCGACTTCGCGCCCGGCGCGCAGTGGCAATATTCCAACACCGGTTATGTCGTGGCGGGCATGATCGTCGAGAAGGTCGCGGGCGAGCCGTTGCTGTCCTATCTCGATCGCAAGATTTTCAAGCCGCTCGGGATCAAGGCGATGGATCAGGATCTGGCGATCGGCAAAGCCTATCCACAGGGTTATGGCCGCAACGCGCTCGGGCCGGTGCGGGTCGTCACGCCGGCGGCGCATGGCTGGTTGTTCGCAGCCGGAGAATTGTCGATGAGCGCGCGCGACCTCGCCAAATGGAACGTCGCCCGGCTCAACCGCAGCGTACTGCCGGCCGAGGACTGGGCGGCGCAGGAAACCGCGGTGCGGCTGACCGACGGATCGACCAATGGCTATGGCCTGGGCGTGTTCACCGGCACTACCAATGGCCGGCGTTATGTCGAGCATAGCGGCGAGGCGGTCGGCTTTCTCAGCGAGAACATCGTCTATCCCGACGACAAGGCGGCGGTGACCGTGTTGACCAACACCTGGTCGGGCGACGCCTTCACGCAGATCGCACAAGGGATCGTCAAAACGATCCTGCCGCCGCCGCCGGCAGACGCAGCCGACACGGCCGCCGCGATCAAGGTCCGTCAGGTGTTCGATCAGCTGCGCGGCGGCACGCTCGACCGCAGCCAATTGACCGAGGATGCCGATTTCTACTTCACCCCGGTCGTGCTGGCGGATTTCAAGGCGAGCCTGGCCCCACTTGGCGAGCCGACCGCGTTCGCCCAGACCGGAAAGGCGCGATTGCGCGGCGGCTTCGTCAATCGCAACTACCGCGTGACCTATGCCGAAAAAACGCTCTCGGTCAGCACCTATACCGAGCCCCGCGATGGCGGCCGGATCGAGCAGTTCCTCGTCAACGAGACGCAAAAATGACCGATTTCAAGACCTTGTTGCAGCCCGATCGCGGCCAGCCCGTACGTTTGATCCATATCGTCCATCCCGACGCCTTCGCCGCCTGGCTGGCCGACCAACCGGTCCGGGTGCGGACTGCGGCCGCAGCGCACCGGCTCACTGGCAAGGCCGGCAATCGCGCCGTGCTGCCCGGCGACGGGCCGGAGGACTGGTCGGCATTGCTGGTGTGCAACGAACCGGCGAGTTCGCCGTGGCGGATCGCATCGCTCGGCGAAACGCTGCCCGAAGGGACTTATCGGCTCGCATCCGGCGAGCCCGGTGCGGCGATGCTCGGCTGGTTGCTCGCGCAGCATCGCTTCGAACGCTATCGTAAAGGGGACAGCCATGGACCACGCATCCTGCTGACCGGCGAACCGGCCAAGATCGAGGAGATGGTGCGCCTCGCCACGGCCACCGCGCAGGTGCGCGATCTGGTCAATATCGCCGCCGCCGATCTCGGCCCGGCCGAGCTGGAGGCCGAGGCAGCTGCCATGGCCAAGACACATGGCGCGACCCTCACCGTGACCAAAGGCGAGCCGCTCGCCAAGGGTTATCCGATGATCCAGGCGGTCGGCCAGGCCGCCGCCAAGGGCCGCGAGCCACGGTTGATCGAACTCGAATGGGGCGACCCGAAGAACCCGCGCATCGCGTTGATCGGCAAGGGCGTGTGTTTCGATTCGGGCGGGCTCGACATCAAGCCGAGTTCGGGCATGCGGCTGATGAAGAAGGATATGGGCGGTGCCGCGCACGCGCTGGCGCTGGCCGGGCTGGTGATGGCGGCGCGGCTCAAGGTGCGGCTCCATTTGCTCATTCCGGCGGTCGAGAACAGCATTGCCGGCAACGCTTTCCGGCCCGGCGATGTGCTTGCGACGCGCAAGGGGCTGACGGTTGAGAATACCAACACCGATGCCGAAGGACGGCTGGTGCTGGGCGACGCGATCACCAAAGCGGCGGAGGGCGCCGATGGTGTGGGGCCGGAACTGATCATCGACTTCGCCACCCTCACCGGCGCCGCGCGTGTTGCGCTCGGGCCCGATCTGCCGGCGACATTCGTCAACGACGAACCGCTTGCCGAAGCCCTGGTCGCGGCGGCGGTGGCGGTTGGCGACCCGTTATGGCGCATGCCGCTCTGGGATGGTTATGACGATCTGCTCAAGTCCGACATCGCCGACATGGTCAATTCGGCCGATAGCGGTTTTGCCGGCGCAACCACTGCGGCGCTGTTCCTGCGCCGTTTCGTGCCCGAAGGCACCGCCTGGGCGCATCTCGACACCTTCGCCTGGCGGCCAACGGCCAAGCCGGGCCGACCCAAAGGTGGCGATGCGCTCGGCCTGCGGGCGACCTGGGCGGTGTTGAAAGCGCGCTACGGCTGATCTTTGCTTGCCACGGCTCCAAGCGCGGGGTGTTCAGTGTTCCGTCCGCTATACAGACTGAACATTGAACACCGGACGCGCTCCATCGCCCGCTGGTAGCGCTGATTCAAACGATCCACGACTCGTGTCAGCGGTCGGCCATTGCGCCAGCCAGACTCGGATCCAGGGGATCGGGGTAATGGGGGAGGCTGCCTCGATCGTTTCATCACCGAGACTCTACCTCCCCGCGTTGATGATCTATCCCAACCGCCGTTCGTTTCGAGCGTAGTCGAGAAACCTTGCGCAGCGTTCGTGGCTTGTTTCTCGACTACGCTCGAAACGAACGGAGTTTGGATGAGTTGGCCGCGCTATACCGACGGCGCCCGCCCTATCCCTCGCCCGAAAACCCAGCGTTCAATGTTCAACCCATCAAAATGTATAGGCATTTGAAGGGTTGAACAACGGCGTGAACTTGAAATTCGACAAGGCGATATCGACGCGCTTCGACCGCGTATTCGCCGATGCCGGCGCGACGACGAACGAGGCGAGAATGACGGCGGCGAGCAAGGTTTTCATCGGACGACTCCGCAAGACCACGCCTTGCGCCACAATATACCATTTCACCGACCAAGGCATGGCGCGCGGCAAGCAGCCGCAGTTAGAGCGGCATACGGGCTCCCGCCTCTATGATCGGTACAAACTTCGCCGCCGTCAGGCTCGCCCCGCCGACCAGCGCACCATCGACATCGCCCGAGCCAAGCAGATCCATCGCATTCTCGCCGGTCACCGACCCGCCATAGAGCAGCCGCACGGCATCAGCCTCCTCACCGATCAGCGCGCGCAATTTGGTGCGGATCGCGCCGTGCATCGCCGCCACATCGGCAACCGTCGGCGTTCGTCCCGTACCGATCGCCCAGACCGGTTCATAAGCGATCGACAACCAGGCCGCGCCCGCTGCGTCCGGCAGGGAGCCAGCCAATTGCCCGGTCACCACCGCCTTGGCCTGCCCCGCATCGCGTTGCTCCAGCGTCTCGCCCACGCACAGGATCGCGTTCAGCCCAAAACGATGCAGCGCTTCGGCCTTGGCCTTCACCTCGGCATCACTTTCATGCTGATCGGCGCGTCGTTCGCTATGCCCGACGATCGAGAAACGCGCGCCCGCCTCGCGGATCATCGCCGCCGAGATGCAGCCGGTATGCGCGCCCTTGTCGGCGGCATGGACGTCCTGCGCCCCAATCGCGAGATCGGGACCGCGCGCCGACGCCGCGGCGATCAGGGTCGCGGGCACGGCTATCGCGACATCGACGCCGGGATTCGCGGCGGCCGCTGCGGCGATGCCGTCCAGCTCGGCCAGCGCCGCCAGATCGCCGTTCATCTTCCAATTGCCCGCGATCAGTTTGCGTCGTGTCATCTGCGCCCTCCAAAACTCTCCCCGTCCGATAGAGTGCTCCCGCTCGACTCCACAAGCCCGTCTCCTCTGGCCCGACTCCACACGCTTGAAGCGGCGCGATGCTGCCCGTAAAGCAATCACGAATCCGCGTGTCCAACAGATCGGTCTCCCATGCTCAGCCTTATTCGCCGCCTGATCAATTCGAAGGTCGGCCTGTTCATCACCTTCGCCTTTCTCGCGATCATCGGGCTGGCGTTCGCGGCGGGCGACATCTCCGGAATAAACGGTCAGGCCGGCGCGCCGACGGGTGACACGGTGGCGACGGTCGGCAAGCAAAAACTGACCGAGACCGACTTGAGTATGCGTGCCGAGAACGAGATGGAAAATTTCCGTCAGCAGCAACCCGGGCTCGACATCGTGACCTTCGTCAACGCCGGCGGGCTCGACGGGGCGCTGAACCGGATGATCAACAATTTCGCCATGGAGCAGTTTGGCCAATCGCAGGGCATGGTGGTGAGCAAGCGCGTCGTCGATGGCCAGATCGCGAGCATTCCCGGCTTGCAGGGACTGGACGGCAAGTTCAGCCCGCAAATCTATCAGCAGCTCCTGATACAGAAGCGGCTGACCGATGCGCAGATTCGCGCCGATATCGCGCGTGAAACGCTCACGCAGCAGCTCATTTTTCCGATAAGCCGCGCCAGTCAGATCCCGCAGCAACTCGCTTTGCCCTACGCGTCGCTCCTGCTCGAGAAGCGCCATGGCGAAGTCGGTTTCATCCCGACCCAGGCGATGGGTGCAGGCGCGACACCGACCGATGCCGAGGTCGCGACCTTCTACAAACGCAACATCACGCGCTATACCATCCCGGAACGCCGTTCGATCCGTTACGCGATTGTCACGCATGACCAGCTCACCGCGTCGACCACCCCGACCGACGCAGAAATCGCCGCCGCCTATCAGGCGCAGCGCGCCAAATATGCCGCCACGGAAAAGCGCACGCTGGTCCAGGTGATCGTTGCCGATCAGGGCGCAGCCACCGCGCTGGCCGCCAAGATCAAGGCCGGCGCATCGATCGAAGCCGCCGCACGTGCCGCCGGGCTTGAGCCGGCCACGCTGACCGGCGTCGAAAAGGCCGCTTATGCCGGTCAAAGCTCACCCGCCCTCGCCGATGCCGCGTTCGGCGCGGCCCAGGGCGCTGTGGTCGGGCCGTTGCGCTCCTTGCTTGGCTTCAGCATCGTTCGGGTCGATGGCATCGAGAAGGTTGCCGGCAAAACGCTCGAACAGGCCAAGCCCGAATTGGTCCCCGCGCTGACCAAGGAAAAAACCACGCAAGCGATCGGCTCGATCCATGACGCGATCGACGATGCGATCTCCGGTAAGGCGACCTTCGACGAACTGATCGCCGGCCAGAAGCTGACCGCCAAGGCGACCCCGCCTTTGCTGTCCGACGGGCGCAATCCCGACGACGCGACGGTCAAGGCCGCACCGGACTTCCTGCCAGTGGTCGCCGCCGCCTTCGCCGTCGAGCAGGGCGACAGCCCGCAAATGGTGCCGATCGACCAGGAAGGCGGCTTCGCGGTGGTCACCCTTGAGCGTATCGTTCCAGCCGCAGCGCCGCCGCTCACCCAGATCCGCCCCGCCGTGGCACACGACTTCGCGATCGACCGTGCGCGCCGCGCCGCGCGTCAGGTCGCCGCCGCGATCGTCGCCAAGGTCAATAAAGGCATGCCGGTCACGCAGGCGTTCACCGAAAGCGGCGTGAAAGCCCCACCGGTCCAGAAGCTGGACGCGTCGCGTGCGCAGCTGGCCGCGGCGGGCCGCCAGGTTCCACCGCCGGTCGCGCTGATGTTCAGCATGACGGAAAAATCCGCCAAGTTGCTCGAGCTCGGTGAAAATCAGGGTTGGTCGATCGTCTATCTCCGCCAGATCGAGCGCGGCAACGCGACCAACCAGCCGGGCATCATCGCGGCAACCCGCAACGATCTGGGCAAGGTGATCGGCCGCGAGTATGTCGAACAGTTCAGCCAGGCAGTCCGCGCACAGGTCGGTGTGAAGAAGAATGCCAAGGCGTTCGACGCGGTAAAGGCCGCGTTGACCGGCCAGAGCAGCGCCAATTAATCCTGAGCTTTCCCGCGACGGCCCACTCGACGGCCCCCGCGATGGCCCCCGCGATGGCAGCGATCCGGTCGGCGCGCTGACGGCGGGCCGGCCGGCGCTGGTGTGGCGTCGTCAGATCGCCGACACCGAAACGCCGGTCGCCGCCGCGCTCAAGCTGATCGAGCCCGGTCGTGGCGACTTCCTGCTCGAATCGGTCGAGGGCGGCGCAATCCGCGGGCGGCACAGCCTGATCGGTCTGGCGCCCGACCTGGTGTTCCGTGCCAATGGCAACAGCGCGGAGATCAACCGTCACTGGCTGACCGATCGCGACGCCTTCACGCCCTGCGACACGCCGACGCTCGATACGCTGCGGACGCTGGTCGCCGATTGCCGGATGGATGTGCCGCCCGAACTGCCGCGCGCGCTGGCCTGTCTGGTCGGTTATTTCGGCTATGAGACCATCGGCCTGGTCGAAAAACTGCCGCGCCCCGATCATGATCCGCTCGGCTTGCCCGACATGATGTTCGTGCGCCCGACCGTCGTGCTGATCTTCGATCGCCTGGCCGACGCGCTGTTCCTCGTCGCGCCGGTATGGCCCGACGCAGCGCGTGATCCGGCCGCGATCGTCGCCGAAGCCGAGGAACGCATCGACGCCATTGCCGCACGGCTCGCCAGCGCCGGCCTCCCGCCGCCGGCACGCGCGATCGACCTGCCCGAAGCGATGCTTGAGCCGGTGCTGGCCCCCGGCCGCTATGGTGAGATGGTCGCCCGGGCGAAGGACTATATCGTCGCCGGCGACATTTTTCAGGTCGTCCTCGCGCAGCGTTTCACCACGCCTTTCACCCTGCCGCCGATCGAACTCTACCGCGCGCTGCGGCGCATCAATCCATCGCCCTTTCTCTACCATCTTGACTTGCCGGGCTTCGCGCTCACCGGATCGAGCCCGGAAATCCTAGTCCGCGTGCGCGACGGCGAGATCACCATTCGCCCGATCGCGGGTACGCGGCCGCGTGGCAAGACGGCGGAGGAGGATCAGGCCAACCGCGCCAGCCTGCTCGCCGACCCCAAGGAACGCGCCGAACATCTCATGCTGCTCGACCTTGGCCGCAACGATGTCGGCCGCGTCGCGGATGCCGGGACGGTCACCGTCACCGACAGCTATACGGTCGAATTCTACAGCCATGTGATGCACATCGTGTCGAACGTGGTCGGGCGGCTGGGCAAGGATCATGACGCGATCGACGCGATCCTGGCCGGCTTTCCCGCCGGCACGGTGAGCGGCGCGCCCAAGGTCAGGGCGTGCGCTATCATCGCCGAACTCGAATCCGAAAAGCGCGGCGCCTATGCCGGCGGGGTCGGCTATTTCTCGCCCGATGGATCGATGGACAGTTGCATCGTGTTGCGCACCGCGGTGGTCAAGGACGGCATGATGCATGTCCAGGCGGGTGCCGGCATCGTCGCCGATAGCGACCCGGTTTATGAACAGCGCGAGTGCGAGGCGAAGGCGGGCGCGCTATTCGCCGCCGCGCGCGAGGCGATCGCGCGTGCCGGAGAAGCCGGGTTCGGCCAATAATTGCGGTGGCGTGAAAGCGTCAGGCCAGTTGGATTGCAACCCGCCGATCCCTTCAGGGAACGCTCTGTTCCTGTCGTTTCTTTTCCACCTTTTCCGCGGTGTAGTCGCGCAGCATTTTTGTGATGCAACCGGTCTGGCCACCGGTGCCGACCGGCGAGCAGGTGTTGGGCAGGCCGCCGGCGACACGCCCGGCCTCGTCGATCGTCGCCGCGCGATTGACCCAGCTCTGGCTCGCCGCGTCGGGTTTCGATTCGCGCAGTGATTTGGGAATGCGATAGGGTTCCTCGATCGTGCCGCACACGACGATCTCGTCGCCGACCGCCGGTGGACATTTCTCGCCCTTGTCGAGCTGCACATTGCGGATACGCAGCGGAGACTTGCCGTTTTCGGCCGCCGGCCTGTCCTGCGCGAAGGTCGCGGCCGGTAGGGCGAGTAGCATCAAGGCTATCGGGAAACGGATCATTCGGTGCGACTCCTGTGGTGATACCAACGTCCCCCAACGTCGATTGATCCACCCTGAACGAAGCGTCCATCGGCGCTGATTGAGGCGGAAAACGGGCAGGAGTTTCATTTCATCACTGATATGATTGTAAGATGAAGCGATTCTCGAGCATCAAAAACGGATTTTGCTTCGCGGTGTTGCTCGCGACCGGATGCGATGCGAGCAGCGGTTCTCGCAATGGGGCGCCACCGGCCGTGTTTGCCAAACAAGGGGCCTGCGATTCGACGATATTCGACGATGTCCCCTTCACTATCTGCACCGCCAATCCGGCGGAACACAGCATCCAGCTCGCCGAGCTTGATGCGCAGGACAAGCCGATGCGCAGCTTTCGCCGACTCGAAGCGGTGTGGAGAAGCCGCCTCAACCCAATGGCGTTCGCGATGAATGCCGGCATGTATGACGATGCCGGTCTGCCGGTCGGCCTGTACGTCGAGCACAACAAGGAACTCCGGCCATTGAATCGGCGGCGCGGCACGGGCAATTTCCATATGATGCCCAATGGTGTCTTTTATGGCGACGACAGCGGCTGGCACGTGGCGACGACTGCCGCTTTTGCCGCGCGCGCGCCGGCATCGCTGCACTTCGCGACTCAATCGGGGCCGATGCTGGTGAACAAGGGAGCTTTTAATCCGGCGTTGGCCGAGAATGGCGAATCGCGCTTTATCCGTAACGCCGTCGGCATCAATCATGACGGGAAAGCATTTTTCGCGATCAGCGATGCTCCGGTATCCTTTGGCAAATTCGCGCGGTTGTTTCGCGATCGTCTGGATTGCCCGAATGCGCTGTACCTGGACGGCGCGGTATCGTCGCTCTGGGACATCGCCTCCGGCCGACGCGATGACGGCGTTCCAATCGGGCCGATTGTGGTGGTGCTGCAAACGCGCTAGCGGCGCGTGTATGATCCTGGTCATCGACAACTACGACAGCTTTACGTGGAACCTGGTCCATTATCTGATGGAGCTGGGTGCCGAGGTAAAAGTCGTGCGCAACGATGCGCTGACGGTGCGCGACGCGATCGCGAGCAATGCGCAGGCATTCCTGATTTCACCCGGGCCGTGCACCCCCAATGAAGCCGGTATCAGCCTCGACCTGGTCGCCGCGTGTGCCGAGGCATATAAGCCGCTGCTGGGGGTTTGCCTCGGCCATCAGGCGATCGGCCAGCATTTCGGCGGCAAGGTCGTGCGCGGCGGCCTGATGCATGGCAAGACCAGCCCCGTGTCGCATGACGGCACCGGCCTGTTCGAGGGGTTGCCCAGCCCGTTCATCGCGACGCGTTACCATTCGCTGATCGTCGAGGACGCGCCCGATACGCTGATCGTCAACGCGACCGCTGCCGATGGATCGGTGATGGGCGTTCGTCACGCGACGCTGCCGATCCACGGCGTGCAATTCCATCCCGAAAGCATCGCCACCGAACATGGCCATGCCTTGCTGGCGAATTTCCTGCGCATCGCGGGGCTTCCGGTAAAGACACTAACCGCAAAGGCGCCGGCGTGACGATACTCGCCCCGCTGCCCGATCCAAGCACGCCCTTGTCGCACGAAAGCGCGGCGCGGGCCTTTGCCGATATCCTCGATGCGAAGACGTCGGAGGAAGCGATCGCCGACTTCCTCATCGCGCTGACCGATCGCGGCGAAACCAGCATCGAGATCGCCGAGGCGGCGCGAGCGCTCCGTGCGCGCCTGATCCCGATCGCCGCGCCGGCCGGCGCGGTCGATGTCTGCGGTACCGGTGGCGACGGCCATCACACGCTAAACGTATCGACCGCCGTCTCGCTGGTCGTCGCGGCCTGCGGTATTCCGGTCGCCAAGCATGGCAATCGCGCCGCATCGTCCAAGGCGGGTGCGGCCGATACGCTTGAGGTGCTCGGGCTCGACATGGAACGCGCCGGTCTGCTGGCCGAGGCGAGCCTGCGCGATATCGGCATCGCGTTCCTGTTCGCCGGCAATCATCATCCGGCGATGAAGCGCATCACCCCCATTCGCAAGAAGATCGGTCGCCGGACGATCTTCAACCTGATGGGTCCGCTCGCTAACCCGGCGCGCGTCGGACGCCAGCTGATCGGCATCGCCCGGCCCGACTATGCGACCGTTTATGCCGAAGCGCTGGAACAGCTCGGCACCGAGGCGGCCCTGGTCGCGTCCGGCGAAGAGGGTCTCGATGAATTGTCCGGTGCCGGCCCCAGTGTCACGATCAGCGTCGGCAGCCTGAAGATGCCGGCGCGCATCACGCCCGAGGATGCCGGCCTGCCGCGTCATCCGATCGCCGCGATCCATGGCGGCGACCCGGCCTATAATGCCGCGGCGCTGCGCCGATTGCTCGCCGGCGAGACTGGCGGATATCGCGATGCCGTTCTGCTCAACACAGCCGCTGCTTTGATGGTCGCGGGTCATAACGATACGCTGAGCGACGGTGTCGATGCCGCGCGCGAGGCGATCGATTCTGGCGCGGCCAACGCGCTGCTCGACCGCTGGATCGCTTATTCATGACCGATATCCTCGACCGCATACTCGAGACCAAGCGCGCGGAGGTGACCGCGCGCAAGGCGACCACATCGCTATCCGAACTCGATGCGCGGCGCGCCGAACAAACACCGCCGCGCGGCTTTCGCGCCGCGCTCGACGCCAAGGCCATGACCGGCCACGCGCTGATCGCCGAAATCAAGAAGGCGAGCCCCTCCAAGGGCCTGATCCGTGCCGATTTCGATCCCCCTGCCCATGCCCGCGCCTATCAGGCCGGGGGTGCCGCTTGCCTATCGGTGCTCACCGACGAGCCATGGTTCCAGGGTGCTGACCATTATCTGACCGAAGCGCGCGCGGCATGCACGCTGCCCGTGCTGCGCAAGGATTTCATGGTCGATGTTTGGCAAGTGCCGGAGGCACGGTCGATCGGTTCCGATGCGATCCTGCTGATCATGGCCGCGCTCGATGACACGCTGCTCGCCGAGATCGAAGCGGCGGCGATCGAATGCGGCATGGACGTGCTGGTCGAGGTGCATGACGCCAAAGAACTCGACCGCGCGATGAAACTCCAGTCGCGGCTGATCGGCGTCAACAACCGAAACCTGCGCGATTTCACGGTGGATTTCGCACGCACCTATGAACTGGTGTCGAAGGCGCCGGCCGGTTGCACTTTCGTCGCCGAAAGCGGCCTCACGACACGCGCCGATCTCGACGCGATGGCCGAACGCGGCGTGAAATGCTTCCTGATCGGCGAGGCGCTGATGCGGCAGCACGATATCGAGGCGGCGACGCGGGCGCTGGTGGGGTGAGCGAACTCACCCATCTCGACCCGGCAGGCGCGGCGCATATGGTCGATGTGTCGGGCAAGGCGATCACCTTGCGTGAGGCCGTCGCCACCGGGCGCATCACCATGTCCGCCGCCGCGGTCAGCGCGATCCGCGACGGCGCGGCGGCCAAGGGCGATGTGCTCGCGGTTGCGCGGGTCGCCGGTATCATGGCGGCCAAGCGCACCAGCGACCTGATCCCACTCTGCCATCCCCTGCCATTGTCACGCGTCGCGATCGACTTGAAGATCGACGAAAGCAGCGTCGAGGCCACCGCGACCGCCACCACCGACGGCAAGACCGGGGTCGAAATGGAGGCGCTCACCGCCGTCTCCGTCACCCTGTTGACGATCTACGACATGGCCAAGGCGATCGATAAGGCAATGATCATCGGCAGTGTGCGCTTGTTGTCGAAGACCGGCGGCAAATCCGGAGACTGGTCGGCCTGAACGACCTGCGCGGTCGGCCCTGCCGATCGGCCGAGCCCGCCGCGCCTATCATACTGGATCAGCGGTCCCGGCCGCCGTGGCGATCGGCCCGCGGCGGTTCTGCCGGGCGTGCCGCGGCCGCCGGCCGCGTCGCGGCGCGCGCCTGCATCTGCGCTGCGCGTGCCTGAGCTTGTACCTGCTGCCGTTGCTCCTGAGCGGAACGAGCCTGCTCTTGAGCCTGTTGGCGCTGTTGAGCTTGCGCCGCGCGGGCCTGACCTTGCGCCGCCTGACGCTGCTGAGCCTGCATCGCGCGAGCCTGAGCCTGTTGGCGTTGTTGAGCCTGTGCCGCGCGGGCCTGGCCCTGGGCTGCCTGACGCTGCTGCGCTTGTGCCGAGCGATCCTGAGCTTGCTGGCGCTGCTGGACCTGTGCGGCGCGAGCCTGACCTTGAGCAGCCTGACGTTGCTGGGCTTGCACGGCGCGCTGCTGGACCTGCGCCTGACGTTGCTGCGCCTGTGCAGCGCGCACCTGCCCCTGTTGTCGCCGCTGAGCCTGGATTTGTGCCAGCGCCTGTCGACGCTGCTGCGCTTCGACGGCGCGCGCCTGACCCTGACGACGTTGTTCTACCTGCGTCCGCTGCGCCGCCACCCGGCCCTGTCGACGCTGTTCGAGTTGCGCGGCGCGTGCCTGGGATTGCGCTTGCTGGCGTTGACGTGCCTGTACGGCGCGGGCTTGCTGGTCATCCTGCGCCTGGGCGCGCCTTGCCTGTTGCGTCACCTGAACCGACCGATCCCGATCGAGCCCGGCACGGCGCTGTTGCATCGCCAGCGCGCGCGCCTGTCGATCGCGCTGCGCGGCATCGCCTGCCGCGACCTGCCGGGCGCGGTCACCCTGGCGACGCGCCGCGTCGGCCTGCCGTTGCGCCTGAAGGCGCTGTCGGTCGGCACCGTTGCGGCCCGCGAACCGTAGATCGTCCTGCTGCTGGCCCAGCGCGCGTTGCCGTTCGATCGCAGCGCGGCGCACATCGTCGTGTGTGTCGACCGGTCGTGCCGCCAAGGTGGCGACGCGACGGCGCTCGATCGCGACTGCGCGTTGGCGCTCGGCGCGGTCACCGGCAAAGCCGCGCGCGGCCGGGGCGTAGCGATTGGAGTCACGCGCCCAGGGCGCCTGCGTCCAGGCGGCAGGAATGGCGCGTGGAGGCGGCGGGGTGCGAAAGCGCTGATCGTGCCAGGTGTCGTAGCGCACGATATCGGCGCGACGGCGCACCTGTTCCTGACCCCAGTGGCGCCGTTGCCGCTGCTCTACGCCGGCATGGTAACGCTGCCAATCGGTCTCGCGCGAGCGCTCCGCCGACCAGCGCGTCCGCGCGACCACAATTGCATCGCGGCGCGCGGCCCAATTGGCGGCAACCACCGGACGACGCTGGCGCGACGATTGATAGAGATTGCGGCCGCGCTCGTAATAGCGCGCGGCATAATCCTGGCGTGGCCCATAAGAGCTATAAGGAAGGATCCCGCCGCCGGCGGCATAGACGACAGCAAGCTGACCATCGTCATAGCCATAGCCTTCATCGCCATCGCGCACGAAATAGGGCGAATCGGCGCCCGGGCGGTAATAATAATAGCGGTATCCGTCATCGATCGGCTCGGCAAAAGCGATCGAATCGTCATAGCCCTGCCAAGCCCAAGGCTCGACCTCGTCATAGTCGAAGCCGTAATCGGGCGGCGCGTCGCCGAGCGCGTCGGCAAAGCCCCAGGCATCGTCGGCATAGGCATAGGATTGGCCCGGGTCGGCCAGCTGCACCGCCCTTATCGGACGTGCCGCAGGAAGTGCCGCCACCGCCGCAGCGGGCCGGATAGCCGTTGCCGCGCCGGCCGCGAGCGGCAGCGTCGCCGGCAGTTCGGGCAATTGATAGGCAGCCTTGTCCCTGTCGGTCGCGGCCTCGGGATTGCATCCGGCAAGCATCAGCGACGCCGCAATGGCGATCGCGGCACTGGCCCGGCGAAGGCTCGGGTGTATTCGCTTGGTCATGGCATCCAACTCCTGGTGCGCCCCAAAGCGTGGAACATGGCGCAATGTTCCTGAACCCGGCGTGGCACGGTCGTTCATCGAGGGTCGGTGCTGCCGGGCTTGCATTTGTTCGCCTTGCTCTTGTTTAGCATGGTGGACGCGGGCGCGGCCTGCCGGGTACATCACCGCCTGTGAACCCACCCGCTCTTCTTCCTCTCGCCGAGGCCCAGTCGCGGCTTTTCGCGCTCGCGCCCCGCGTTTCGAGTGAAACCGTAACGCTGCGCGCCGCCGCCAATCGCTGGGCGGCGGCCGACATCGTCGCTTTGCGGACTCAGCCCGCCGCCGATCTTTCGGCGATGGACGGTTATGCGATTCGCTACGCCGACCTGCCCGGCCCTTTCACCCTGATCGGCGAAAGTGCCGCCGGCCGGCCGTTCGCCGGGGCTGTCGGCGCGAAAGAAACCGCTCGCATCTTCACCGGTGCGGCGATGCCCGAGGGCGCGGATACGGTGATGATCCAGGAGGAAGTCGCGCACGACGGGAATATCGTGACACTGGCCGGCGAAGGTCCGCGCCGGCTCGGCGGCAATACACGCGGCAAAGGGCTCGACTTCGCAACTGGCGACATCCTCGTGGCGCGTGGCGAACGCCTCACACCGGCGCGCATCGCGGTTGCCGCGACCGGTGGGCATGGCGCACTTCACGTAAGCCGATCGATCCGCGTTGCGATCGTTGCGACCGGCGACGAATTGACCGCGCCCGGTGCGGCGATCGGTAGCGCGGGCCTTCCCGAATCCAATGGCGTGATGCTCGCCGCGATGCTCGACGACTTGCCGGTCGAGGTGGTCGATTTCGGCATCCTGCCCGACCGTCTCGACGTGATGACCGCGGCCCTGGCGCGCGTCGATGCGGATATCCTCGTCACCACCGGCGGCGCGTCGGTCGGCGATCATGATCTCGTTCGCCCCGCACTCGAGGCCGCGGGGGGCATTATCGATTTCTGGCGTGTCGCGCTGCGCCCGGGCAAGCCGATGATGGCGGGGCGGCTCCGCGAAGCGATCGTGCTCGGCCTCCCCGGCAACCCGGTTTCCGCCTTCGTCACCGCAACGCTGTTCCTGCGCCCATTGATCGCCGCAATGGCCGGCGCGGCCGATCCGCTGCCGCGCACGACGCCGGCGATGCTCGGCGAAGCGCTCGCCGCCAATGACCATCGTCACGATTATCTGCGCGCGGAAACCCGTGATGGCCGGGTTTTCGCCTCGACGATCCAGGACTCGTCGATGCTCCGCACACTCTCGCGCGCCGACTGCCTGATCCTCCGCGCGCCCCATGCGCCCGCCGCCGCGACGGGCGAAATCGTCGATACTCTGCGCATCGCTTGACAAGCACGAGGAACATTGCGAAAACGTTCCCAGTCTGTTCCGACGGAGGAATTCGGATGTTAACGCGCAAACAGCATGAGCTGATCTGCTTCATCAGTGATCGTCTCGCCGAAACCGGCGTGTCGCCTTCGTTCGAGGAAATGAAGGAGGCACTTGATCTCAAGTCGAAATCGGGCGTGCACCGCCTGATCAGCGCGCTCGAGGAACGCCAGTTCATTCGCCGCCTGCCCAATCGCGCCCGCGCATTGGAAGTGTTGAAAGTGCCGGAACGCGGCGATGTCGCGCGCAAGACGCCTGCTTCACCGGCCAATATCCGGGTCCTGCCCGAACCCGCCAACGACGTGATCGAGATCCCATTGCACGGCCGCATCGCCGCCGGTGTGCCGATCGAGGCGTTCGAGGGCAGTTCGATGCTCGCTGTTCCCGCTGCATTGCTCGGTGGCGGCGAACATTATGCGCTCGAAGTGTCGGGCGACTCGATGGTCGAGGCTGGCATCCTCGACGGCGACTATGCGCTGATCCGCCGCGCCGATACGGCGCGCGACGGAGAAATCGTCGTCGCCTTGATCGACGATAGCGAGGCGACGCTCAAATATTTCCGCCGCGAAGGGGCGATGGTCCGGCTCGACCCGGCGAACCGGGCTTATGACGCGCAGCGTTATTCCCCGGCGCAGGTCCGCGTTCAGGGTAAGCTCGCCGGCCTTTTGCGCCGTTACGATTAATTTCAGTGCCGGGCGTCCGCCACGGGTGGCGGTCACCCGGCTGGTAGACGGTGGCGACACTGCCGCTGGAAAGCGTGATCGCGACGCCGCCGGTCTGTGCCAGGGTCGGCCGGTCGAGCTTCAGCCAGCGCGGTGTACAAGCCATAGGCAGGCGCCGATCGCTGATCACGATGTCCGCCCCTTTGCACGCCGCGATCAGCTCGCCAGCCGGCACCAGATAGGCGCTGCGCGTGGCGAGGATGCGCCAGGTCCGGCCGCCGATACGCCGCTCGGTCAGGCACAGATCGCGATTGCACCGCGCGTCGGGCTGATCTGACAGCAATAGCGGTTCGCCGTCGACCCCGCTATTTTCGGTGAGCATGTCTGACGTATAATCACCGACCCGGTCACGCAGCAAAGCCAGCCCGCCATTTGTCGTACGGATCGCGACGTGACGCCCGTCGCCGGTGATCAGCAGATCGGGTGCCGGCGTCATCAACGCCCACAGGATTCCGGCCGCAAGCGGAACCAGCCCGAGCCGCCGCCATCTCGTGCGCCACAAGGCAATCCATAATCCACCCAGCACCATCAACGCATAGGAGCCCGCAGGCATGGCTGGTAGTGCCGCGACCGACCCGGGCAGTCCGGCGGTCGTCCGCGCCAGCCATAACAACAGGTTGAGCGAATGGTCGGTAAGCCACCATAAGGGTGCGCCGAGGCTGGCGGTATCGAGCAACAGCGCCAGCGCTTCCAACGGCATCACGACGAACGTGGTCCAGGGAATCGCGACGATATTGGCCAGTGCGCCGTAAAAACCGGCCTTGTGAAAGTGGAACAACGCGATCGGCATCAGTGAAAATTCCACCGCGAGCCCGGTCAGGATCAGCGATCCGAGCCCCCTGCCGACCCTGGCGATCCAGCGCTCGCCGCGCGGCGCGAACCAGGATTTCACGCGCGGATGTTCGTGCAGCGCGACGATCGCGGTGATCGCGGCGAAGGATAGCTGGAAGCTCGGCCCGGCAAGCGCTTCGGGCCAGAGCAACACCACGACCACCGCACCGGCCGCGACCAGCCGCAAGGTCATCGCCTCGCGTCCCATCGCTAGCGCGGCGAGCACGAGTAGGGCCGCGACGCAGGAGCGGATCGTCGGCACCTGCGATCCGGTGAGCAGGGTGTAGCCAATCGCCGCCGCGGCACCGGCTGCCGCGGCGATCAGCGGCAAGCGGAAACGAAGGGCAAGCCAGGGGCTCAGCGCCAACAGCCTGAGGACCACCAGCATTGTCGCCGCCACAACCGCTGTGATGTGCAGTCCGCTGACCGACAATAGATGCGCAAGGCCGGAACGGCGCATCGCCTCCGCATCTTCCTCGGCGATCGCGCCCTGGTCGCCGGTCGCGAGTGCGCTGGCGATCCCGCCCGCGCTGCCATCGACGTGGCTCTGGATATGGCGCGAGAGCCGATCGCGCAGGCCCGCGCCCGGCGCGTCGCCCGCTGCGATCACCGCAATCGGCGCGAAGCCACGTCCCGTGCCGCCGATCCCGTCGAACCAGGCAACGCGGGCATAATCATAGGCCCCCGGCACCGCGGGTTGGGGCGGTGGCATCAACCGCGCTTTCAACCGGATCGTCGCGCCGCGCGTGAGCGCCGCGGGTACATCGTCCTCGGCCAGGTTTACGCGCACATGCTCCGGCAGCCTGGTCGGTTTTCGATCCGTCGGCTGATCGATCACCCGGATTGGCGCCAGCCGCAGCCGGACCAGTTCGCGCGCCGCCAGCGGTTCGATCGTCTCGACCCGTGCCTCGAACGCGACGATCGCTGGCCGCGTAAGCACGATCCCGGCGGCATCGCTCGCGCGCCACCACACCAGTGCGAGACCGAGCGCCATGGCCAGCGCACCGACGCCGACCGCCCTGCCCGCCCTGCCGCCGCATCCAACCGCAAGCGCCAGAAACGCCACCGCGCTCGCCACCAGTAATGCGGCGCGCCATGCCAGAGGATCGGGCAGTATCAGCCACGCCGTCACGCCAGCACCGACCGCTACCGGAAACCATAATATCAGCTGGTCGCGCTCAGCTTCGAGCCAGCGTTCTAGCGCATCGCGAATGACGGACACACGCCATCCCTGACCGATTTGAAGCGGCCAAGGTCGCGTGCTAGGGGCGTGGGCGGCTGAACTGGCCATCTGATCCAAGTCTGAAAGGATGCGCGCTTGAGCGCAATTGCTGATGCCACCACCCCGGGTATATCGGGGGGCATTTCGACGACAAAACCGGTCGTTACCCGTTTTGCACCGTCGCCGACCGGTTTCCTGCATATCGGCGGGGCGCGCACCGCATTGTTCAACTGGTTGTTTGCCAAGGCGAATGGCGGCAAATTCCTGCTGCGCATCGAAGATACCGATCGCGCGCGTTCGACTCAGCCGGCGATCGATGCGATTCTCGATTCGATGACCTGGCTTGACCTGAATTGGAACGGCGATGCTATTTTCCAGTTCGAGCGCGCGCCGCGCCATGCCGAGGTCGCGTATCAACTGCTCGCCTCGGGCCATGCCTATAAATGCTATGCCACCGCCGAAGAGCTGACCGCGCTGCGCGAAAGCCAAAGGGCCGCGAAGCTGCCGATGCGTTACGATGGCCGCTGGCGTGATCGCGATGCGAGCGAAGCGCCCGAAGGCACCCCCTTCGTGGTGCGGATCAAGGCCCCGAAGGATGGTGCAACGACGATCGACGACCAGGTCCAGGGCCCGGTCACCGTGCAAAATGCCGAACTCGACGATTTCGTCCTGCTCCGCTCCGACGGCACGCCGACTTACATGCTCGCGGTGGTGGTCGATGATCACGACATGGGCGTGACGCATGTCATTCGCGGCGACGATCATCTCAACAACGCGTTCCGTCAGTTGAGCGTGATCCGCGGAATGGGCTGGCCCGAACCAATCTACGCCCATGTGCCGATGATCCACGGATCGGACGGCGGTAAGCTGTCCAAGCGGCATGGCGCGGTCGGGGTCGATTCGTACCGTGACGAGCTCGGCATCCTGCCCGAGGCGCTGAACAATTATCTGCTTCGGCTCGGCTGGGGCCATGGTGACGACGAGATCATCAGCCGCGAACAGGCGGTCGAATGGTTCAGCCTTGCTGGCGTCGGAAAATCACCATCGCGGTTTGATTTGAAGAAGCTGGAGAACCTAAATGGTCATTACATCCGGCTCGCCGATGATGCGCGGCTGGCCGATATGGTGGCCGGCCGGCTCGACTTCGAACCCGACGCACGACAGCGCGATCTTTTGCGGCGCAGCATGGCAGCGCTGAAGCCGCGCGCCGCCAATCTGATCGAGCTGACCAGCGGTACCGCCTTCCTGTTTAATACCCGTCCCCTTGAAATCGACGCCGCGGCCGCCGACCTGCTGACCGCCGATGGGCGCAGAATTCTCGCACTTGCACATAGCAAGCTTGACGCGCTCGACGGCTGGGATACGGAGAAACTTGAAGACGCGGTTCGGCAGATTGCCGAGGAGGCGGGGACGAAACTGGGTCAGGTCGCGCAACCGTTACGCGCGGCATTGACCGGCAAGAAAACCTCGCCCGGGATTTTCGAAGTGCTCGATTTGCTCGGGCGTGACGAGAGCCTCGGTCGGATCGCCGATCAGATGGCCGCCTGACTCGTCTCGAGGGTTGGGCCGCAGAGAAAAAGGACGTAATCGATGAGCGACACCGCAAAGCTGAGCGTCGGCGGCAAAGATCTGGATTTTGCCGTGATGCCGGGCACCGTCGGCCCCGACGTCATCGATATCCGCAAGCTCTATGCCCAGACCGGCAAATTCACCTACGATCCCGGCTTCACCTCGACCGCAAGCTGCGATTCGGCGATCACCTATATCGATGGTGACGAGGGCATCCTGCTCCATCGCGGCTATACGATCGGCGAATTGTCCAAGCAGTCGAGCTTCATGGAAGTATCGTATCTGCTGCTCAACGGCGAACTGCCGACCAAGGCCGAACTGGACAATTTCAGCTACACCATCAGCCGTCACACCATGCTGCATGAGCAGCTCGCGACTTTTTATCGCGGTTTCCGCCGCGACGCGCATCCGATGGCGATCATGTGCGGCGTGGTCGGCGCGCTGTCCGCTTTCTATCATGACTCCGCCGACATCACCGATCCGCGCCAGCGGATGATCGCCAGCCACCGGCTGATCGCGAAAATGCCGACGATCGCCGCGATGGCGTATAAATATTCGGTCGGGCAGCCCTTCCTCTATCCCGACAACTCCTTGTCCTACACCGGCAATTTCCTGCGCATGACGTTCGGCGTTCCAGCCGAGGAATATGTCGTCAACCCGGTGGTCGAGCGCGCGCTCGATCGCATCTTCATCCTTCATGCCGATCATGAGCAGAACGCCTCGACCTCGACGGTGCGTCTCGCCGGTTCATCGGGCGCCAATCCCTTCGCGTGCATCGCGGCCGGCATCGCCTGTCTATGGGGTCCGGCACATGGAGGCGCCAACGAAGCCGCGCTCAACATGCTGCGCGAAATCGGCACGGTCGATCGGATTCCGGAATATATCGCCCGCGCCAAGGACAAGAACGATCCGTTCCGCCTGATGGGGTTCGGCCACCGCGTGTACAAGAACTACGATCCGCGCGCGACGGTGATGCAGGAAACCGTGCGTGAAGTGCTTGGCGAACTCGGCGTCACCGACCCGGTGTTCGACGTCGCGCTGAAGCTTGAGGAAATGGCGCTCAACGATCCGTATTTCATCGAGAAGAAGCTGTTCCCCAACGTCGATTTCTATTCCGGCGTGATCCTCTCGGCGATCGGTTTCCCGACGACGATGTTCACCGCCCTGTTCGCGCTCGCCCGCACCGTCGGCTGGGTCGCGCAGTGGAACGAGATGATCGCCGATCCAGAGCAGAAGATCGGCCGCCCGCGCCAGCTCTACACTGGCCCGGCGCAACGCGATTACGTCGCGGTCGAGAAGCGTTTATGAAACATGCCCTGCTGCTCGCCGGTATCGTCGTGGCGCTGATGGGCCTGTTCTTCTGCGCGCAGGGCAGCGGCATGATCATGTGGCCTTCGTCGAGCTTCATGCTCGCGAAAAGCCAATGGGTGATCTACGGCGCGATCATCGCGGCGTTCGGCGGCGGATTGATCGTCTGGTCGCGCCGGCTCTGAGCCGGTTCCGCTATTCCCGATAGGGCAAGGTAAACACGAAGCGTGCCCCCTGCCCCGGCGCGCTGTCGACGGTGATGTCGCCGCCCATCGCCCGGGCAAGACGGCGCGCGATATAGAGGCCGAGGCCGCTGCCGCCCGCTTCGCGTGGATCGACGCGTTCGAATTTCTCGAAAATGCGCTTCTGGTCGTCGAGCGCGATACCCTTGCCCTGGTCAGCGACGATCACTGCGGCGATATCGCCTTCGCGTTCGGTGCGGATCCACACCATGCCGTCGGCGGGCGAATACCGCACCGCATTGCCGATCAGATTGACCAGCACCTGTAGCGCGCGGCGGAATTCGCCGGTCGCCGGCAACATGTCCCCGGGCGCCGGTTTGTCGATCTTCACCTTCGCATCGCCCGCGCGCACGCCGAGCAACCCCGCGGCACGGCGCGAGACATCGGCGAGGTCGATCGCTTCGCTCGCGACGCGGAAGTCCGGGCGCTCGATCGCCTGAAGATCGACCAGATCGTCGACTAGGCCCATCAGATGGCGACCGGCGCTGGCGATATCAGCGGCATAGTCGGCATAATCTTGGCGTAGCGGGCCTTCCGATTGCGCATTGATGCTGTCGGCATTGGCGATGATTCGGCCGAGCGGATTGCGCAATGCCGAATCAAGCCGCGCCGCGAATGCGCCGGATATGCCTTCATTCTCCGGGAACGGGGCTGCCGCGACGGGTTCCGGGTCGATCATGTGCGTGGCGCCGATGAAACCGGCGAAGGCGCCTTGCCGATCGGTGCGCGGCGTGGCGGCGAGTCGCACCGCCTGTCCGGTCGCGCGGATCGTCGCGCACTGGTCGTCGAAGCGCTGGCGCATCGCGAGACTGCCCAGAATCGGAAACTGCCCTTCGCGATCCTCACCGAGCACGAACAGGCGCGTCAGCGGCTGGCCGAGCATGTCGCCCGCATCGAAGCCATGTTTGGCACCCGCGTTGACCGACAGGAAGCTCAGCCGCAGTGCCCCGTCGGTCTCCCACAGCCAGTCCGCACCGCTGCGCAGGAAATCGCCTTCGCGATCGCCCTCGGGCGCGCCGGGCCGCCATGGCGAGCGCATGCGCCAGCCGGTGATCTCCAGGCGTACGCCCTCCGCACTCGGATTGGCGCGCACCCACAGATCGACATCGCCATCACCGTCGCCGGCAACCGCGCCGCGCGAAATCAGGATGCCGAGGCGCTGCGCCAGCCGCGCCAGAGTCGCGACCTGCGGAATGGCGATCGGCAGGCCGATCGCGCCGCCGGCGCGTGTGTTGAGTTCGTTGAGGCGCTGATCTGCCTCGATCAGCCTTCCCTCAGGATCGAGCCGGCCGCGCACCGGCGGCAGACTGGAATCGACCGCGTTCATGCTGCACGCCCGCGCGTCAGCGCCAACTGGGCAGCGCGGTAATCGGGGTGAAGCTTGAGCGGCGCGAGCGCGGCGCGCGCTGCATCGGCCGGCACCGCGACGATATCGCCGATCGATTCGGCAAAGCCTTCGAGATCGCGGCGCGGATCGGCCTCGCATAGCGCCAGGCCGATCCGGGCGATCGGTTCGCGTTCGAGTTCCAGCGCGCGCAGCACCAGCCATAGCCGGTCGGCCCGGGGGTCAATCACGACTTCACGTGCCTGGCTATAATCCAGCCCCATCGCATGTCCGATAAGCGCGGTGAACAGGGCGATGCGGCGGTCGCCGAGCGATTCGACCAGCAAAGCCGGCAGTTCGCGCGGCGTCGCCTCGATCGCGACGGCGAGGCGCATCGCGGTCGCCTCGAGCCGATCGCCTTCGTCATGCGCGGCAAGGCTGCGCACCGCCGCCTCGGCCAGCGCGCGATCCAGTGCCGCGACCGCTTCCGTCGCGCCGGTCGCGAAACGCTCGCGCAGAGCGGCGGCGACCCACCATACCAGGCGGTGATGCAAGTCGGCGGGCAAATCCGTGTGTGATCCGGTGCCTCCCTCGCTGGCGCCGCGCCGTCGGCTTTCCGCCGCGAGCAATGCCATCGCGCTCGTCGCGACAACCGAATCGGCTTGATTCACCAGACGCGACAGCAGGCTCGGTTTCTCGGGTTCGTCGGGTGCGGTAGAGGGCAAGCCGTCGCCCAGTGCATCCTGCTGCACCCGCGCGATAAGTTCGCGCATCAGATCGGTATCGCGGAGCAGCCCCGCCGCAACGAGACGGTCGAGCACCAGGATGCCCGGTGCGGTGAGCGCCGCGGCCAGCGCCAGTTCCTCGCGCGAGATCAACAGGCGTGAGGCATGCTGCCGTAGCGCGCCGTCGATCGCCGCGACCATGCCGGCAAGCGCCGACGCCATCGCCGATCGCGACCGATCGTCTAGCCGTGCCTCCTCGGGCAGAAAAAAGTCGTCGATCGCCACCGCAAGGCGCCGGGCGGCACGCGCGTCTGCGCCCGCTGCGCGCACGAGCAGCGGGCTGGCCCCCCTTTGGGTGCCGTCATCCATGTCGCGAACGGTAATCGACATGCATCTAGACTTAGGGAAGTGCGGTTAAAACGACACTAAGGCTTTTCGCGAAACGCCTCGATCGCGGCAAAAAGCGTCAGCGTCGCATAGAGTGCGGCGAGCGCGAGGCCGATCAGCGGGTATCCGGCGCCGACCGGCACCAGCATCGCGACGAGATAGGCGACCGGGCTGCCCCACCAGCGTCGCCGCGTGCGGTCGCTCGCCGCGCGTTCGACAAGCGCGGCGGCGGCGGTCAGCGCGAGCGCCAATGTCCAGCCGGTCGCGGTGCCGGCATGCACGCTCGTGACATGGCCCAGTTCGAGCACCGCGAGGCTCGCGAATGCGGGGATCATGGCCTGTTGAGTCCGTGAATGCCTCTCCTCGTCGCGGAGCCAGGCGAGTGCCGCGCCGATGGTTAGCGCCAACGCCGCGACGATGGTCAACGCGATCCCCGTGGCCGGCCAGCCGAACCAGGTCGCCGCAAGGGCGCCGATGCCGAGCACGACACCGACCGCGCTCAGTACCCAACTCGGCACGCCGCGCGCCATCAGGCGCGGCAGCGCGAGACGCGCCAGCGGCGCGAGCAGGAAGCGGTCGGCCCAGGCGGTCGGTTTCGACACCAACGCCGCAAGAATCACATTGCCGCGATCGGCCAGCGTGCGCGAATCACGTTCGATGCCATGCGCGCCACCCGCCGCGCCGGGGGACATGGCGATATGGGTAACCTGCGCCTGCGCCGCGACGCGCAGCAGCGTCGATTGGAAATCATAATCCCTGGGCATCGCCGCGACCTCGGCAATGCGCTTAGGATCGAGCAGCGCCAGCCCGGCCCAGGCCGTATCGGCGCCGACGCGCTCGAAACCGGGCATGGCATCGCGCTCGGACATGGTCAGCAGCGCATCCTGGCCCAAGCCGACGAGCGATTCGACCACGTCGCCGGTCGTCACCAGGCCGTCGGCGACGACCAGCACGCGGGCAAGCGGATGAAGCTTCTCCCGCGCTTCGACAGCGTTGCGCACGACATCGACCGATACGCCGCGCCGCCCGATCCGGCTGATTGCGCCGAGCAGTTCGGGCGTGAGCCGCGCGACGACGACGACCAGGTGCGAAACGCCGGCAGCGACCACCAGCCGGGCCTGGAATTCGATCAGGGTCAGCCCGCCGAACGGCAAGGTCGCCGCCAATGTGCCGCGACGGTCCTCGGCATCGTCAGTCGCGAAAATCAGTCCAGCCAGCATCATGGGGCTGTTAGGGGGTTGGGGCTGAGATGGCAAAGGCCGGGTTGCCGGGAACCCCTTATGCTGAACTCGTTTCAGCATCCATGCGTGACCATTCGCCTCATAGGCGGCGCCCATGGGTCACTTGGCGCAATCCGGGGTCAGGGTGTTTTCGAGTTGAATTGATCCGGCACTCGAACCGATATCAGAGCCGCTCAACCGCGCGGCGGAGTTTGCGCAGCAGGACCACGTCCTGAGGTGGCACGGTTGCCGCTTCGGTGGCGATCGCCATCAGGCGGATCGCGCCGAAGCTTGCCGCCAGCCCTTTCAGCCGCCACGCGGCGGACTGCCAGCTTTCGGAATCGCACGCGCGTTCGAGACCGTCTAGGCCGCGCCGGACACTGTCGAGGAACGCTTCGCGCAGCTCAGCGATCAGCGCGGGTTCGTCACCCACCGCAGCCGCCAGCGTCGCATCGATTGCACCGGGATCATACGCCATGTCGCTTTCATACAAGCCAACCCTTAAGGCGAGGTTTCGCTATTCGCTTTCCGACGGCGCAAATCATGGTAAACGAGTGACATGACTGGGGGTTCGCGCATTTTCGATATACGCTGGGGACAAGGCAAAGCCACCCCTGAGGAAGAGCTTGTCCTGTCCGATCCTGCTCCGCCCGAAACACCCGAACCGACATATTATGATGTCGATGAATGGGAGGGTGAGGAGTCGCTGGAGCGTTTTGGATGGGTCGTGCCGTCATTAGCCGCGCTGGTTTCGATCGCCTGGGTCGCGGCAATGCTGTGGCTGTCCTGGCCAAGCCTGGCCATCGTGGCGCCGATGGCGCTGGCCAGCTTCATCGCCGCGTTGTGCGTGCCGCCGGCACTGATCGGCATCCTGCTCCTGCTCCGGCTGCGCACCAGTACCGCCGAGGCACGACGGTTCGGCAATACCGCGCAGGCGATGCGTGCCGAAGCCGCCAGCCTGGAACGCACGATCGCGGTACTGTCGCGCACAATCGACGCCAATCGTGACCGGCTCGCCGAACAGACCACCGCGTTAATGGCGATGGGCGATGGTGCTGCCCATAAACTGACCACGATCGGCACGGGTCTCGCGGCACAGGTTGCCGCCGCCGATGCGCATGCCGGCAATTTGGCCGAGGCAGCAACCATCGCCCATGCCAAGCTCGACGTGCTGATGGCGATGTTACCCCGCGCGCATGGCGAGACGGTCGAAATGACCAAGACGCTGGAACGCACCGGCCTGAGCGCGACCGAATTTGCCGCCGCGCTCGACGCGCAGCTGACCGCGCTCGCCGAACGCGGACGCGAGGCCGATGCTGTGGCCGGCGGCGCGGCACAGCGCCTCGCCGCGCATATCGCGCGGATGGAAGCGACCGGCGAGACCGCCGGCACACGACTGGAACAGGTCACCGGCTCCATGTCGGAAGCGGTCGACGGCTTGCTCGGCCGCACTGCCGATGCGGTGGACGAAGCCCGCAAGGGCATCACCGCGCAAGGCGAAGCGCTGCTGGCGATGCTCGGCACCAACCAGGCCGCGCTCGACCGTGCCGGCCAGGACGGTGCCGAAGCGCTGGCGGCACGGATGAGCACGATCGAAACGCTGATCGACCGGATTGCAGCGCGGCTCGACGAACAGCGCGGCACGAGTGACGAGATTATCACCGTTCTCGACACCGGCATCACGCATGTATCGGGCCGGCTCGACACGTTGCATATACAAGGTGTCGATCGCTCGCAGATGCTGGCCGCGTCGATCAGCGCGCTGGGCGGATCGGCCGACGCGATGACCGAGGCATTGCGGGCCGGCGACGCGATGGCGCTGGCCGTGATCACCCGAACCGAGCATTTGCTGACCGCGCTCGATGCCGCCGCGCGCGAAATCGACGAAACCATGCCCGATGCCCTCGCCCGGCTCGATGCGCGCGTCGCCGAAAGCCGGCGCGTCGTCGGCGATGCCAAACCCGAGCTGCTCGCGCTGGTCACTGCCGCGGAGAGCACACATGATGCGATCGAGGCGATCGCCCATGTCATTTCCGGCCAGCGGGACACGGTTGAGAAATTGTCAGGCACCTTGCTCGAAACGCTGACCAGCGGTCAGACCAAGGCCGATGCACTCGGCCAGATGGTCGATGACACGATCGGCCGCACGCACCGCTTCGCCGAGGAAGCCGCACCGCGCCTGGTCGAAGCGCTGCTGCGCGTCCGTGATACGGCGAGCGCCGCCGCCGACCGCGCGCGGGAGACGCTGGCCACGGTCATCCCCGAAGCCGCCCTTGCGCTCGAGACGGCCAGCGCCGAAGCGATGCGGCGCGCGTCGGGCCATGCCCTGCAACAACAGATCGCCGCGATCGGCGAGGCCGCCGATATGGCGGCGGAGGTCGCGCAGCGCGCGTCCGAACGGCTCACGCGCCAGATGCTCGCGATCGCCGATTCGACTGCAATGGTCGAAAACCGGATCGAGGATGCCCGTGCCGAGCGCGAGAATGCCGACCAGGACACGTTCGCGCGACGCGTTTCACTATTGATTGAATCGCTCAATTCGGTGTCGATCGACATCACCAAGTCGGTCTCGACCGAAGTTTCCGACAGTTCCTGGGCGGCCTATCTGAAGGGAGATCGCGGCGTCTTCACGCGTCGTGCGGTGCGCCTGCTCGATGCCGGCGAAGCGCGCGAGATCCTGCGCCATTATGACGAGGATCCCGTGTTCCGCGAACAGGTCAATCGCTACATCCATGATTTCGAAGCGATGCTGCGCGCGATCCTGGCGCAGCGCGACGGCTCGCCGCTCGGCGTGACCTTGCTGTCGTCGGATATGGGCAAGCTGTATGTGGTGCTGGCGCAGTCGATCGAGCGGCTGCGAACCTGACTGGCGTTAACCTGATCAACCTGTCCCGCCACGTGGCGCGCCGGTGAATATATTGTTCATCATGTGAAAGAGCCCGGCGGCGCTAATGGGTACCAAACCGGAGTTGGTACTGGCGGATCGACACGCGAGCTTGAATCGATAGATCATTCCGCGCGGAGCCGACGACCCCGGCAAGCGATGTGAATCACACTGACCTGCAGCCGAATGCGATCGACCTGAAAGTCGGCAAAGGAGTGGCTTCGCGCCGAGCCGTAGAGATGCCCCGTTCGAAGCGCCGTCAGCGCGGAAATCGTAACGGTGAAGGGGTAATGGAGGGTCGCCCCTCCATGCCCTACCCCGCCTCGTTCGCGAGCGCGCCAAACAGATCGACGCTTTGCGGTGTTACCCAGCCGAAATGATAGTTGAGCATGAACAGCCCGAACAGGATCGTCGCGACGATCGTCACGCGGATTGCGACCTTGCCGGCCTGGAAAGTGTGCGGTGCACTCTCGGCCTGTCCCGGCACGCGCGCGACCCCGGCCTCGTCCGACGTACGCACCCCGAAGGGCAGCACGAAGAACACCGAAAAGGCCCAGAACAGGAAGTAGATCGCGAGCGCCGAGGTCCACCGCATCGCCAGATCAGGCCTCGATCAGCAGCACGTCGACGATCGGCTTCTTGCCGGTCCAGCGCGTCGCGACGCGGCGCACCGAGAGCCTGATGCCCTCGCGCAGCTTCGCCCGGTCGCGCCCGCCCGAGCGAACCGCATCGACCGCCGCATCGATCGCTTCGGCGACGAACGGATCGCGGTCTTCCTCGACCGGAATACCCTGAAGCTGGACTAGCGGTGTCCCAAGCAACGCGCCGTTCTTGCCGATCGCGACCGCGACCGAAATCTGGCCGAACAGCGAAAGCTTGCGCCGTTCGTTGATCGTCGCACCGTCACCCGGCAGGATCACGTCACCGTCGAGCACGAGACGGCCGACCGCGGCATGGCCGATCTTTTGCGGATTGCCCGGCGCGAGCCGGACGATGTCGCCATTGGTTTGCACGATCGAGCTCGGCACGCCTTCCGACAAGCCGAAGCGTGCCTGCTCCATCAAATGGCGCATCTCGCCATGTACCGGCATCAGGACTTCCGGCTTCATCCAGCGGTACATCTGCGCCAGTTCCGGCCGTCCGGGATGGCCGGAAACATGGACGTGCGCCTGGCGGTCTGTGATCATCACCACGCCCTTTGCCGCGAGCTGGTTCTGGATACGGCCGATCGCGACTTCGTTGCCGGGGATCTGTTTCGACGAGAACACGACGGTGTCGCCGGCATCAAGGCTGACCGGATGCTGGCCATTGGCGACGCGTGCCAGTGCGGCGCGCTCCTCGCCCTGCCCGCCGGTGGCGACGACGAGCACCTTGTTACGCGGCAAGCGCATCGCAGCTTCGGCGTCGATCGTTTCGGGGAAGTTCTTGAGATAACCGGTCGCGCGAGCGACCTTCAGGATGCGATCGAGCGAACGGCCCTGGACGCACAAGGCGCGGCCAGTCTCACGGGCGACTTCGCCCAGCGTATGGAGGCGGGCGGCGTTGGAGGCGAATGAAGTGACGAGCACCCTGCCCTTGGCCTTGCCGATCGTCTCCATCAGGCCGAGCAGCACATCGCTTTCCGAACCTGAGGCTTCCGGATTGAATACGTTGGTCGAATCGCAGACCAGCGCGAGGATACCGGCATCGCCGATCGCGGCGAGCTGTTCGGTCGTCGCCGGGCTGCCGATGACGGGCGCGGCATCGAGCTTCCAGTCGCCGGTGTGAAAGACGCGGCCATAAGGCGTATCGATCAGCAGCGCGCTCGCCTCGGGAATCGAGTGCGACATGGGTACGAATTGCACGCCGAACGGGCCAAGATCGAAGGGCTCGCCGGGTTGCTTGACGTGCAGCTTCACACGCGCGGCATTGCCTTCTTCTTCGAGCTTGCCGCGGATCAGGCCGGCGGTGAATGCCGTGGCGTAAAGCGGCACGCCGAGATCTTCGGCGAGATAGGGCAGTGCGCCGATATGGTCCTCATGACCATGGGTCAGCACGATGCCGACCAGATCGTCAAGGCGCTCCTCAATGAATTGCAAGTCGGGCAGGATGACGTCGATGCCGGGATATTGCGGATCTGCGAAGGTGATGCCGCAATCGACCATCAGCCATTTGCCCTGACAGCCATAGAGATTGACGTTCATGCCGATCTCGCCCGAGCCGCCGAGCGCGACGAACAGGAGTTCTTTCTTTGGGTTAGTCACTAAAATTATTGTCTTTCTGGTTCGGCCAGTACCGCGACAGCGGACGGCCATAGGAGTGCGTGGTTAGCGCGATAATTTGGTTGAGGATGGAGCGGGGCGCCGTTCCCGGGCGCGCTCTCGCAAATCTCTAGGGCTTTATATGGGCGCGATCCCATAACATCGCCAGCCCCTGAATGGTCAGATCGGCTTCGATACAGTCGAAAACATTGGTGTGTTGCTCAAATAACGTCGCCAGACCGCCGGTGGCGATGACCTTTACCGGCCGGCCGACCTCCGTCTTCATGCGCGAGACCAGCCCTTCGATCATCGCGATATAGCCCCAATAGATGCCGATGTGCATCTGGCTGACGGTATCGCGGCCGATCACCGAGAGATTGCCTGTCGGTGCCTCGATCGCAATGCGCGGCAGCTTGGCAGCGGCGGTGACCAGGGCGTCGAGCGACAGGTTGATACCCGGCGCAATGATTCCGCCCTTGTATGCGCCGGAATAGTCGGAGAAATCGAACGTGGTCGCGGTGCCGAAATCGATCGTGATCAGGTCGCCTGGATGGAGCGCATGTGCCGCGATCATGTTGACCGCGCGATCCGCGCCGACCGCATGCGGTTCCTCGACATCGAGCTGCATGCCCCATTCGACCGGCGGTTCACCGGCGATCAGCGGTTCGCCGCCGAAATATTTGCGCGCCAGCGTCTGAAGGTTGTGCAGCGCGCGCGGCACCACGGTGGCGATGATCACGCCGGTCACGTCCTTGCGATCATAGCCCTCGAGCGTGAGCAATTGGCTGAGCCACACGGCATATTCATCGGCGGTGCGGCGCGGGTCGGTGGCGATACGCCAACGCGCCTTGATCGTGCCCCCACCTGCTCCGGTTTCCACCAGCGCGAACACGACATTGGTATTGCCGGCATCGATCGCGAGCAGCATGTGGTGGCCTTTCAGATCAGGAACACATCGGCGGCGTGAATGACACGGGTCGTGCCATCCGCCAAGCGAAGGATAAGCGCGCCGTCACTGTCGAGACCGGCGAACAGGCCTTCGATCGCGCTGCCGTCGGGCAATCGGGCGGTCAGGGCAGTGCCGATCGCATGGGCGCGTTCGAGCCAGCGAGCGCGGATCGGCGCGAGCCCCTCGCCGCGCCAGCGGGCGAGCCAGAGCGCGAAGGCCTCTGCCAGAGTATCGAGAAAATCGGCCGGCTCAGGCGTGATGCCGTGCGCGGCAAGGCTGGTGGCGGGACGGTCGAGGTCGGTCGGATAGTGTGCGAGGTTGACACCGATTCCGATCACAACCGCGTCGGTGGTACCCTCAAGCAGGATGCCGGAGAGTTTCGCGCCGTCCAGCAGCAGGTCGTTGGGCCATTTGAGCTGGAGACCGCCTCCTTTCCCGTCATCCCCGCGAAAGCGGGGATCCCGCTGCCTTTCGACATTGGCGGCGGTCGGAGCGGAAGAAAAAGAAGACGAAGCGGGATTCCCGCTTTCGCGAGAATGACGGGAGGGAAGGTAAGCACGAACCACCTCTTCCAGCGCCACTGCGGCGACCAATGCCAGGGTTGCCGGCTGCAGATCCGACGGGCGCAACCGCACCACCGTGGACGCATAAAGGTTGCCGACGGGTGAGACCCATGCCCGGCCCTGCCGCCCACGCCCGCTGCTCTGGCGTTCGGCACGCAGCCAAAGTCCCTCTTCCGCACCGCTCCGCGCGAGCGCCAGCATATCGGCGTTGGTCGAGCCCGTCTCCGCGACGGTGCGGATGTTGTGGTTCAGAACAGCGATCGTGCCGCGGTCAGCGTCAGCACGCCAAGCGGCGCGAGCAGAACCCAGCCGACCGGCGAGACGAACACTGCCGCCGCTGCGATCAGGCCTCCCTCGACCACGCTGTCGTTACGCTCGAATGCGGCCGCAGGCTCGTCGAAATACATCACCTTCACGACGCGCAGATAATAATAGGCGCCGATCACCGAAGCGACGAAGCCCACCACCGCGAGCGGATAGAGCCCGGCACCGACCGCAGCATTGAACACCGCCAGCTTGGCATTGAAGCCGAGCAGCGGCGGGATGCCCGCCAGCGACAACATGAACGTCGCCAGCGCCAACGCAAGACCCGGCCGCGTCTGCGACAGGCCCGCGAGGCTGGCGATCGTCTCGACCGACTGCCCGCTCGCATCGCGCATCTGCAGGACGACCAGGAAGCTGCCCAGCGTCATCGCGACATAAATCGTCAGATAGAACAGCACCGACGCCACACCCGCTTCGGTCCCGGCGGCGAGGCCGACAAGCGCGAAACCGACATTGTTGATCGACGAATATGCGAGCAGCCGTTTGATATTGCTCTGCCCGATCGCCGCGACCGCGCCGAGGATGATCGAGGCGAGCGCCGCGAAGATCACGATCTGGCGCCATTGGTCGGTCGCCGGGCCCATCGCCTCGACCGCGACGCGTACCGCCATCGCCATCGCCGCGACCTTGGGCGCGCTGGCGAAGAAGGCGGTGACTGGGGTCGGCGCGCCTTCGTACACATCGGGTGTCCACATATGGAACGGCACGGCGCTGATCTTGAAGGCGAGGCCGGCAAAGATGAATACCAGCCCGAAGGTCAGGCCAAGCGAATGGCCCGCGCCGTAAGCGGTGGCGATCTGGTCGAACATGGTGCTGCCGGAGAAGCCGTATACGAGCGAAATGCCGTAAAGCAGGATGCCGCTGGCCAGCGCGCCGAGCACGAAATATTTGAGGCCGGCTTCGGCCGAACGCGTGTCGCGGCGCATGAAGCTGGCCAGTACATAGGCGGCGAGGCTTTGCAGTTCGAGACCGACATACAGCGTGAGCAGATCGCCGGCCGACACCATCATGCCCATCCCCGCCACCGATAGCAGGATCAGCACGGGATATTCGGGACGCAGATCGTCACCATTGGAGCGCGCGAAGAAGCGCGGCGCGATGATGATCGCGACGGCGGCGGCGATGTAGATCAGCACCTTGGCGAAAGCGGCAAAGGCGTCGGCGCGGTAAAGGCCGTAAAACGCCGCGCCGCCGCTCGACGCTGGCCCGAGCAGCGAGATGCCGGCCCCGGCCAGCACCGCGACCGACGCCCAGGATACCGCCCGGGTCGAGGCCTGACCGCCCCAGGCGGAAACCAGCATCAGCGCGATCGCGCCGAGGCCGAGCACCAGTTCAGGCAGGGTCATGAGGAGTGAAGCGTTATAATCCATCAGTGACCGCCCTCATGCGCGGCAGGTGCGGCGCCAAGCGCCGCAGCGGGCGCGGGCTTGCCGAGTTTCAGTTGCGAGTCACCCGGCGGCGTGGCGCGGGCCACGCGAGCGACCAGGGTTTGCACATCGCCGCGCATCGGCGCGATGAAGCTTTCGGGATAGACACCCATCCACAACACGACCGCCGCGATCGGCGCAAGCAAGGCGATTTCGCGCGCACTCATGTCAGGCATGGCGCGGACATCGTCCTTGGTCAGGTCGCCGAACACCACACGACGGTAAAGGTAGAGCATGTATGCCGCGCCGAGGATGATACCGGTTGTGCACAGCAACGTGATCGTGGTCGATACCTTGTAGGTGCCGGCCAGACTGAGAAATTCTCCGACGAAACCGCTGGTGCCGGGCAGTCCGACCGACGCCATGGTGAACAGCATGAAGAACAACGCGTATTTCGGCATGTTGATGGCGAGGCCACCATAGCGGTCGATCTCGCGGGTGTGCAGCCGGTCGTAGATCACGCCGACGCACAGGAAAAGCGCCGCGGAAACCAGGCCATGCGAGAGCATGACGATCATCGCGCCTTCGATACCCTGCTGGTTGAAGGCGAACAGGCCGATCGTCACGATCGCCATATGCGCGACCGATGAATAGGCGATCAGCTTCTTCATGTCCGACTGCACCAGCGCAACCAGCGACGTGTAGATCACCGCCACCGCCGACAGGCCGAAGACGAGCCAGACGAGCTGTGCCGAAGCTTCGGGGAACATCGGTAGCGAGAAGCGCAGGAAACCGTATCCGCCGAGCTTCAACAGCACGCCGGCAAGGATGACAGACCCGGCGGTCGGCGCCTGGACGTGCGCGTCGGGCAGCCAGGTATGGACCGGCCACATCGGCATCTTGACCGCGAACGAGGCGAAGAAGGCGAGCCACAGCCAAGTCTGCGCATGGACCGGGAAATCGTAATTGAGCAATGTCGGGATGTCGGTCGTGCCCGCTTCCTGCACCATCCACAGCATCGCGATCAGCATCAGCACCGAGCCAAGCAGCGTGTAGAGGAAGAATTTATAGCTGGCGTAGATGCGGTTGGCGCCGCCCCAGATGCCGATGATCAGGTACATCGGGATCAGGCCGGCTTCGAAAAAGATGTAGAACAGGAACAAATCCTGCGCCGCGAAAGTGCCGATCATTAGCACTTCGGTGATCAGGAACGCTGCCATATATTCGGGAACGCGCTTGGTGATCGCGCTCCAGCTCGCGCCGATGCAGATCGGCATGAGGAATACGCTGAGCATGATCAGCATCAGCGCGAAGCCGTCGATGCCGAGCTTCCAGCTGAACACGCCGAGGCTGCCGGCGTCTTCGACGAATTGCCATTGCTGCCCGCCGATATCGAATTGCGCCCACAGGCCGATGCCGAGCAGCAGGTCGACCAGCGTCGCGCCAAGCGCGAGCCAGCGCGCAGTGTTCGCATTCACGAACAGGCAAGCGATCGCCGCGATCGTCGGGATCGCGAGCATGACGGAGAGGATCGGAAAGCCGCTCATCGTGTGATCGCCCAGGTAATCGCAGCGGTCAGGCCGATCAGCATGACGAAAGCATAGCTATATACATATCCGGATTGGAGACGGCCCGCGACGCGCGTGCCCTGCTGCACCAGCCAGGCCGAGCCGTTCGGACCGAACCGATCGATCGTCTTCTCGTCACCACGATGCCAGAACAAGCGGCCGATGGCGAAGGCGGGACGCACGAACAGCAGGTCGTACAGTTCGTCGAAATACCATTTGTTGAGCAGGAAGTCGTAGACGACACGGAACTGCTCCGCGACCTGCGCGGGGAAGCCGGGTGCGCGGATATAGGCCATCCAGGCGCCCCACAGCCCCACCGCCATGGCGATTGTCGCGCTGAGTTTCACCAGCAGCGGCACCTCGTGCATCGAATGCATCAGATGCTCGCTGAAGGCGATGCTGCCCTTCCAGAAGGTCTCGCCCGATTGCGGCTCGATGAAGAAGGCGTGGAATGCGAAGCCCGCCGCAACCGCACCGACCGACAGCAAGATGAGCGGGGTCAGCATCGACCAGGGGCTCTCATGCGGATGATAACCGCCGGTGCCGGTGGGAAGGTCATGAGCGCCGGGTGCGTGCGTATCGGGCGCATGCCCGACACTTTCGGCCGCCGGATCGTCGTCGTGGCCATGCACATGATGCCCATGCGCATCATGCAACGCGTGCTGGATATGCTCGGACTGCGCCCAGCGCGGCTTGCCGTAGAAGGTCAGGAACATCACCCGCCACGAATAGAAGCTGGTCAGCAGCGCGACGATCATGCCGACGATCGATGCGCCCGACTGGCCCGAAGCCCAGGCCGCCTCGATGATCGCATCCTTCGAATGGAAGCCGGCAAAGCCGATCGCCAGCGTGTTGCCGAACACCGCGGGGATACCGACACCAGTTATCGCGAGCGTACCCGCCATCATTGCCCAGAAGGTGATCGGAATGCTTTTACGCAGCCCGCCATAGTAACGCATGTCCTGCTCATGGTGCATCGCATGGATCACCGAGCCCGCGCCAAGGAACAGCAGAGCCTTGAAGAAGGCGTGCGTGAAGAGGTGGAACATCGCCGCGCCATACGCGCCAGTGCCGGCTGCGAAGAACATATAGCCGAGCTGCGAACAGGTCGAATAAGCGATGACGCGCTTGATGTCGGTCTGCACCAGGCCGACCGTCGCGGCGAAGAAGCAGGTCGCGGCGCCGACGGTTGTCACCACGCTCAGCGCGACCGTGCTGGTTTCGAACATCGGCGACAGGCGGCAGACCATGAATACGCCAGCGGTGACCATCGTCGCGGCATGGATCAGCGCCGACACCGGGGTCGGGCCCTCCATCGCGTCGGGCAACCAGGTATGCAGACCGAGCTGCGCCGATTTGCCCATCGCCCCAACGAACAGCAACAGGCATAGGATCGTCATCGTGTCGAGCCGGTGGCCGAGGAAACCGATGGTCGAGCCGGCCATGCCGGGCGCGGCCGCAAGGATTTCCGGGATCGATACCGTCCCGAACACCAGGAAAGTGCCGAAGATACCGAGCATGAAGCCGAGATCGCCGACGCGGTTGACGACGAACGCCTTGATCGCGGCGGCGTTGGCGCTGGGTTTCTTGAACCAGAATCCGATCAGCAGATAGGAAGCGAGACCGACGCCTTCCCAGCCGAAGAACATCTGGACGAGGTTATCGGCGGTCACCAGCATGAGCATGGCGAAGGTGAACAGCGAGAGATAGGCGAAGAAGCGCGGCTGGCTGTCGTCCTCCGCCATATAGCCCCAGCTATATAGATGGACGAGCGCCGACACCGTTGTGATGACGACGAGCATGACCGCGGTCAGCGCGTCGACCTTGAGCGCCCAATCGACGCTCAAATCGCCCGAACGCATCCAATGCAGCACTGGAACGACGGCGGGTTCGGCGCTGCCGGCGACGAAGCTAAGGAAGATCGGCCAGGACAAGAGGCACGACGCGAACAGCGCGCCGGTCGTGATGATCTTGGCCGGCACATTGCCGATCATGCGATTGCCCAGACCAGAGACGATCGCGGCGAGCAGCGGCAGGAAAACGATGAACAGAATGAAGTTCACGCAACCACCCCCGTCACTCCAGCGAAGGCTGGAGTCTCAAGCGGCATAGGCGCGTCCGACAACGCAAAGATCCCAGCCTTCGCTGGGATGACGGATATGGACACGAACATCACCCCTTCATCCGATTGACATCGTCGACCGAAATCGTGCCGCGTCCACGGAAGTAAATGACCAGGATAGCCAGGCCGATCGCCGCCTCGCCCGCTGCAACGGTCAGCACGAACATCGCGAACACCTGTCCGACCAGATCGTGGAGATAAGCCGAGAAGGCGACGAAATTGATGTTCACCGACAACAGGATCAGCTCGATCGCCATCAGCATGACGATCAGATTCTTGCGGTTGGCAATGATGCCGAGCACGCCGAGCGCGAACAGGATCGCCGCGACCACCAGATAATGCGTGAGGCCGATCACAATTCCACCCCCTGCCCGATACCGGGCTGCGTATTGCGGGTCGCGTCCTGCGGGCGGCGGGCATTCTGGCGCGCGACATTCTGCCCGCGCACACCGCCACGTTCGCGGTGCGTGAGCACGATCGCACCGATCATCGCGACCAGCAGGACCAGGCCAGCGCCTTCGAACACGAACAGATAACGCGTGTAGAGCAGCCGGCCGATCGCTTCGATATTGGGTATTGTCGCGTCGATCGGCGCAGCGCGCCGGCTCAGCTCGATCGCTCCGGCGCTCCAGGCACCGAAGGCGACCATGATCTCGGCCGCGAGCGCGATCGCGAAGACCACGCCGATCGCCGCATAACGCGCGAAACCGGCACGCAGCTCAGCGAAATCGATGTTGAGCATCATCACCACGAACAGGAACAGCACCGCGACCGCGCCGACATAGACGATGATCAGCAGCATCGCGATGAACTCGGCACCGACCAGCACCATCAGCCCCGCCGCGTTGAAAAAGGCGAAGATCAGCCACAGCACGGCATGAACCGGGTTACGCGCGGTGATCGTCAGCGCACCGCTGACGATCACGAGAGTCGCGAACAGGTAAAAGGCGATTGCCTGGATCACTGGACGGTCGCCCCATAAACAGCCGTCACCGCAGCGCAGGCTGGGGTCTCATGCCGCACGGGTCCGCTCTGCAACGGGGAGATGCCAGCCTGCGCTGGCATGACGGAAGTTGAGTGAATCATCGCGGTCCCAGTTGTTGTCGCGCGCTTAACGGTACGGTGCATCGGCGGCAAGGTTCGCGGCGATCGCGCGTTCCCAGCGATCGCCATTATCGAGCAGCTTCGCCTTGTCGTAGATCAGTTCTTCACGCGTTTCGGTCGCATATTCGAAGTTCGGGCCCTCGACCACGGCATCGACCGGGCAGGCTTCCTGGCACAGACCACAGAAGATGCACTTGGTCATGTCGATGTCGTAGCGCGTGGTGCGGCGGCTGCCGTCCTCACGCGGTTCGGCCTCGATCGTGATCGCCTGGGCCGGGCACACCGCCTCGCACAGCTTGCACGCGATGCAACGTTCCTCGCCGTTCGGATAACGGCGCAACGCATGCTCGCCACGGAAGCGCGGGGAAATCGGGTTCTTCTCGAACGGATAGTTGATCGTCGCCTTGGCCTTGAAGAAATACCGCAAGGTCAGCGCATGCGCCTTGAGGAACTCCCACAGAGTGAAGGACTTGATGATCTGGGCGACGCTCACGGGCGCTTCTCCGATTTGGCGATGACCGCACTACGGCAAACACCGTCGGTCGGATATCGAGGCCGCTGCGCTTGATACAGCCCACTCGGCGTAACGTACTGCTTCAAATATACTCTCTGCGAAGGATCGCAGTCGGTGCCGACGCGGCTGAGCATCAGAAAGCCCGACACGAGGAACACCCAGAACAGCGACAGCGGCAGGAAGATCTTCCAGCCCAGGCGCATCAGTTGGTCATAGCGGTAGCGCGGGACGGTCGCCTTCACCCAGCTGAACAGGAAGAAGAAGAACAGGATCTTGGCAAACAGCCAGATGATGCCGGGTACCATATAGAGCGGCGCCCAGTCGAACGGCGGGAGGTAACCGCCCCAGAACAGGGTCGCGTTCAGCGTGCACATCAGGATCACGTTGGCATATTCGCCGAGCCAGTAGAGCGCGAAGCTCATCGACGAATATTCGGTCTGATAGCCGGCGACGAGCTCGCTCTCCGCCTCGGTCAGGTCGAACGGCGCGCGCTGCGTCTCGGCCAGCGAGGAGATGAAGAAGACGATCGCCATTGGAAAGAGCAGCGGGTTCACGATGAAGCCGTTGATCACACCGAAACCGACACCGCGCTGCGCCTCGACGATGCGCGACAGGTTGAAGCTGCCGGTCCACAGCACGATCGAGATCAGCACGAAGCCGATCGCGACTTCATAGCTGACCATCTGCGCCGCGGCACGGATCGCCGAGAAGAACGGGTATTTCGAGTTGGACGACCAGCCCGCCAGGATAATGCCATAGACGCCGAGCGACGACGCCGCGAGGACGTAGAGCAGCCCGACATTGATATCGGACAGCATCACGCCGACCTGGAACGGCACCACCGCCCACACGATCAGCGCGACGGTGAAGGTGATGATCGGCGCGAGCAGGAACAGGCCCTTGTTCGCGGCGGTCGGCACGATGGTTTCCTGCAGGAACACCTTCAGGCCGTCGGCGAAACTCTGCAACAAGCCGAACGGCCCGACCACATTCGGCCCGCGACGCAGCGCCATCGCCGCCCAGATCTTGCGATCGGCATAGATGATCATGGCGACCGCCAGCATCAGCGGCAGTGCGATGACGAGGATGCCGACGATCGTGGAGGTGAACCACGCCAATTCGAAGGACATGCCCCAGGATTGGAACAAGGCGGTCATTGCGCCCAACTCCCGTCTGGCGTCACCCCAGCGAAGGCTGGGGTCTCCAGATAATGAAGCGCGCCCATGCGGCACGAGATCCCAGCCTTCGCTGGGATGACGGTGGAAGAGGTCATCATCACTCCGCCGCCTCCGCGAATTCCTGGCCATGGACCAGCTCGGCCGAGCAGCGCTGCATCGTCGGCGATGCACGACAGATTGCGTTGGTCAGGTAGAAATCCTTGATCGGATAACCGGTCAGCTCGCCACCGTCCCTAGCGTCGAGCGCCGGCGGGTTCCAGGCGAAGGTCTTGAGGCCCAACGTCGCGAGATCGGGCACGTCGTTGCCCATCGCCACACGCAGTTCCTCGATCGTGTCGAACGGCAAGGTCTTTCCCAGTACCGCCGACAGCGCGCGCAGGATCGTCCAATCCTCACGCGCGTCACCTGGCGGGAATACCGCAAGCTCGCCGCGCTGGACGCGGGCTTCGAGATTGACCCAGGTGCCCGACTTCTCGGCATAGCTCGCGCCGGGCAGGATCACATCGGCATTGGCCGCTCCCTTGTCGCCATGATGGCCGATATAAACCTTGAAGCTGTTGGCGAATGCGGAGAAATCCGCTTCGTCGGCGCCGAGGAAGAAGGCCAGCTTGGGCCTGGCCGCAACGATGTCGGCAATGCCGCCCTTTTGCGCCCAGCCGAGCATCAGCCCGCCCATGCGGCTCGCCGCCATGTGCACGACGTTGAAGCCGTTCCACGCCCCCCCACCTTCAAGGGTACGCACCAGGTTGAGCTTCCTGGCCAGCGCCAGCGCGGCGCCATGACCATCCTTGAGCGCGCCGCCGCCAACGATGACCATCGGTTTCGCCGCGTCCTTGAACGCATCGGCCGCACCCTTGGGCAGCTTGCCGAGCAACGCGAGATCGCTGCCGAGCCATTCGACCTTGTAGGTCAGGTCGGTTTCCGGCCCGACCGCAAAGACCTTCGCACCCTTTTTGATCGCCTTGCGGATCCGTGTGTTCACCAGCGGCGCTTCCCAGCGCAGATTGGTGCCGACGAGCAGGATCACATCGGCGTCTTCGGTGCCCGCGATACTGGTGTTGAAATTGACCGCCGCGATGGATGTGGCATCGTAATCCATGCCGGTCTGACGACCTTCGAGCAGGGCCGAGCCCATCAACGCGAGCAGCGCCTTCGCGGCGTACAGCGTCTCGCAGTCGAGTAAGTCGCCATGGATCGCCGCGACGCTCGATCCGGCATTCACCGCCGCAATTGCCGCGAACGCCTCATCCCAGGTTGCGGGAACAAGCTTGCCGTTGGTCCGCACATAGGGCCGATCGAGGCGACCGCGCACCAGACCGTCAACGGCATGGCGGGTCTTGTCGCTCGCCCATTCCTCGTTGACGTCCTCGTTGATCACGGGGAGCGCGCGCAGCACCTGGCGGCCGCGACTGTCGAGGCGGATATTGGTGCCGACCGCGTCCATCACGTCGATGGTCAACGTCTTTTTAAGCTCCCAGGGGCGTGCTTCGAACGCATATGGCTTGGAGGTCAGCGCACCGACCGGGCAAAGGTCGACGACATTGCCCGAAAGCTCGCTGGTCACCGCGCTTTCGAGGTACGACGTGATCTGCATATCCTCGCCGCGACCGATCGCGCCGATTTCTTCGACGCCGGCGACTTCCTGGGCGAAACGGATGCAGCGCGTGCATTGAATGCACCGCGTCATTACCGTCTTGACGATCGGCCCCATATATTTCTCGGTCACCGCGCGCTTGTTCTCGTCATAGCGAGACTGACCGCGGCCATAGGCGACCGATTGATCTTGCAGATCACACTCGCCACCCTGATCGCAGATCGGGCAATCGAGTGGATGGTTGATCAGCAGAAATTCCATCACGCCTTCGCGCGCATTCTTGACCATCGGCGAGTTGGTGAAGACCTCCTGATTGTCCGCCGCCGGCAGCGCACACGATGCCTGCGGCTTGGGCGGGCCGGGCTTCACCTCGACCAGGCACATGCGGCAATTGCCCGCGATGCTCAGCCGTTCGTGATAACAGAAACGCGGGATTTCCTTACCGGCGAGCTCACACGCCTGCAGCACAGTGGCGCCGGCGGGGACTTCGACTTCGACGCCGTCGACTTTGAGGATGGGCATCGGCTTTCCTAGCTTTTGCTCGGCGATGCCGCCGACAAACGATACAATATTTCGCCTATATAGCCCCGCAACAACGTCGGCGAGAACCTGATCGTCATGTTGCTGAGCATGCACGCAGAGAGGGCAGGTGTGATCTGCCGAAAGGCATTCGTTTCCTCTTCCGTTGCAACGGCACTGAGAATTAAACCTCGAGCCTTGTCGGGCGCTTTTCTAACAGCGCACTCGGCAAACTCGCGCATGTTCATCCAATCGCCAGCCGCCGGCGGCGACTCAGCCGAACTACTATAATATTTTATGTGAGGAGCATTGCCGATATCGACGGCCGTTCGAGCAAACCGTGAGCGATACAATGCATCGTAAAGGCCCGCGCGAAAAATCACGTCGTTGAACTTCAACTGTCCATTCGCTAGACATTCGGCCATTCCAAGACCGCGCGCCAGCTGCCGGGATTCAAACGATTCCGGTTCGGTAGCGAGGTAAGTATCAACTTTCTTGCGACGCTGCTTCAGAACGCAACTCGCGTATCGATACATTGTGAGCCGCGTCTGATTCATCGTGGCTTTGCCCTCCGATGGAATGATCGCGGCGTTCGGCGAATTTATTTGCGCCTGAGCAACGAATGAGACTCCGCCAAAGCCAGCGACAAGGCAGCCCATCCAGAAGCGCGGTCCGATATGGCCGAAAGCGATACTCATTCCGCCGCCTCCATCATCGGCGACAATCCACCGCCCTGTTTCTCGATGATCCGCCGCTCCATCTCGGGGCGGAAATGTTTGATCAGGCCCTGAATCGGCCAGGCCGCCGCGTCGCCGAGCGCGCAGATGGTATGGCCTTCGATCTGCTTGGTCACCTGATACAGGGTGTCGATCTCCGACACATCGGCATCGCCGGTGCGCATCCGTTCCATCACGCGCCACATCCAGCCGGTTCCTTCGCGGCACGGCGTGCACTGGCCGCAGCTCTCATGCTTGTAGAAATAGGAGATGCGGCTGATCGCGCGGACGATGTCGGTCGACTTGTCCATGACGATCACCGCCGCTGTGCCGAGGCCCGAACCAAGCGCTTTCAGCCCGTCGAAATCCATCGGCGCGTCCATGATCTCGGCTGCCGGCACCAGAGGCACCGACGATCCGCCCGGAATAACCGCGAGCAGATTATCCCAACCGCCACGAATGCCACCGCAATGCACTTCGATCAGTTCGCGGAAGGAAATGCCCATTTCCTCTTCGACGACGCATGGGCGGTTCACATGCCCGCTGATCTGGAAGAGCTTGGTGCCCTCATTCTTTTCGCGCCCGATACCCGCGAACCATTCCGGGCCGCGCCGCAAGATGGCCGGAACGACCGCGATCGATTCGACATTGTTGACCGTGGTCGGGCAGCCATACAGTCCGGCACCGGCCGGGAATGGCGGTTTCAGGCGCGGCTGGCCCTTCTTGCCCTCCAGGCTTTCGAGCATCGCGGTTTCTTCGCCGCAGATATACGCGCCGGCGCCGCGATGGACGAAGACGTCGAAATCATAACCCGAACCGCAGGCGTTCTTGCCCAGCAGGCCCTTGTCATATGCCTCGGCCACCGCCGCGAACAATGTCTCCGCCTCGCGGATATATTCACCGCGAATGTAGATATAGGCGGCACGCGCGCGCATCGCGTAGCCGGCGATCAGCGCGCCCTCGATCAGCTTGTGCGGATCGTGGCGGATGATCTCACGGTCCTTGCACGAACCGGGTTCGGATTCATCGGCATTGATGACCAGGAAGTTCGGCCGGTCGGGCTTCGGTTCCTTGGGCATGAAGCTCCACTTCATGCCGGTCGGGAAACCCGCGCCGCCACGACCGCGCAGGCCCGATGCCTTCATCTTGTCGATGATCGCGTCCTGACCGAGCGCCATCAGCGCCTTGGTATTGTCCCAGTCGCCACGCTTTTGCGCGGCGGCAAGGTTCCATGGCTGGAAGCCATAGACGTTGGTGAAGATGCGATCCTTGTCGGCGAGCATTATTTGCCCTTCCCTGTCGCGCTCTGCACGGCGAAATAGATCGCCAGGCCGATGCCGATCACGATCAGCAGGCCAAGCAGCTTGAAGGTCAGCTTGAGCGCCCAGCCAAGGACAACCAGCCCGCCGATGATCGCGAGGATGGTGATGACGGTGTTTTTGTTCATGCCCATTCCCCCCGATAATCGTGGTTCTCGTCGACCATCTGTTTGAGCGTGGTCGGCCCGCCGGCGGGTTCGCTGCTCCTGCGCCCGGTGGTTGATCCCGGCGGCGGCGTGTTACCCGCGGCCAGCGCATCGAGGATCGCGGTGGTGCGGTCGTAATCCAGGTCTTCGTAATTATCGTCGTTGATCTGAACCATCGGCGCATTGGCGCAGGTGCCGAGGCACTCGACTTCGGTCAGGGTGAACAGCCCGTCGGGCGTGGTCTTGCCCTTGATCAGGCCATGATTCTTGCATGCCGACAACACATCGTCCGACCCGGCGAGCATGCACGGCGTCGTGCCGCACACCTGCACATGGTAACGGCCGACCGGCGCCATGTTGAACATCGTGTAAAAGGTCGCGACCTCGTAAACGCGCATGTACGGCACGCCGATCACGCGGGCGACGAACTCGATCACCGGAACCGGCAGCCAGCCTTGGGTCTGCGTCTCCGCACCGACCTGGCGCTGCGCGAGATCGAGCAAGGGCAGCGACGCCGATTGCTCGCGCCCCTTGGGATAGCGACCGAGGATCTCGTTCGCTTTTGCCTGATTCTCATCGGTCCACGCAAACGCGCCCCAGCGCGCGCGGGTCTCGGCCTCGTCTGGGATTTTGGGTGCTTCAGCCATCTTGCTCTTCAGGTGGTGAGGAATATCCAATGAAACCAAGCACCGCAGCCAGCCCGTACAGCGGAAATCTCAGGTAATCGAGACCTTGCGTTTCAACGAAGTAGCTGCCGAGCAGCGCCACAATTGCGAACGCATAAAATACATTGCGTTTGTTCACCGGTCGCACTCCCCGAACACGATATCCATCGCGCCGAGAATGGCAGTGGTATCGGCAAGCATGTGGCCCTTGGCCATGAAATCCATTGCCTGGAGATGGCTGAACGCGGTCGGGCGGATCTTGCAGCGGTATGGCTTGTTGCTGCCGTCTGCGACGAGATACACGCCGAACTCGCCTTTGGGGCTTTCGGTCGCGACATAGACGTCGCCCGCCGGCACATGAAAGCCCTCTGTATAGAGTTTGAAGTGATGGATCAGTGCCTCCATCGAACGCTTCATCTCGGCGCGCTTGGGCGGTACGACCTTGCGGTCGAGCGACGCGATCGGCCCGTCGGGCATTTCGTTCAGGCACTGCTTCATGATCCGTGCCGACTGACGCACTTCCTCGACGCGCACCATGAAACGGTCATAGCAATCGCCGCGCGTGCCGACCGGCACGTCGAAATCCATCTTCGCATAGACGTCATAAGGCTGCGACTTGCGCAGATCCCATGGGATGCCCGAGCCGCGGATCATCGGGCCGGAAAAGCCCCATTTCACCGCATCGTCGCGGCTGACCGTGGCGATGTCGACATTGCGCTGCTTGAAGATGCGGTTGTCGGCGACCAGACTGATCGCGTCCTCGAACAAACGCGGCAAGCGCGTGTCGAGCCAATCGGCAATATCGGTCAACAGCTTGAGCGGCGTATCCTGATGCACACCGCCGGGCCGGAAATAGGCCGAGTGCATGCGCGCGCCCGAAACGCGCTCGAAGAAGTTCATGCAGTCTTCGCGGATCTCAAACAGCCACAGGTTCGGCGTCATCGCGCCGACGTCCATGACATGGCTGCCGAGATTGAGCATATGGTTCGAAATGCGCGTCAGCTCGGCGAAGAACACCCGGAGATATTGCGCGCGGATCGGCACTTCGAGATCGAGCAATTTCTCGATCGCGAGCACGAAACTGTGCTCCATGCACAAGGGCGAGCAGTAATCGAGGCGGTCGAAATAAGGCAGCGCCTGGGTATAGGTCTTGTACTCGATCAGCTTCTCGGTGCCGCGATGGAGCAGGCCGATATGCGGATCGACGCGCTCGACGATCTCGCCGTCGAGCTCCATCACCAGACGCAAGACGCCGTGCGCGGCGGGATGCTGCGGGCCGAAATTGATCGTGTAGTTCTGGATTTCCACATCACCCGGAGTCGGATCGGCGGCATCCATCTTGTGCTCGATGGCGTCGAGATGATCAGCCATTGTTCGTATCCGGCTTCTTGCGCGTACGCGGCTTGGATGGCGCGGTATCCGACGCAGCAAGCTTGGCGGCGCGCGGCTTGCGCGGCGCCTTCACTACATCCGGATCGGCGGGTTTCGGCTTGGCTTCGGGTTCGGCCTTGCCGACGCCGGTCTGCGCTGGCGATTCCGTGGTCTTGGGCTTGGGCGGCGGCGCCTTGGCTTCGCTCTTTGCCGCATCGGCCTTGACGATCTCGTCGGCCTTCAATGGCGTCGGCGCGCCCTTTGCCTCGGGCAAGGCAGCTTTTTCGTCGCCCGGCAGGACATATTCGGCACCCTCCCAGGGAGAGGTGAAGTCGAACGTGCGGAAATCCTGCGCCAGCTTGACCGGCTCGTACACCACGCGCTTCGCTTCTTCCGAATAGCGCAGCTCGACAAACCCGGAGAGCGGAAAGTCCTTGCGCTGCGGATGGCCGCGAAAACCATAATCAGTCAGGATGCGGCGCAGGTCGGGGTTGCCCTCGAACAGCACGCCGTACATGTCGTACACTTCACGCTCGAGCCACCCGGCGACCGGCCAGATGCCCGTCACCGACGGCACCGGCTTTTCTTCGTCGGTCTGGACATGAACACGGATGCGGTGGTTGCGGGTCAGCGAGAGCAGGCAATAGACCACTTCGAACCGCTCTTCGCGATTCGGGTAATCGACCCCGGCAATCTCCATCAGCTGCTGATATTCGAGGCCGGGCGTGTCGCGCAGCGCGATCATCGTGTCGACCAGCGACACGCGATCCACGCTCAGCGCGACCTCTCCGACAGCGTCGAGCGACGACAGCAACGCCGCGCCGAGCACGCTCGCCGCCGAATCGATGATGCCGTCATTCGCGGCATAAGCCGGTGCGGGCGCCCTCACCGTTCGATCGTTCCCACGCGACGGATCTTCCGCTGCAACTGCATGATGCCATAAAGCAGGGCTTCGGCGGTCGGCGGGCAGCCCGGGACATAGATATCGACCGGTACGATCCGGTCGCACCCGCGCACGACGCTGTAGCTGTAATGATAATAGCCGCCGCCATTGGCGCACGAGCCCATCGAGATGACGTATTTCGGCTCCGACATCTGGTCATAGACCTTGCGCAGTGCCGGGGCCATCTTGTTGCACAGCGTGCCGGCGACGATCATCACATCCGATTGACGCGGTGACGCGCGCGGCGCGGCGCCGAAGCGTTCGAGATCGTAGCGCGGCATATTCACATGGATCATCTCGACCGCGCAGCAGGCAAGCCCGAAGGTCATCCACCATAGCGATCCGGTGCGCGCCCATTGAAACAGGTCTTCCGTGGACGTGACCAGGAAACCCTTGTCGTTGATCTCGCCGTTAATGTCGTTGAGGAACGACACATCGGGTAAGCTACCGGCGGGCGGCGGCGCGGTGAGTTCTACTCCCATTCCAGCGCTCCCTTCTTCCAGGCATAGACAAGGCCGAGCGCAAGCTCCGCAATGAAGATCATCATCGAGATCCACGCCGTCCAGCCGAGGTCGAACACACTGACCGCCCAGGGGTAGAGGAAGGCGGCTTCGAGATCGAAGATGATGAACAGGATCGCGACGAGATAGAAACGCACGTCGAACTGGCTGCGCGAATCCTCGAACGCGGGAAAGCCGCATTCATATTCGGTCAGCTTCTCCGCAGTCGGCTTGTGCGACCCCGTGAAACGCGACGCGATCATCGGCAGGAATACGAATGCGCTGGACAGGACGATAGCGACGCCCAGAAACAGCAGGATCGGCAGATATTGTGACAGGTCGACCAAGGTTCTCTCGCATGTGCGAAGTGATGCGGCGGCTTTAGGCCGATGACCCTAGTCGAGCAAGGGCACAGGCCATGAGAATCACTCGCAATTAGGGCGCATTGACGGGCACCGGCAGGATAAGGATCGGCGTCGCTCGCTGCGCCGGGCGTGGCGCGGTTCCAGCGGGATCATAAGCGGCCCATTGCGCATCGACCACGACGTAAATGCTGTCGCCGGCAACGACGATCTGAGTCGGCTCGGGGAAGCCGGATTCACCGCCCAGTACGTGCAGATTGGTCATGTGCTTGCCGTCCGGCGCCAGCCGAAATGCAAGGACGATGCCGGGGCTCTGGCTGTTCTGCACCCCGATGAACCAGTCCACTGCCCGCGCCAGCCCATCCACACCGCGCAATGGCCGTTCGTCCTCGCGCAGGATCGGCGTCTGATTCCCCGCCGAATCGACACTGACGATGCCGACCGAATAATCCGCCACCAGCAACCGGCCATCGCCATAGGATGCGGTTGATTGCGCGCTGCGGTTGACCCCGGGCGGAATGACGGTTTCCAGCGCCGTACAGGCATCACGGCAGCGATAGACCGAGCCGTTCGAGGAATCGCCGACATGCACCACGCCGCTTGCGACCGACACGTCACCGAAATGGGCGTCGCGATCGGCCGGCGCGAGCCTCGCCTTCAGTCTTCCAATCCGGTCGATGGCGATCAGCGCGCCCTTGTCGCACACGCCTTCGGCCGCGATCTTCGGGCAATCGGTGGCGATCCAGATCCATTGGCGCATGGCGTCATAAGCCAGCCCAATCGGCCGCGCGGTGCCCGACGGCATGGCTATCGAGCGTATCGGCTTTCCGCGCCGCCAAACCAGGATCCGGCGATCGACGACGCTGCTCAGCCACACCGTTTCGCCATCGGTGGCGATGCCTTCGATCAGCCGATGGCTGGCCGGTACGGTCAGCAGGATGGCGGGTTCTGGCGGGTCGATGGCGGCCTGGGCGATGATTCCAAGCAGGGCCGCCAGCCAGATCACCGCAGCGCGTTCGCAAGCAATTTGTGCAGTTTTGATTGAAGCACGTCGTTCGCCGCGAGATATTCGCTGCGCTCGACCATCTTCTCGCCACCGCGGAAATCAGTGACGAATCCGCCCGCTTCCTTGACCAGCAACATGCCCGCCGCGGTGTCCCAATGCTGCAGGCTCGATTCCCAGAACCCGTCGAAGCGCCCCGCCGCGACCCAGGCGAGATCGAGCGCGGCCGAGCCGAGGCGGCGGATGCCGGCGACTTCGGGTGCGATCGCACCGAAGATCCGGCTCCATTCGGCAAAATTGCCATGGCCAAGAAAAGGAATGCCCGTCGCGATCAGCGAATCGGCAAGGTCACGCCGTGCCGATACGCGCAACCGTTCGGACTGAACCCAAGCACCCCTGCCCTTTTCCGCCCAAAAGGCTTCATCGGTCAGCGGCTGATAGACAAGCGCCGACGTCACCTCGCGTTTGCCGTTAGGCAACGTTTCCTCGACCGCGATCGAGATCGCGAAGTGCGGGATTCCGTGGAGAAAGTTCGACGTGCCGTCGAGCGGATCGACGATGAAGCGCGGCTTGTTGGGATCGCCGGCGACTTCGCCGCGCTCCTCCATCAGAAACCCCCAATCGGGCCGGCCACGCGACAATTCCTCGAACAAGGTCTGTTCGGCGCGCTGGTCGGCGATCGTCACGAAGTCGGCCGGGCCCTTGCGGCTGACCTGCAATTGCTGGACCTCGTTAAAGTCACGACGCAGCCGCGGCCCCGCCTTGCGCGCGGCGCGATCCATGACAGTCATCAGGCCGGAATGGGAAACCATGTTTTACTCCCCCCTCCCTTTCAAGGGAGGGGTTGGGGGTGGGTCAGCGGCGGAGGAGGCTCAATGCCTGCTCCGCAGCTATTAGTGGTGAGGTTGAGAGGCTCGCTACGCTCGCTACGCTCGCCACTCACCCCAACCCCTCCCATAAAGGGAGGGCAAGGAAGGAAGGCTAGTCGGCCCGCCTCACATAGGTCTGCTCATAGACATCGACCACGATCCGCGTGCCCGCGCCGATATGCGGCGGGACCATCACGCGAACACCGTTTTCGAGGATCGCGGGCTTGTAGGACGATGATGCCGTCTGCCCCTTCACCACCGCGTCGGCCTCGATGATCAGCGCTTCGATCGTGTCAGGCAACTGCACCGAGATCGGGCGCTCCTCCCACAACTCCATCACGACATCCATGCCGTCCTGCAGGAACGCCGCCGCATCGCCGAGGATATCGGCGTCGAGCGTGATCTGCTCGTAATTATTCTTGTCCATGAAGGTCAGCGTATTGCCCTCGCGGAACAGGAACTGGAAATCGACCGTGTCGAGGCGGACGCGCTCGACGCTCTCGGCGGAGCGGAAGCGGACATTGTTCTTGCGGCCGTCGATCAGGTTCTTCATCTCGACCTGCATATAGGCCCCGCCCTTGCCCGGCTGGGTGTGCTGGATCTTGACCGCGCGCCAGATGCCGCCTTCATATTCGAGAATGTTGCCGGGACGAATCTCGACCGCGTTGATCTTCATGACCTATACCTGCTGGAAAGAGCGAAGCGGGGCCTTTAGCCGGGGGCGGGCTTTCCGGCAAGATAGGGGTAGGGATCGACATCCTGCCCTTCGTACCAATGCTGTTCGGGCGTCGTGCGCGCCAGGCCGAAATGCAGATGGTAATTGCCGGCGCCCGCATTGCCTGTATCGCCGACGAAACCGATCTGGTCGCCGGCCTTGACCGCCTGCCCTTCGTGCAGGGCCGGCGCATAAGCCGCGAGATGCGCATAATAATAGATCCAGTCGCGCCCCGGTGAACGGACATAGATGGTCGTTCCTCCCGCCGCACTGGTCCACAGCTTCTCGACCGTACCGGGCGCGGCGGCAAGCACTGGCGTGTTGGCCGGCGCCATGATATCGGTGCCGTGGTGCGCGCGAAGGCCATTATCGCGTGGATCGCCCCAATTATCGCTCAACGCTTCACGCCGGATGCCCGCAACCGGCACCGCCAGCGCGGGCGCCGGCGCGCCGTTCTGCGTAACCTTCAGCGGCTCGGCCGGTTTCACGGTCCGGGCCGCATCGGGCAGGAATATCAGCAACGCGACCCACACGCCGATCAACGCCAGGAAAGCGATCAGCAGGCCATAGCCCAATTTGCGCAAAATGCTCAGGGCTGGAACACGGCGGGCGTCCCCGGCTTGACCATCAGTGACAGCCGCGCCGCGTCCCAATTGGTCAGACGGATACAGCCATGGCTTTCCGCGCGCCCGATCGTGCTCGGTTCGGGGGTGCCGTGGATGCCGTAATGCGGTTTGGACAAGTCGAGCCAGATCACCCCGACCGGTCCGTTCGGGCCGGGCGGCAGTTTCGCCGCCTTGTCGCTGCTGTCTGCGTCCCAGAACAGTTTCGGGTTATAATGGAAGGGGGGATTGTAGGACGCCCCCTTGATCGTCCAGCTGCCGATCGGCAGCGGATCGTTGCTGCTGCCCATCGTCGCCATGAACTGGGCGATCAACTTGCCGTCCTTGTCGAGCACGCGGAGCACCTCATCGGACTTGTCCACCACCACTTTCGTCCCTTGGGGTTGATTGGCGTCGACGTTCAGATCGGCGAGTGTCTTGCGCCATTCGGGGGACAGTTTCGAATCATAATCACGCGACGCTGGCAGCGCATTAGGAACGACGATCGGCGAACCTGGCGTCAGTTTCGCCGTCAGCCCGTTGAGTTCGACCAGCACGGCCGGCGTTGTATGGAACATCTCACTGAGCTTTTCCAACGGCGATCGGTATCCGAGCGCCGGCAATCTGGCCTGGTCCGCCGGCTCCTTGGGCAGTGGGTCGGTATAGGGGCCAGCTAGCGTCGTCGCCGCCAGGGCGAGTGTTCGAGTCGGACGAAGCGCGCGAAAGGGATAGAGCGCACGAAGCGTGACCGGATCCATTTCGCCGGTTTCCCTCAGACCGCGCGATTCCTGAAACCCTTTCAACGCGGCCACCAACGACTTGCCCGAGCGACCGTCGAGGACGCCGGGCGAGAAGCCGAGATGGTCGAGAATCACCTGAACATGAAGAATGGAGCGATCAAGCGTCGGCGCGGCAGCAGCTTTTGTTCCCTGGGCCAAGGCATAAACGGGACCAAGAGTTGCAATTGCCAGACAGGCCGCGCCCACCGTTATTTTTCTCATAATCTCAATCCCCTACATATATTCCATGCAGATAACGACGGACCGGGGGCTTGTTTCCATTTCTCAGCAGACATCATCGCCAATGATATCCCGGCGCTCGCTGCTCGGCGCCGGCCTTGCCGGGGGCGCCGCCCTTACCATGCCCCTGCCCGCCATGGCGGCCGGCGCCGAATGGCGTCTGGCGATCCGCAACGTCCACACCAACGAGACCGTCGATGCCGTGTTCGCGCGGAACGGCAATTTCGTCGCCGACGGCCTCGCCGAACTGAACCATGGCTTGCGCGACTGGCGCACCGGTCAGATATTCCCGATGGATCGCCAACTGCTCGGGCTGTTGGTTCAGCTGCGCGAGAAGCTCGACGTCAGGGGCGGGCGGAAGATCGACCTGATTTCCGGCTATCGCTCGCCCGACACCAATGCGGCACTGCGCGTGCGTGGTGGCGCGCATACCGGCGTGGCGAGCCAGAGCCAGCATATGCTGGGCAAAGCGACCGATATCATGATCCAGGGCGTTTCGCTCGATCGGCTGCGAGGCGCGGCGCTGGCGCTAGGTGGTGGTGGCGTCGGCTATTATCCGCGCGACGGCTTCGTCCATGTCGATACCGGACGCGTGCGTCACTGGTAACGCGCTGACGGGGATCGACGCGCCCCGCTATCGGTTTAACGTCGATCCAACTTGCCGAATGCCGCAGATACGTCACCCCAGCGAAGGCTGGGGTCTCTGGGGTTGAGCCACTGTGCCGCCCCAGTCTTCCCGATATTCCCGCAGGGCCTTCAACAAATACCTGTGCAGGCTCACCGATTTTCCCGCAGTTTTTCCCGCAGCTTCCCGCAGCTTCCCGCAAAAAAGCGTTTTTCCATGAAAATTCCCGCGGCAACGGGAATTTGGTTGATGGCGGCGCATCAGAACGCTGCGGCTTCAGGTGGCCAATATCGCCGATTCAATCTCGCTTGTGCAACCGCTAGTCCAATCCAGACGACGCCTCGCAACCGCCGCCCGCTCTTTCACATGACGAATATCAACCGCACGCTGTTCCAAGGGAAGCGCGATAGCGATTTGCGTGGAGAGGTGGAGATCGCCCACTCGGAATGACGCCTGATTTTTGACCGCCCCGCCGCACCTGGGGCCAAACAATGTTCGCGCTGAGTCTGTCGGGGCCTGCATGCAAAACGACGTCGCGTCTGTGGTGAGCAGCCTTTGACTGGCTCAGGGTGGACGGTAGCGCGTGGGACAGCGTGGCAGCAGCTACCCTGCGAACGTCGCCATCAGCCGCGCCGTACGTTCCTCGCCCAGGTCCACGCCGACACCATTTTCGGGTAGCGTCGGAAATTGCGCCACACCCTCGGGGATCATCACCCAGGGGTGTTTCGACCGCGTGAAATAATGCGCATCGGGGGTCAGGAGTTCGCCCCGATCCAGCGTCCCCGCACGCACGAAACGCGCCTTGTCGCCGAACATCGGGTGATCGGCGTAGAGCAAGGTGTCGCATACCCCGCAACGCCACGCCCGCGTATCGCCCTTGTCTCCACGCTCCAGGCTGCGCACGATCGGTTCGCCCCGGAGGATTTCTATCCAACCGGTTTCCGTCATGACATTGATCGCGAACGCCGACCCGGTGATGCGCTGGCAGTCGCGGCAATGGCAGCAATTGGTCGTGATCGGTGCGCCGTGCATCCGATAACGCACCGCGCCGCATTCGCAGCCGCCGTCGAAAGCCTCGTTCATCCCAGCACCGCCGCGAACTCCTTGACTGCCGCCGCCTCGTCACCGCCCCATACCGCATGGGAAACCGCGATAAAGTCGGCACCCGCCGCGATCAATGGCGGCGCGTTGCCAGGCGTGATGCCGCCGATCGCGACGCTCGGGACTTCGAAGACGGTCGACCACCAGCTCAGGATCACCGGATCGGGCACATGGCTGACGGTCTTGGTGGTGGTCGGAAAAAAGGCACCGAACGCTACATAGTCCGCCCCCGCCTCCCCCGCTTCCATCGCCAGATGGCGGCTGTCGTGGCAGGTCACACCGATCTGCGCGGTCGGCCCCAGCACCGAGCGCGCCTCGCGCGGGTCACCATCTTCCTGGCCGAGATGCACGCCATCCGCTTCCAATCTTTTGGCGAGCGAGATGCTGTCGTTGACGATGAATGCAACGTCACGCTCGGCGCAGATCGCGCGTAGCGGCTCGCCCAGCCGCGCGGCCTCGTGCTGGTCGACATCCTTCACACGGAACTGGAATGCCGCCACCGGCCCGGCGTCGAGCGCACGCGCCAGCCGGTCGGGGAAAGTGCCGCCGACATCGAGCGGCGAGATCAGGTAAAGCTGGCACGGTGGCCGCCGGATGTCGCGCGTGAAGCGCGCCGCGAAATTCGGGTCGAGCGGGCCGAGCGGGTCGTCGATGAAATCAGTCATCGCGCGCCCTTAACACCGCTGATCGGCCGCGTCTCGGCACTGCTGTCGAAACCGGCGATCAGCGGACGGCCCTTGGTGATCGCGTTGCGCACGGCGGGTAATTTCAGCGACGCATCATGCGCTGCCTTGCTCTCCCATACCTCAGTCACCCACAACGCATCGGCATCGGCGAGATCCTCGGCAACGACATAGCTGAGGCAGCCTGGCATCGTATCGGACCCAGAGGTGAGCAGCGCGGCCAGCGCGTCACGCTGGCCAGGCTTGGCGATCATCCGGCCGATCATGCCGTACATCTCACCCTCTTCCGCCATCGCGGTTGACGGCAGGCCGATCAGCGCGATCGCAAAGGCGCCGCCGACAAAGGCACGCCGCCCGGCGATCGCCCCGTCCTTTACCATCGGTCGCTCACTCCTCGTTCTTATAGATGCGTACGAGCTTTTCGAGCATGGCAAGTGCTTCGCCGCGCTCGCGCTGGAAGGTGTTGCGCCCGATGATCGAGCCATTGCCGCCGCCGTCGCGAATGTCGCGCGCGTCCTGATAGACCGCATCGATGCCCTTGGCCGCGCCGCCCGAGAAGATGACGATGCGGCGGCCGGCGAAGCTCGACTGCACGACGTGACGCACGCGGTCCGACTGCTTCGACCAGTCAGTGCCCTCGTACATTGGTTTGGCTTCCTTCTGCTCGATATGGTCGCTCGGCAGCTTCACCTTGATGATATGCGCGCCGAGTAACGCTGCCATGTGCGCAGCATAGGCGCCGACATCGAGTGCGAGTTCGCCCGACTTGGGCAGCGCGCCACCGCGCGGATAGGACCAGATAACGGTTGCGATGCCGACCGACTTGGCTTCGGCCGACAGTTCGCGGATCTGGCCGATCATCTCGAACAGATCGTCCGAACCGGGATAGATGGTGAAGCCGATCGCCGAGCAACCAAGCCGCACTGCGTCCTCGACACCGCCGGTGACCGCCTGATTAGCGCTGGTCGCCCAGCTGTTCGAGCTGTTGACCTTCAGGATGGTCGGGATCTGGCCCGCGAAGGTTGCGGCGCCGGCTTCGATCATGCCGAGCGGCGCGGCAAAGGCCGACAGGCCGGCATCGATCGCGAGCTGATAATGGTAATGCGGGTCATAAGCCGCGGGGTTGACCGAGAAGCTGCGCGCCGGGCCATGTTCGAAGCCCTGATCGACCGGCAGGATGATCAGCTTGCCGGTGCCGCCAAGCTTGCCCTGCATCAGGATGCGCGCGAGATTCGCCTTCACGCCGGCATTGTCGGACTCGTACTTGTCGAGAATGGCCTTCACGATCGGCGTCATCATTGTCCCCTGTGCATGAATAAGGTGTTGGCGCGGCTGTTAGCGGGCGAGCGCGGATCGGGCAACAATGCGCGCGCATGGATCGCCGCGCTTGACGTGATCGGTATCGTATCACAGGTTCGCACCAATAGGGGGAACGGGCCAATGGCAACTCGATTGTCGCGATTTTTCAGGGTGTTCGCGATTGGCGCGGCAGCGACATTGCTGCTCGGCGCGTCGCGGCCGCCAAAGGTCGGCGACATGGCGCCGCCCTTTGAAATCACCCTGGTCGATGGATCGAAGGTCACGCTCGAACAGTTGCGCGGCAATGTCATCGTGCTGAATTTCTGGGCAACCTGGTGCGTGCCGTGCCGAGCGGAACTGCCGTTGCTAGACCGCTATTACGACATGCAAAAAAAGAACGGACTCAGGGTTTTCGCCATCACGACCGAGGGATCGCTGCCGGTGTACCAGTTGAAGAAGCTGTTCGCAGTGATGAAGATCCCGGCAGCGCGGAAAATCTCCGGGCCTTATGGGCAGATCAAAGCCGTCCCGACCAACTATATCATCGATCGCAGCGGACGAATCCGTTATGCCAAGGCGGCATCGTTCGATCTTGACGATCTGAACGAGAATCTGGTGCCGTTGCTCAGGGAGCCCGCTCCAACGCAATAGTGCGGTACTGCGATATTGAAACGGGGAGAGGCCAATGGCCCCTCCCCGTTCCGGTCAGTCACGCGGCTTTAGATGCACGAGCCGGTCGAGGACGGCATTGAGCCCCTCGCCCGAACTCGCATGCACATCGATCCGGCCGATCTTCTCGGTGATACGCTCGAGGCTCTCAAGCTCCTTCAGGCGCAGCAGCGTGGGGTTGTCCTCCATCAGCTTTGCCGTGTTGAGCAGCGAGCGCGTCGCCGCAGTCTCCTCGCGCCGGCGGATCAGGTTCGCGTGAGCGAGCTTCTCCGCCTCGATCACCTTGTTGAGCAGCTCCCGCATCTCACCGGGAAGGATGACGTCCTTCACGCCGAGTTCGGTCACGACCACACCGATATCACCAAGCTCGCGCCGGACATGACCGACGATCTGCGCATCGACCGTTTCGCGGTCGTTGAGCACCTCATCGAGCGTCCGCCCGCCCACGGCCTCACGGACCGCGAACTGGACGAGCTTATAGATGTGCGCCTGGTAATCCGGCGTCGCGAGCGCGGCCTTCTCCACGTCCGTCACCTGCACGAAGCTGGTGAGCGTCACCCGGATCGAGATACGGTCGCGCGTCAGGATCTCCTGCGCGGTCACCTCGAGCGGCAGTGGCCGCGTGTCGAGCGTCCGGGCAGTAACCTTGCGGCCGATCTGCCAATAGCCGTAACGACCTGGCTTCAGCGTCTCGACAAGCTCTCCGTCGAAGAAGACGAGCCCCGCCTGCGCTTCCGCCACGGATACGATTGCGATCGCCGCGACCAGCCCACCCGTGACCGTATCGGCCTTTTCGAACGCCACCAGTTGCGCCTTGCCCAACCGCGCGTCGGCGAGCACGTCGAAGGTCTCGACGCGAACGTCGTTGAGCACCTTCCACACATGCACCGCCTGGCCCGGCCGTACGATCAGCGACGCCCGCCCATCGAGCCACACCACCGCCGCCTGGCCTTCGCCGGGCCGCACGACCATGAAATACTCGGCCGCCATCGCCGGGTGCAGCTTTTCGATGATCGCAGCCCAGGACGAATTGAATACGCCCTGTGCGGTAACGATCTCGGCGCTGAGCCGGTTATTCCAATCCCAGAACGCGTGGCGTCCGGGATCGAGCATCTGAAGCAGGCGGCCATCCTTAACGAAGAGGCCGCGCTGGTTCTCGGCAACAATGAATTCCTTGCGGATCATCGCCGTCCTCCTCTTCGTCCGCCAAGCCCAATTGCCAAGCGGGAGGGGGCGGTTAGGCGTGGATCGTTACGGGCGCAAGTATAAAATGCTGCACTGCACCATATAACGAAATGTGCATATCTTGAACCGTTAGCTCTGGGAGACGGCGGCCGGGAAGGTCGGCCGGGGGATGTTCTCCGTCACGCGGCGGTTCGGCGATTGAGGCTGGCCGGTTGGCGGTTAGACGCCCCCACAGCGAACGGGCCGTGGCCCGAGCCTGGAAGGAGAACCGCGTCGCCGCGCGGCCTGCCGGTATCCTCGCCGGCACAAAGCCGGAAACCAGGTGGCGTCGGGATCGGCGCGTCGGCCAAGGCCTCGGCGCGTTTCCTTCAACCTGAATATCCCACCGGCCTTCCCACATGAAATGCCTTTTCAGGGGCATGTTTTGGAGCGGGATTCGAACCCGCTACACACAGATTACAAATCTGTTGCTCTCCCGATGAGCTATCCAAAGGGACGGCGTGAACCGTCATTCTTGCGTGGCAGGCAAGTGCTCCTACGAGCGTGATCCAGTCATGGAACACGGCGCCGGCAAAGCCGACCGCGCCCGCGGGGTCTCGAGAGCCCCAACGAAATGACCAAATCACGGACAGTTTATGCTGCGATGCAGCGAATGTCTAGCGTGAACGCGAGAGCGCGGCGACGCCGGGCAGTTCCTTGCCTTCCATCCATTCCAGAAAGGCGCCGCCGGCGGTCGAAACGAAGGTGAAATCGCCGCCGACACCTGCCTGGTTGAGCGCCGCGACGGTATCGCCGCCGCCCGCCACTGAAACGAGCGAGCCGTCGCGGGTCAGCGCCGCCGCGGTCTTTGCCAGCGCGACCGTTGCCATATCGAACGGCGGCGTCTCGAACGCGCCCATCGGGCCGTTCCACACCAGGGTGCGGCAATTCTTCAGCACGTCAGCCAACGCCTCGACTGCGGCGGGGCCGACATCGAGGATCATCTCGTCGGCCGCCACTTCATGCACATTGACGGTGCGAACGGGCGGATTGGCGCGGAATTCCGTCGCCACCACCACGTCATAGGGCAGATGGATCGTGCAATTGGCGCGTTCCGCCGCGTCGAAAATCTCTTCGGCGGTACCGGTCAGGTCGTGTTCGCACAGCGACTTGCCGACATTGACGCCGCGCGCAGCGAGGAAAGTGTTGGCCATGCCGCCGCCAATAATCAGATGGTCGACGCGGGCAACGAGATGCTTGAGCACGTCGAGTTTGGTCGACACCTTGGCGCCGCCGACCACCGCCGCGACTGGATGCTCGGGATTGCCCAGAGCTTTGTCGAGCGCGTCCAATTCCGTCTCCATCGCGCGACCGGCAAAGGCCGGCAGGACATGCGCCAGCCCCTCGGTCGATGCATGCGCGCGGTGCGCGGCGGAAAAGGCATCGTTGACGTAGAAATCGGCGAGCTTGGCCATTTCGGCGACCAGAGCGGGGTCGTTCTTTTCTTCGCCGGCATGGAAGCGCGTATTCTCGAGGATCGCGACGTCACCCGCCTGTAGCGTGGCGACCGCTTCTGCGGCTTCCGCACCGGCGCAATCGCCGATGAAGCGAACCGGGCGGCCAAGCACGACCTCATAGGGTTTGGTCAACATCGCCAGCGACAATTCCGGGTTACGCTGGCCCTTGGGCCGCCCGAAATGCGCCAGGATCAGGACGATCGCGCCCTTTTCCGCCAGTTCGGTCACTGTCGGCAGGGTCGCGCGCAATCGCGTATCGTCGGTCACCGCACCGCCGGCCATCGGCACGTTCAGATCCTCGCGCACGAGCACGCGCTTGCCCGAAATATCGCCCATATCATCGAGCGTCTTGAAGGACCTGGTCATGTTTCTTCAATCCTGATCATATCGCCGACGACGATCGTGCCGCCGGCAAGAACACGCGTACATGCGCCGCCGCGCCAGTCTGACAGCAGTGCCGCGAACAATCCCGGCGCCAATGCCTCCATCCGCTCACACGGGTTGGTCTGGCGCGTCACTTCAAGCAGCACATCCGCGCCGATACGCAATCGCGTACCGGCCAGTTGCGGCAAGTCCAACCTGTCGACCAGCAGGTTACAGCGCCGTTCGTACCAGCGAATGTTATGCCCGACCTCGGCCATCGCCGCATCCCAGTCGATCCGTTCGATCAGCGTCACCTGGCGCTTGCCCGATGCGCCGGGTTTGCGCACGCCGCGATGATCCCCGGTGATGCCGCCGTCGAGCGTCACCACCGCGCGCTCGATCACCTCCATCGGCGCCTTGGCACGGGCATGGCGGGCAATACCGGCGATCACGCCGATGGCACCCTCAATGCCATTCTTGCTGTCACCCCAGCCAAGGCCGGGATCTCCCTGTGGCGAGCGATCCGGCTCGAACGAGGAGATGCCAGCCAGCGCTGGCATGACGAGCGTGCCCATCAGATGAACTTGGCCATTGCGCCGGCGGTGTCGACCATGCGGTTGGAGAAGCCCCATTCGTTATCGTACCAGCTGACCACACGGACCAGCTTGCCGTCGAGCACCGCGGTTTCCAGGCTGTCCACGGTCGATGATGCGGAGGTGTGCATCAAGTCGATCGAAACCAGCGGCTCGTCGGTGTAGTCGAGAATGCCTTTGAGAACAGCGCTTTCCGACGCGGCCTTGAGGATCGCATTGACCTCCTCCCGGGTCGTGTCGCGCGACGGGGTAAAGGTCAGGTCGATCAGCGAGACGTCTGGGGTCGGCACCCGGATCGCCGAGCCATCGAGCTTGCCCTTCAGTTCGGGCAGCACTTCACCGACGGCACGCGCGGCGCCGGTGGTGGTCGGGATCATCGACATGCCGGCGGCACGCGCGCGGCGCAGATCGGGATGGATCTGGTCGAGGATCTTCTGGTCGTTGGTATAGGCATGGATCGTGGTCATCAGGCCGCGCTCGATGCCGATCGCGTCGTTCAGCACCTTGGCGACCGGCGCCAGGCAGTTGGTCGTGCACGATGCGTTCGAGACGATGTTGTGCCCAGCCTCAAGCTTGTCGTTGTTGACGCCGTACACCACGGTCAGGTCGACGCCCTTGGCCGGGGCAGAGATCAGCACCTTCTTTGCCCCCGCATCGAGATGCTTCTGCGCACTCTCACGGTCGGTGAAGAAACCGGTGCATTCGAGCACGATGTCGACGCCCAGTTCCTTGTGCGGCAGGTTCGCCGGGTCACGCTCGGCGGTGACGCGGATGCGCTTGCCGTCAACCACCAGGTCCTGGCCCTCGGCCGAGACCTTGCCGGGATATTTGCCGTGCACCGAATCGCGGCTGAACAGCCACGCGTTCGACTTGGCATCTGCCAGATCGTTGATCGCGACGAGTTCCAACCCGGTATCGCCCCGCTCCAGCACCGCACGCGCGACAAGCCGCCCGATACGCCCGAACCCGTTGATCGCAACCTTGACCGTCATCGAATCGTCTCCCTCAAGCTTCCAGTTTCGCAATGATCTGTGGCGTGATCGCGTCCGCGGTCAGGCCGAAATGCTCATATAGTGCTTCGATTGGCGCGGAGGCGCCGAAGCTGTCGATGCCAAAGCGCAGGCCAGTATCGCCGGTATAGCGTTCCCACCCCCAGGTCGCGCCCGCCTCGATCGAGACGCGCAACGCACCAGCCGGCAGCACATCGGCGCGGTAGGCGTCGGGCTGCGCATCGAAGCGCGAGGTGCACGGCATCGAAACCACATCGGCACCGATGCCATGTTCTTCAAGGCGGTCAGCGACCGACACCGCCAGTTGTACTTCGGACCCGGTCGCGATCAGCACGACGCGCCGTGCGGCGTTCGCTTCGCGCAGGCGGTACGCGCCCTTCGCGCTGAGCATCTCGCCACCGGTACGAACCTGTTGCAGATTCTGCCGCGACAATGCGAGCAGACCGGGGCCGGTCTTCTTTTCCAGCGCAAGAGCCCAGCATTCCGCCGTCTCGACCGAATCGCACGGGCGATAGACGTCGAGATTGGGGATCGCGCGCAAGCTCATCAGATGTTCGATCGGCTGATGCGTCGGGCCGTCTTCGCCGAGCCCGATCGAATCATGGGTCATGACATAGACGACACGGGTCTGCTGGATCGCCGACAAGCGGATCGCGGGACGCGCATAGTCGCTGAACACCAGGAAAGTGCCACCATAGGGAATAACGCCGCCGTGCAGCGCCATGCCATTCATCGCCGCGCCCATGCCGAATTCGCGGATGCCGTAATAGAGATATCGTCCGGCATAATCGTCGCGGGTCAGCGGCCCCTGCGCCTTGGCCTTGGTGTTGTTGGACCCGGTCAGGTCGGCCGAGCCGCCGATCAATTCGGGCATCGCCGCCACAAGACCTTCCAGCGCCAGTTCCGATGCCTTGCGGCTCGCCACCGAAGCTGGCATTTTTTCCCAATTGGAAAAGGCTGCTGCGACAGCATCGCTTGCCTTGATATCGCCCACCATACGGCGCTCGAATTCGGCCCGATCCGAATGGCTTGCCAGACGTTCCATCCAAGCCTTGCGAACCTCGACGCTGCGCTTGCCTGCCTCTAGCCAGGTGTCGCGAATATCTTGCGGAATCTCGAACGGCGCCGAGCTCCAGCCGAGCGTCTCACGCGCCGCGGCCACTTCGGCGGCACCCAGCGCGGCGCCATGAGTCGCCGAGGTGCCTTGCTTGTTAGGGGCGCCCTTGCCGATGATCGTGCGGCACTGGATCAGCGAAGGGCGCGGGTCGGCCAGTGCTTCATCCATCGCGCGCGCGATATCGGCCACGTCATGACCGTCGCACGATGCGACATGCCAGCCACTCGCACGATAGCGTGCGGGGATGTCCTCGCTCGACGACAAGCTGACCGCACCGTCAATGGTAATGCGATTATCGTCCCACAGCACATTGAGCCGGCCCAGGCCGAGATGCCCGGCGAGCCCGACCGCTTCGTGATTTATGCCCTCCATCAGGCAGCCATCACCCGAGATCACCCAGGTGTTGTGATCGACCAGATCGCCATCGAACACCGCATTGAGATGACGTTCGGCGACCGCCATGCCGACCGCCATCGCGAATCCCTGCCCTAAAGGTCCGGTCGTCGCCTCGATGCCGGCGAGTTCGAAATTCTCCGGATGGCCGGCGCACGGGCTGCCAAGTTTCCGGAAGTTGCGAATGTCGTCCATCGTCGGCTTTTCATAACCAGTCAGATGGAGCAGCGCGTAGATCAGCATCGAGCCATGGCCGGCCGACAGCACGAAACGATCGCGGTCCGGCCAGTGCGGGTCGGCCGGGTCGAACTTCAGATAGCGTGTGAACAACACGGTCGCGACGTCCGCCATGCCCATCGGCATACCTGGATGGCCGGAATTGGCGGCCTCCACCGCGTCCATCGCAAGCGCGCGGATTGCGTTCGCGAGATCGGTATCAGAAGCGGCCATCGGTTTCCTCGGGTTGCCGGGGCCCAAATGCTGTTGGCCCAAAAAGCCTTGGTGGGGCAGCCGGCGAGTCGATAATGTGCGCGGTCTTTGCGGTGGCTCGCCCTCTGCGTCAACCGCGCTGGTCCAAATCGATCTTGTCGTCACGCGAAGCCGTGCTATCGCAACAACATGGCCGATGCCCTTTCTTCCGCCACCGACCGCATCGAGGACGCTATCGCCCGGATCGAGGCTGCGATGGCTGCCCGGACTCGGGCAAACAATGCGCTCGTCCGGCGTCACGAGACGCTGCGCAGCCGTATGGCCGAAGCGATCGTCGCGCTCGACGAGGTAATCGCGCAGGGCGGAGAAGATTGATGGCAGACGTCACGCTCACCATCGGTGACCGCCGCCATATCGTCGCCTGCCGCGATGACGAGGAAGAGCAATTGCGCCGCGTCGGCGCGATGCTCGACGGGCGCTGGCCCGCCGCCTCACGCGCGGCTGGCGGAATGAATGCCGAACGTACGATGTTGTTCATCGCGCTGATGCTGGGCGATTCGCTCGACGAGGCCGAACGCCGCGCGCCCGACAAGGCCGGCGAGGCGTTGCTCGAAAAACTGGCCGATCGGCTCGAAGGGCTGGCCGCGACCCTTGAGAATTAACCTCTCAGTTGCTATAGGTATAAGTGGCGGGCACTGCCCGGTACGAGCCTTACCGATTATCCCTGAGGCGATTATTCTTCCTAGGGGGTTGTCCCTGCGCAGGTCCTGGCCTGTCGTACATGATCCCCACCTGATGCTAACGGCGTCAGAGGATATTCAGGCAAACGGCCACGGTGGTCCCGCCACTTCCACCGGCTTTTTCAGATGATGCTCGACAAGCAAGCCCTGCGCGCGGCGACGCGTGCCGCCCGCGACCGCTTCGTGGCGGACACGCGGCCGATCATGACGCCACCACCCGCCTATCTCGCCCGCCTGTCGCACGGGCTGACCATCGCCTCTTACGTGCCGATCGGCAGCGAAGCCGACCCAAGCCCGCTCGCCCGCGCCGCAGTCGAGGCCGGGTGCGTCATCGCCCTGCCCCATATCGTCGATCGTACAAAGCCGATGCGCTTCCTCGCCTGGGATACCGAAGCGGCGTTGATGGCCGGACCGTTCGGCCTGCACCAGCCGGCAGAGGCGGCGGCCGAGCTTAGCCCCGACATCATCCTGACCCCGCTGGTGGCGTTCGACCACGGCCTCAACCGCCTAGGGCAGGGCGCCGGCTATTACGATCGCGCTTTTTTGCGCTTTCCGGAAAGCTGGCGCATCGGCATTGCCTGGTCGATACAGCAGGTCGACTCGCTGCCCGTGGAGCCGTGGGACGTACCGCTCCATGTCATCACCACCGAAAGAGAATGGATCGTCCGATGACCCCCAGCTGGCGCAAACCGGTCGGCATGCTCGCGATCCTGGTATTGATCGCCCTGTGGGTGATCGCTGTCGCCAGTGCCTCGAACTGGGTGGGTAATTGGCACTGGTTGCTGCAGCTTGCCTTTTATCTCGTCACGGGCATCGTCTGGCTGTGGATCCTGCCGATGCGGCGAATGTTGCTGTGGATGGAAACCGGACGCTGGCGCTGAGGAGTTTTGGTGCTGGGTAGACGCAGCGCGCGGCTCAGGCCTGCGGCAGGATCGCGATTTTTCGAAGAACACTTAGGCCATTCCAACTTGGGAATGGCGCGAGTGACGGGGCTCGAACCCGCGACCTCCGGCGTGACAGGCCGGCGCTCTAACCAACTGAGCTACACCCGCTTATGAAGCGTGAGGCGCGGCACCTAAGCGAGGTGCCCTACCCTGTCAACGACTGTTTAGCTGTCCGCTGGATCATTGCGTCCACGCCGCTTGCGCTGCTGCGTCAGCGTACCGTGTTCAAACAGGAAGCCGGCGATATCGGGCTTGCCCGCCGCACCGATCACCGTCTGCAGGATGATCAGCAAAGGCACCGCGAGCAACGCACCGGTCGTCCCCCACACCCACCCCCAGAAGCTCAGCGATATGAGTATCAGGATCGGATTAATGGTCAGGCGGTGTCCAACGATGAATGGTGTGATCGCGTTGGCCTCGATCAGATGCGCTCCGATCATGATCGCGGCGGGGAGCACCGCGACCCATATGTCCTGGAAAGTCATCAGCCCGCCGAGCAGCAACAGCATCGCCGCGATGATCGGCCCGAAATAGGGGATATAGTTGAGCAGCGCGACGATGCCGCCCCACATCAGCGGATAGGGCATGTCGATCAGCCAAAGCGCAAAGGCGATGACCACGCCGAGCGAAAGGTTGATGATCGTGATCGTACCGAGATAGGCCGACACGTCGTCGACCACATCCTGGATCACTCGTGCGGTGGCCATTGCGCCACCGAAGCTCGACCGACTGGTGATCGTTTTCTTGCGCAACCGGGTCCAGCCGGAAAGGAAGAAATAGACCACAAGAATGGCGAAAAACACTTGGATGATCAGCGTCGGCGCGGACGTCGCGGCGAGTTCGAGTATCGAATTGGGCGGTGTCGCGGCGACCGTCTGCGGCTGGCGTACCGCCTCGTTCGAGGCGAGCTGGCGCACAGTGCGGTTGATATATTTTTCCAGCGTCGAATATAGGTCGAGAATCGGCTGGATGTTCATCTGAATGCGGTTGATCCGCTCGGGCAGCTTACGAAAGAATTCGGTCGCCGGGACAACGATTGCGGCGAGCGCGATATTCGCCGCGACCAGGAACAGCAGAACGCAGGTCAGCGCCGCGAGCGGCGACGGTACGTGATGCCGCTCTAGCCATTCGAGCACCGGGACCAGTGCAATCGCGACGACCAGCGCCGCCGTGGTCGGCAGGAAGAACTCCGCCCCCGCCTTGAGTGCGAAGGGCAAGGCCAGCGCCAGGCCGATGCCGCAGATCAGCGTCAGCGCCGCGAGCAGACGGTCGCGGCGCGTCGCGATTCGGGCATCTTCGCCCGCCTCGATGGTGCCGATCAGCGGCAGTCCGAACGCACCAAATGTCGATGCCGGCGTGATCGCTGGCTGTTCGATCGGCCGTTCTTCTCCCGTCGCCTCGTCCGCCACTATTACATCCGTCCTTGTTGTGTTCGCCACGACACTAGCCTCATTCCCTCAGCTTGTAATCCCGGCTAGCCTTGTTTGATGCGCGACCTCATCCTCGTTATCGACGAAGGCACGACATCCACCCGTGCCATGCTTTTCAAACCCGACGGAAGTTGCATCGGCAGCGAGGCTGCGGAGCTCACTCAGCATTATCCCGAACCTGGTCGTGTCGAGCATGACGCCGCCGAAATCTGGCAACGCACCCTCGCCGTCACCGGTGCGATGGTCGAACTGGCCGGCGGCGCGGAGCGGATCGCGGCGATCGGCATCACCAACCAGCGCGAGACAGTGGTGTTCTGGGACCGGACGACTGGCGAACCGCTTGCGCCCGCGATCGTCTGGCAGGACCGCCGCACCGCTGCGATCTGCCGGGATTTGCGAGAGGCGGGCCATGAACCCGCCGTACAAGCCAAGACGGGATTACTGCTCGATCCCTATTTCTCGGGATCGAAAATCGGCTGGGCGATGCAGAACTGGCCGCAATTGAAGGCGGCCGGAGCCCGGCTCGCGGTCGGCACGATCGAAAGCTGGTTGATCTGGAAGCTGACGGGTGGTGAGCACATCACCGACGCAACCAACGCCAGTCGCACCGCGCTGATGGCGATCGGCAGCGGCCATTGGGATGACGGGCTGATCGAATTGTTTGGCGCACCGCGCAAGGCGTTGCCCGAGATCGTCGATTGTGCGGGACAGTTCGGCGAGACCATTCTGTTCGGGGCGGCGATCCCGATCTGCGGCATCGCCGGCGACCAGCAGGCCGCGACGATCGGCCAGTCCTGCCTCAAGGCCGGCGAGACCAAGGCGACCTTTGGCACCGGTGCGTTCGTTCTCACCCAGGCCGGTGCGATTCCGCCGACCTCGCGCAACCGCTTGCTCTCGACCATCGTCTGGCAGCTTGACGGGCGTCGCGCCTATGCGCTCGAAGGATCGGTGTTCGTCGCGGGCAGCCTGATCAAATGGCTGCGCGACGAAATCGGCCTGATCGGCACCGCCGCGGAGACCGAGGCAATGGCGCGTAGCGTGCCGGACAATGGCGGCGTCTATCTCGTCCCCGCATTGTCGGGCCTAGGCGCGCCATGGTGGCAACCTGAGGCACGCGGCGCGCTGTCCGGCCTGAGCTTCTCGACCACCAGGGCGCATATCGTGCGCGCCGCGCTCGAGGCGATGGCGCACCAGGCGCATGACCTGAAAACAGCCTTCGCCGCCGATGGTGTGGACTGGGAGTGTGTGCGGATCGATGGCGGCATGGTCGCCAACAACTGGATGGCGCAGGACATGGCCGACATTCTCGGCGTGACGGTCGAACGGCCGAAATTCGCCGAGACGACAGCGCTCGGCGCGGCGATGCTTGCAGGCATCGGGTGCGGATTGTTCGACGGGCTGGAAGAAGCATCGGTGATGCGCAGCGCGGTCGAGACATTCGAGCCCGCCCTGGAACGCGATATTCGTGCCGCGCGACTGAAGGGCTGGAAGAGCGCGGTTGGCAATGTCGTCGGCGCATAGAGGGTTAGATTCAGTACAGGAGGCTGTTCTCTCCCCCCATAAAGGAGGGGAACAGACAGATACCCTCCCTTATTACCGCGTGAAGCGCACCACGACATTCGAGGCCGGCCATTCGCGCAACTTGAGTGCGACGCCCGGCGCTTGCCATTTCGCGCGCCCGAGCGAGCCGATATCGTCGTATCGCCCGACTTGGGTATAAGCATCGATCACGAACGGCAACCCTTCCGCCCTCAGCGGATCGAGCCCATCGGCGACATGGAGATGGAGGTGCGGCCCGGTCGTATCACCGCTGAAACCCAGCGCGCCGATCGACTCGCCGCGGCCGACGCGTTGGCCGATCTTCACCCTGACGCTGCCTGGCTGCAGGTGTTCGTAAAATGCATAGCGGCCATGGCCGAGGTCGAGCGCGACATAATTGCCCGCACCGTCCCCCAGCAGATGTTTGGTACTGCGCTCGATCGAGGCGCTCTCCGCCATGCCGTCGCGCACCGCCGCGACGCGTGCATCGGCGCCGGCCAGAACTGGCGCGCCATAACCGATCGCGTCGGCGGGGCGATCGGGGTCGCCACGAGTCGTCCGGCCATTTTCATCGATGCCGACCCAGTCGATCGCGTAACGCCCGGGAATTCGAGCTTTTCCGCCGAGCGTATAGATTACGCGTCGATGGCCACGCGGCCAGTTCGGCGACTGTACCGCCGCCCAAAGTCCCGCAGCCAGTGGCGGCGCGAGCGTCACCGGCGCGGTCTGGTTCACCGCAACGGCGGCGACGTCGAGACGCGAGGGACAAGTCTCGCAGCCGCCTAGATAATCTACCGTATGGCCGATCCGCCGTGGCACCGGGCCGGTCAGTTCGACATAGAGGACCGCCCTCGCGCCGGGCTGGATCGCGACCTGCGCCGAAGCCGGATCATCCTTCGCCCCGGCGAGCGGGATTAAATGCGTCAGTAACGGCCGCAGCCTGAAACTCCTGATGACCTTGCCGGTGTCGGCATCGGTGACCAATATGCCGCGCACCGCCAGCGGCACCGCGGAAAAATTCGTCACATGAAGCTCGTAGCGAACCGCTTTCCCGCCATCGGTGGCGACGATTTGGGGAAGCTGCGGAATGCCGACATCGAACGATTCAGGCGCCGCTTCGCCGCCAGTACCCCCCAGCAAGACAGGAGCAACACACAACAGGAGCCAATGGCGATAACGCATCGACGCAACGTAACCGCGTCAGGCGGCCACCCCAACCCTGTCCTCGAACAATATCTTCAGATCCTTTTTCATGATCTTGCCGTTCGCATTGCGCGGCAAGGTTTCATGCACGAAGCGGATCGCGACCGGCGTCTTGAAAATGGCGAGCCGTTCGCGCACCCAGGCCTGCAGTTCCGCCTCGGTCGCTTCCATACCGGGTGCGAGATGGACCACCGCCGCAGGCTCTTCGCCGAGTGTCCGGTGCGGGATGCCGATCAGCGCGCAATCGGTCACTGCGGGATGCGCGTAAAGGACGTTTTCGACTTCGCTCGAATAGATATTCTCGCCGCCGCGGATGATCATGTCCTTGGCGCGATCGACGATATAGACGAAGCCCTCATCGTCGAGCCGCGCCAGGTCGCCGGTGCGCACCCAGCCGTCGATAAAAGTCTCGGCGGTCGCCTCCGGCTTGTTCCAATAGCCCTTCACGATCATCGGGCCATGTGCCCAGAGCTCTCCGACCTCTCCGAGCGGCATTTCGGTCGTGCCGTCATCATCCATGATCCTGAGGTCGGCCACCGCGACCGGTGGTCCCGCGCTGGTCGGGCGATTGAGATAATCCTCGCTCGAATGGCTCGTCACCGTCGCCATCGTCTCTGTCATGCCCCAGCCATTACCTGGCAGCGCACCGAATTCCTCATGGATGCGCTTGACCAGTTCGGGCGCCGCCGGCGCGCCGCCATAGGCGATCGCCTCGATCGAGGAGAGGTCGTATTTGTGGCGATCGGGATGCTCGATCAGTTGCCAGGCGACGGTCGGCACCCCGCCAGTGACGTTGACCTTCTCGCGCTCGATGATCTGCATCGCGCGCACCACGTCCCATTTGCGCATGAAGATCATCGTCGATCCGGTCGCGATCACCCCCATCAGGCTCGCGCTGCACGCGGTGACGTGGAAGAGCGGGATAACCGTCAGCATGGTGCGCGGCAACGGATCGGGGACCGCCTCGCCGCGGCGCAGCACCGACCGTGCCGAAGCATAGCCACCCGACAGGATATTGGTCATCAGATTGCGGTGAGTGCCGAGCGCGCCCTTGGGGCTACCGGTCGTACCGCTGGTGTAAAAGATCGTCGCATCGTCATCGGTGTCGATCTCGACCTGCGGAAAAGGCAAGTCGGGCAGCGCCGCATAGTCGGCCGGCGTGCCGATCAGATCCTCCAGCCGCGAGGCCCTGCCCTCCAACGGATGCGATGCGCGCGCGACGATGACCCGCTCCATCGCGGGAAGTGCCGTACCGGAATCGACCAGCCGCAGATGGCGTTCATCGTCGACGAACAGGATGCGCGCACCCGAATCGTCGATGCCGTATTCCAGTTCGCCCGCAGTCCACCACGCATTGAGCGGCACAGCGATCGCACCGATGGACGCGGCGGCGAAGAAGATCACCGGCCATTCGGGCAGGTTGCGCATCGCGATCGCGACGCGGTCACCCTTGGCAATGCCCATCTCCTGCAATCGGGTCGCCAGCGTCGCGACCGCGCGATAATTCGCCTCATAGGTGACACGTTCGTCCTCATAGATGGTAAAGACGTTCTGCCCATAGGCGCGCGCTGCCTGGATCAGGAAACCGAGCGTTGGCGGCGCATGTTTCCACACGCGAGTCGGCACACCGCGGATATCGATCAGATCCATTTCGAACTTGCTGCCGGGTACGGTCAGCGCAGCCTGCGCCTGCGCCAGCGAGACCTTGGGCCAATTGGGGTCGAGCGCGACGAGAGGTTCGATATCCAAGGCGCGTCTCTCCATATTTCTGAACTTCGGGTTTGGCTTATCTACCGTTTCATCCAAGGTTAGTGTTGATTCGCGCGCTACTCAAGGCAATAGGGTGCAGCCAGTTTCGAACCGGGGGTATGGAAAGCCAGATGAAGATCGCCAAGCCAGGATCGCACGGTTTAGACTCCACCAGACTGGCCCATATCGATGGCCTGCTGAAAGAGCGCTATCTCGATACGGGCAAGCTGCCCAACGCTCAGTTGCTGATCGCGCGCGACGGCGAGATCGTCCATTTCAGCAGCCAGGGCGCGGCGCGCGAAGGCGGTAAGCCGGTCGATGAAAGCTCGCTCTACCGCATCGCGTCGATGACCAAGCCGATCACCTCGATCGCCTTCATGATGCTGGTCGAACAGGGTTTGGTCGCGGTCGATACCCCGGTTCACCACGTGCTGCCCGAATTCAAGGGGCTTGGGGTCTATAATGGCGGCGGCGCTGGTGTGCCGTTCGCGACCAAGGCAACGGCCGAGCCGATGCGCATGGTCGACTTGCTTCGCCATACTTCGGGCCTGACCTATGGTTTCCAGAATCGCTCCAACGTCGATGCCGCCTACCGCGAGGGCAAAATCGAGAATTGGCGCGGCAATCTCGATCTCGACGGTTTCATCGGTGCGCTGGGCAAGATTCCGCTCGAATTCTCGCCCGGAGAAGGTTGGAATTATTCCGTGTCGACCGATGTGCTCGGCGCCGTGGTCGAACGTGTATCGGGTATGAAACTCGACGATTTCTTCCGCGCGCGCATCTTCGTGCCGCTCAAGATGCACGACACTTTCTTCGAGGTTCCGGCGGACAAGACCGAACGGCTGACCGATTGCTACACTTTCGTCGCTGGCAAGGGCCGCGTGATGTATGATCGCGGGACGGAAAGTGCCTGGAGCCGCAAGCCAAAGCTTCTCTCGGGTGGCGGCGGGCTGGTCTCGACCGCGCTCGATTATCATCGCTTCTGCCAAATGTGCCTGAATGGCGGCGAGCTCGACGGCGCGCGTATCGTCGGGCGCAAGACGCTGGAGCTGATGACGCAGAACCATCTGCCCGGCGGTTCCGACCTTTCGACCATGTCGCGGTCACTGTTCAGCGAAGCGGCCAATGCCGGCACCGGCTTCGGGCTCGGCTTCGCGGTCAATATCGATGTTGCGCGGTCGATGATCCCGGGATCGGTCGGCGAATATTATTGGGGCGGGATGTTCTCGACCGCCTTCTTCATCGACCCGGTCGAGAAGCTCCACATGATATTCATGACGCAGATGAGTCCATCGAACGTCTATCCGATCCGGCGCGAACTGAAGACGCTGATTTATTCCGCGCTGACTTAACCGACTGTCACCCCAGCGAAGGCTGGGGTCTTTGTGAGGCCGGCCTATCGCCCGTCCCATGAGATGCCAGCTTTCGCTGGCACGACGATACTGAAACTGGAGAGAGAATATGACCGGTCCGATCACCACCGAACGCCATGACGATGTCCTCGTCATCATTTCGAACAACCCGCCGGTCAACGCGCTCGGCGCCGCCGTGCGCCAGGGCCTTGAGGCCGGCCTCAAGGAAGGTCTCGCCGACGCCAGCGTCAAGGCGATGGTGATCCGCTGCGACGGCAGCACCTTTTTCGCCGGTGCCGACATCACGGAATTCGGCAAGGCGATGCAGGAGCCCGGCCTGCCAACGCTGGTCGACATGATCGAGGCATCGGACAAGCCCGTGGTCGCCGCGATCCACGGCACCGCGCTCGGCGGTGGATGCGAGGTCACACTCGGCTGCCATTACCGTATCGCCGTACCGAGCGCGAAGATCGGCACTCCGGAAGTGAAGCTCGGCCTGCTCCCCGGAGCCGGCGGCACGCAGCGCATTCCGCGCGTCGCCGGTGTCCCGATCGCGCTCGAACTGACCGCCAAGGGCGACCCGATCCCCGCAAAGCGCGCACTCGATGCCGGCCTGATCGACCGCCTCGCCGGTGAGGATAGCCTTGCCGCCGATGCGATCGCCTTCGCCCGTGAAGTCGCGGATACACGCCCCCTGCCCCGCGCCAGCGAGAAGGTCGCCAAGGCCGACCCCGATGCGGTCGCCGCATTCAAGAAGGACAATGCCAAGCGCTTCCGCGGTTTTGACGCGCCCGCCGCCAACATCGCCTGCGTCGAAAAGGCATCTGACGGCTCGACCTTCGCCGAGGGTATCGCGTTCGAGCGCCAGGAATTCATGAAGCTGATGATGGGCGTGCAGAGCGCCGCGCAGCGCCATCTGTTCTTCGCCGAGCGCCAGGCCGCGAAGATCGACGGCATCGCACCCGATATCACGCTGCGCGACATCAAGCGCGTCGGGGTGATCGGCGCCGGCACGATGGGTGGTGGCATCTCGATGAACTTCCTGTCCGCCGGTGTTGCGGTGACGATCGTCGAAATGCAGCAGGAAGCGCTCGACCGCGGCACCGGCGTGATCCGCAAGAATTACGAAGCGTCGGCCGCCAAGGGCCGGCTCAAGCCCGAGCAGGTCGAGCAGGCGATGGGCGCGCTGAAGCCGACGCTGGATTTCGCCGAACTCGCCGAGTGCGACCTGATCATCGAAGCCGTCTATGAGACGATGGAAGTGAAGAAGGAGATCTTCACCAAGCTCGACACCATCGCCAAGCCCGGTGCGATCCTCGCATCGAACACATCCTATCTCAACATCGACGAGATCGCTGCCGTCACCGGTCGTCCACAGGACGTGCTCGGGATGCATTTCTTCTCGCCCGCCAATGTTATGAAACTGCTCGAAGTGGTGCGCGGTGCGAAGACCGCGGACGATGTGCTCGCGACGGTCATGGCGCTGGCCAAGAAGATCAAGAAGGTCGCGGTGGTCGCGGGCGTGTGCCACGGCTTTATCGGCAACCGCATGCTGATGCCGCGTCAGGTCGAAGCCAACAAGCTGCTGATGGAAGGCGCGACGCCCGAGCAGATCGACCGCGTCCATGTCGCGTTCGGCATGCCGATGGGCCCGTTCCAGATGAGCGATCTCGCCGGCGTCGATATTGGCTGGCACCGCGACCCGACCCGGATCGAGAATATCCGCGACGCGCTCGCCGCCGAAGGCCGTTGGGGCCAGAAGACGGGCAAGGGCTTCTATGATTATGACGAGAAGCGCAATCCGACCCCCAGCCCCCGCGTCGCCGAGATCATCGAGCAATTCCGCAGCAAATCGAACCTGCAGAAGCGCGATATCAGCGATGAGGAGATCATCGAGAAGACGCTCTACACCATGGTCAATGAGGGCGCGCTGATCCTCGAGGAGAAGATGGCGCAGCGCGCGTCGGACATCGATGTGGTTTGGATCTATGGCTATGGTTGGCCGGTCTATCGCGGCGGCCCGATGTTCTGGGCCGACACCGAAGGCCTGAAGAAGATCGTTGCCGGCCTGGAGAAGCACGGCTTCAAGGTCGCCGAATTGCTCAAGAGCAAGGCCGAAAGCAACGGGCGCTTCAGCTGATGGAACGGTCCGCGCTCGAAACCGCCGCCGTGATCCGTAGCGGGGAGAGCAGCGCTCTCCTCGAATGCGAAGCCGCGATCGACCGGATCGAGGCGCGCGACGGGCCGATCAACGCAGTGGTCGTGCGCGATTTCGATCGCGCGCGGGCGCAGGCGGCGGAAATGGACCGCCGCCTCGCCGCCGGCGATACCGCGCCGCTGCTCGGCGTGCCGATGACGATCAAGGAAAGCTACGACATCGCCGGCTTGCCGACGACCTGGGGCTTCGAGGCGCATCGCGGTCACCTCGCGCAGAAAGACGCGGTCGCGGTGCAACGTCTGAAGGCGGCCGGCGTCGTGTTTCTCGGCAAGACCAATGTGCCGGTCAGCCTGGCGGACCTGCAATCGATCAATCCGGTCTATGGCCGCACCAACAATCCGCACAATCATGCGCATGTCCCGGGCGGATCGTCGGGAGGATCGGCGGCGGCACTCGCCGCGGGCATGGTGCCGCTCGAATATGGCTCCGACATTGGTGGCTCGATCCGCGTGCCGGCGCATTTCTGCGGCGTGTGGGGACATAAATCGACCTTTGGAGTCTTGCCAACCGAGGGGCATTTCTTCCCCGGCACTGACGGCGCACGCGCCGTCCTCTCGGTGATCGGCCCGCTGGCGCGCGATGGTGCCGATCTGGCGCTGGCATTCGATCTGGTCGCCGATGTGCCGCAACCGCGCTCGACGATCGAGGGCCCGCGCGGCTTGCGCGTCCTTCTGTTGACCGACCATCCGCTCGCCAAAGCCGATCCGGCGATCGTCGCGGCAATCGAAAAGGCCGCGAGCGCGCTCGCGGCGGCCGGCGCGCAGATCACGCGCAAGACCGATCTGCTTCCCGACCTGGCGAAGCAACAAGGCGGTTATATGCGCATGCTCGCCATCGCAATGGCGCGCGGGATCGCGCCGGCCGGCGGGACGCCCGCGACCCTGGTGCAGTGGTTCGACATGATGGACGATCAGGCGCGCAACACGCGGGCGTGGGTGCGCTTGTTCGAGGATTTCGATGTCGTGTTCGCGCCCGTCCTGGGCAGCGCGGCGTTTGCGCATGACGATACCGAGCTGCGCATCCGAACGCTGCTGATCGATGGCGAACAGACGCCGTTCGCGGCGCAATTCGCCTGGCCCGGCCTGGCCACCTATCCCGGCCTGCCCGCTACCGCCGTGCCGATCGGCACCACCGCCGATGGCTTGCCCATCGGCATGCAAGTGATCGCCGCACCGCACCGCGATCATACCGCCATAGCGGTCGCCCGCCTCGTCGATGGCGCGATCGGATGAACTGCCAGACCCAGGAAATGACATGATGACCGATCTCGACACCTTCCGCACCGAGACCCGCGCCTGGCTGGCGGCGAATTGTCCGCCCGAGATGCGCGAACCCCTTCGTTCCGAAAAGGATGCGACCTGGGGCGGGCGCAATCCCGATTTCCAGCCCGGGCAAAAGGAATGGATGGACGCCATGGCCGGCCGCGGCTGGACCGTACCCGACTGGCCCAAGGCCTATGGCGGCGGCGGCCTGTCGCCCGCCGAAACCAAGATCCTGCGCGAAGAGTTGGCTGCCATCAAGGCGCGTAACCCGCTCAACTCATTCGGCATTTCGATGCTCGGGCCGGCATTGCTGAAATATGGCACCGAGGAACAGAAGCTCGAGCATTTGCCCAAGATAGCGCGCGGCGAGATCCGCTGGTGCCAGGGTTATTCGGAACCCAATGCCGGCTCCGACCTTGCCAGCCTCGCCACCTCTGCCGAAGACAAGGGCGACTATTACCTCGTCAACGGCCAGAAGGTCTGGACCAGCTATGCCGACAAGGCGGACTGGATCTTCTGCCTGGTACGCACCGACAAGAGCAGCAAGCAGGGCGGAATTAGTTTCGTGCTGTTCGACATGGCGAGCGAAGGTGTGTCGACCAAGCCGATCCTGTTGATCAGCGGCTATTCACCCTTTTGCGAAACCTTTTTCGACAATGTAAAAGTGCCCAAGGCCAATCGCATCCATGATGAGAACAAGGGCTGGGACGTCGCCAAATATCTGCTCGGTCATGAACGCGAGATGATCTCGGGCATGGGCCTTGCCTCGACCGGTGGCAATCCGCTGATCGACGGTGCGATCGCCACGATCGGTCTCGACCATGACGGGCGTCTCGCCGACCCGTTGCTGCGCGCGAGCATCGCGATGTTCGAGGTGCGGTCGAAGGCATTCGGAATGATGTCCGAGCGTTTCATCGACGAACTCAAGGCAGGCCGCGCGCATCCCGCGCAGCCGAGCATGATGAAATATTACGGCACCGAGCTGAACAAGGCGCGCCATGAGCTGATGATGTCGGCGGGTGGATCGAACGCGCTGGAATGGGAGAGCGAGCGGTCGTCGGGCGGCAGCGCGCCGCGCGGCTGGTTGCGGACCAAGGCGAACTCGATCGAGGGCGGCACCAGCGAAATCCAGCTCAACATCATCGCCAAGCGGATTCTGGATTTGCCCAGCACCTGATCCAATCCGTCACCCCAGCGCAGGCTGGGTTCTCCCGTAACGAAGCGCGCCCTCGCGGCACGAGATCCCAGCCTTCGCTGGGATGACGAAAGTGAGAAAAATGCCTCTCTATCTCAACGACGAACAGACCATGCTCCGCGACACGACGCGCGATTTCGTCGCCGAACATGCCCCCGTCTCGCACATGCGCGCGCTGCGCGACGCAAAGGATGCAACCGGCTTTTCGCGCGATCTGTGGAAGAGCTTTGCCGAGATGGGCTTCACCGGCATCCTGATCGGTGAGGATGACGGCGGCCTTGGCCTCGGCCATGTCGAGGCGGGGATCGTGCTCGAGGAAATCGGCCGCAACCTGTCCCCCTCCCCCTTCCTGTCGACCGCCGTCGCGGCGGTCGAAGCACTGAAGGGCACGGCACAGGCCGGCCGCTGGTTCCCCGGTATCATCGCCGGCGAGACCGTCGCCGCGCTGGCGATCGACGAGGGTGCCAAGCATCGCGGCACCGTCGCGATGAAGGCCGAGCGTTCGGGCAACGGCTTCAAGCTGTCGGGCAGGAAGCAGTTCGTTACCCATGGCCACAATGCCGACCTGATCATCGTCGCCGCGCGTACCGCTGGTTCAGCCGATGACGAACAGGGCATCACGCTGTTCGCGGTCGACAAGGGTGCCGCGAAGCTGACCGCCGAAGCCGAACGGCTCGCCGATTCCAGCCTCGCCGCACGGCTGACATTCGACGGCGTCGAGGTCGATGCCGATGCGGTGATCGGTGAAGTCGATGCCGGCAGCGAGCCTCTCAATCGCTTGCTGCGCGCTGGCCGTACCGGGGCGTCTGCCGAACTGCTCGGCGTCGGCGGCGGGGCGATGGACCTGACCGTCAATTACCTGAAGGAACGCAAGCAGTTCGGTGCGACGATCGGCAGTTTCCAGGCACTGCAGCACCGCGCCGCGCATCTCTATTCCGAAATGGAAGTCGCCCGCGCCGCCGTGCTCAAGGCCGCGCAGCTACTTAATGAGGGCAACGGCGTGGTTGGCAATGGCGCGGATGTGGCGGTGTCGGTCGCCAAGGCGATGACCGCGCTCGCCACCACCCTGTCGGTACAGGAAGGCGTGCAGATGCATGGCGGCATGGGCATGACCGACGAATATGACATTGGCTTCTACATGAAGCGCGCGCGCGTGCTCGCCGAGATGTTCGGCGACGCGAATTTCCATGCCGACCGGCTAGCGGTCGCGGCGGGCTATTGATAGGCGCGTCCGTCATGACCGATCCCACACCCGAACAGCTCGCCCTGAACCTGCTCGACCTGCTCGACGTCGAGGAGCTCGACACCGATCTCTATCGCGGCAAAGTCGGCAATGACGGATTCGGCCGGGTATTCGGCGGACAGGTGATCGCGCAGGCGTTGCAAGCGGCGCAGCGGTCGACCGATGCGCCGAAGGTCGCGCATTCGCTCCACGCCTATTTCATGCGACCCGGCGCGGAGGAATTGCCGATCATCTACCGCGTGGTGCGCGATTTCGAGGGGCGCAGCTTCGCGACACGGCGCGTCATCGCGATGCAAAAAGGGCAGCCGATCCTCAACATGGCGTGCTCGCTGCAAGCGCCGGAGGGCGGGCTGGCGCACCAGGACCCGATGCCCGAAGTACCGCCGCCCGAGGGCCTGCAGTCGGACTATGAGTTGCGGCTGGCGATGGGCGACAGGATCCCGGAAAAGTTTCGCCACCAGTTCCTGCGTCCACGCATGATCGAGATCCGCCCGGTGTCGCCGCGTGGCTGGCTCAACCCGGTCAAGCAGGAGCCGAAGCAAAGCAGCTGGTTCCGCGTCGTCGCGCCGATCGGCGACGATATGGCGATGCACCGTGCGATCCTGGCCTATGCGTCCGACATGACGTTGCTTGGCACGGCCTCGCTGGCGCATGGCGTCAGCTGGATGACGCACAAGCTGCAGGCGACCAGCCTCGACCATTCGGTCTGGCTGCACGAGGAATTCCGCGCCGACGACTGGCTGCTCTACACCACCGACAGCCCCTGGGCCGGCCATGCGCGCGGCTTCAATCGCGGTAGCATCTATTCCCGCGACGGGCGACTGGTCGCCAGCTGCGCGCAAGAGGGACTGATGCGGCTGCGGGAATGATCCCGCCGTCGATCAGGTCCGCCACGATCCTTCGGCCACAGTCGCACCGGCATCGTCGAGCGCAGCCTTGAGTCGCGCTATGTCGAAAGGCATGCAATAAGCCGGGCGAGCGCGTTCGAAACGCCAGCCCTCCGACAAGGCGCCGGCATCGACCACATCATAGCCCAAACTGTCGAACAGGCCGGCGACCACACCCTTAGCATCCTCATCATCGCCGGCAATCGGCAATGCACGGCGATCCGCCGCACCCGCCATACGCGTATCTGCCTCGATATCCTTTTCCAGGATCGCGTTCCACGCCTTGACGATGCGCGCACCGGGCAGATGCGCGGCAAGCATTTCGCTGGTCGTGGTCGCATGCGTATCGAGCGCTTCGATCTGACCGTCACGCTGCGGATAATAATTATTGGCGTCCATCACGATCTTCCCCGCGAACGGCGCGGGCGTGAGATCCTCGATGCCGGAGAAGGGAATCGCCATCAGCACCACATCGCCGAATGTCGCCGCATCCGCGCCCGTACCGACCGCGCATTTCAGCGCGATCATCGTGCTCATCAGCGATTTGGGACCACGCGAATTGCTGATCATCACCTCATGCCCATTGACAATCGCCAGCCGCGCGACCGCGCGGCCGATAAAGCCCGCGCCGATAATGCCGATCTTCATAATCCAGCCCCAATCAAGTTTCGTTTTGCAACTAACATTGATCGCGGCGGCGTCAAGCATTTCGCTGTCATCGACCGCCTGACCTGTGGCAGCATCTTCTTGGATCGCTCACCACAGGATGACTCATGCTGCTCAATCGACGAAACCTCCTTGCCGGCGCCGGCATTGCCGGTGTCGCAGCTGCCTTCCCTGCTCTCGCTGCGGGAACGCCCGCGGCACCGGGCGACGAAGCAGCGGCGAAAACGCTCGCCTCGATCGCGGAGGAAATACTGGCGACGTTTCCGGACAACGCCACGACGCTCGGCATCGACGCCGGCACGCGTGCCGAACTCAAGGCAAAGCTGACCGATCGCAGCGCGACTGGCGATCGTAGGCACCGCGCCGCTGCCAGGTCGCGGCTGCTTGCGCTGAAAGCCATCGACCGATCGGCGCTGTCATCCCAGATCGAGCTGGATGTCGATGTCGCCCAGGCGGCATATCAGCTCGCGCACGACGGCTGGGAAGCATTGCCCGGCGGCGATGTCGCGATCCTTAACCAGAATATCTCCTATCGCAGCACGCCCTATATCGTGTCGCAGGGTACGGGCGCGTTTGCCGAAGTGCCCGACATGATGGAAAGCAAGCACGAGATCGCGATGCGCGGCGATGCCGATGCCTATCTCGCGCGGCTCGAGGCTTATGCCGGGTCGCTCGATGCCGAGACCGCGCGGATCGTCGCCGATGCCGGCAAGGGTATCGTCCTGCCGCGCTTTCTGCTCGACATCACCGCGGGTCAGCTCGACGCCGCTGCCGCTCAGAAGGTCGAAGAATGGAGCCTGATCCGCTCCTTCGTGACAAAGGCCGACAAGGCTGGCGTCGCGGGCACATGGAGTGACAGCGCGACGGCGATCGCGACCGGCAAGATCGCCCCAGCGCTCGCCCGTCAAGCCGCCACGCTGACCGGGCTAAGGCCCAAGGCCGGCGACACACCGGGCATGTGGAGCCTGCCGGAGGCCGAGCGCGCCTATGCGTGGCTGGTCGAGGCCGGCACCACGACGCGGCGCACACCCGAGGAGGTACACCAATCCGGCCTGGAGCAAGTCGCGGCGCTTAGTGCCGAGATGGATGTTCTGCTGAAAGCGCAAGGCCTGACCAAGGGCAGCGTCGGCGCGCGGCTGGCCGAACTCGGCAAGCGGCCCGACCTGCTTTATCCGAACACCGATGCCGGGCGCGCCGAGCTGCTCGGTTATCTCAACCGCACCGTCGCCAGCATTCGCGGCAAGATGCCACAGGTGTTCGGCAAGGTGGTCGCGGGCAAACTTATCGTGAAGCGCGTGCCCGTCTCGATCGAAGGGGGCGCACCCAATGCCTATGCCGGTGCCGGATCGATCGACGGCAAGTCGCCGGGCAATTTCTACATCAACCTGAAGGACACGAGCATCTGGCCGCGCTTCTCGCTGCCGACCCTGGTCAGTCACGAAGGGATTCCAGGGCATGTCTGGCAGGGCGAATATACGTTCAGCCTGCCGCTGGTCCGCACGCTGCTCGCGTTCAATGCCTATAGCGAAGGCTGGGCGCTTTACGCCGAGCAGCTCACCGATGAGGTCGGGGTCTATGCGGAGGATCCGCTTGCGCATCTGGGCTATCTGCAATCGATGAATTTCCGCGCCAGCCGCCTCGTCGCGGATACCGGGCTGCATCACAAACGCTGGACGATGGAGCAGGCGATGCGCTGGTTCGGCGAAGCGACGGGCTACACCGCGTCGCAATGCCGATCCGAGCTCAACCGCTATTGCGCCTGGCCGGGTCAGGCGCTCGGCTACAAGACCGGGCACAACGAGATCAACCGGCTGCGCAGCAAAGCGAAGGCGACGCTAGGTGCGAAGTTCGATGTGAAGGCGTTCAACGACCTGACCGTCGGAGTCGGGGGTGTGCCGCTGAACGTGCTGGAGCGTGTGGTCGACAATTGGGCGACGGCAGCGAGGGCTTAACGCGTCAGCGGGACGACGGGAATGCCCCCAACCATCGTCCGTCCCCGGACTTGATCTGAGGTTATCGAGGCCAAAGCGTTGCGCGGGTCACGCGCCAGGGCCGTTGAGCTCACCGCCCCGCAGCAATTTGTTTTCGACAATTGAGAAAGGGCGCACCGGCATAAATCCGGCACGGGCGGACATGCCAAATACCGTGTGATGGTTGAATCGCTGCCGGCGCACTTCTCGCAAGGCGATGGAGCTGCGGGACGAACGTCGGGAGATATGTCACACCCTTATGTATCATATCTTTTCTCAACGTCGCCACGGCGAAAATTTGAATAAGTCCCTATATATCAAATACTAGCGCCTGATAACTTGGCTGCGTTGATCATGCCGCGATATCTGCCCGTCTATGCCCCACCCTCGTTCCGGCGCAGGGGTGGGGAGGTCGGGACCTCCTGTCAAACACCGCCTTATCCCTGCGTCGCAGTGCCCGCACAGACATAGAGCGTGACGAGCAACCCGACGAGCAGCGCGCCGACACGGTAGCTCCCTGTCCGCCGCCAGGCGAAGGTCGCGATGACCGCGATCACCGGGAGCACCGCGACGAATTGCAGCGCGATCACCGTGCTGAGTGGATCAAAGCCGGTGACCAGCGTGCCGGTGGCGAAGAAGCCGGCATAGATCAGCGCGATAACGCCCGCGAAGCCGCCGGCCATCGCGACTATCGCCGACCGGTACGTCTGCCCCGCGCTCTCGCCCTTCACCATCAGCCCCTGCAACCCGCGCAGGGTCACGAGGAAAGCGAGCGTGATCGGCACAAGATACACAGCGGCAATGCCCCATTGCCGCGCGCTCGGCCATTTTATGGCGACGATCCAGAAACGAAGGTCGGTAGTGAACAGGCGGTCGACCGCGAACACCGCCAAATAGCCGATGGCGGCCGTTGCCAGCGCGATGCCGATCGCCGGCAGCCAGGGTGACGTGGGCGATGGTTGCGGGGCCGGGCCGAAGCGTCGCAACAACAGGCCGACGCCTGCACTGAGCAATGCCCAGAAAGCCACCTGCGTGGTCACCGTCTGCGGCAGGATCGCGGTCGGCGGCACGAGCACGAAGATCGCAATGAATGCCGGGAAGAAGAGCAGGATCGGCACCAGCGTGGTCAGCCACATACCGCGCCGCCAGCGCGTATCGCGGGCCGCGACCGCCGGGATCGCAGCCCCCTGCAAGGTGCGGAACGGCGCGGTACGAAGCAGCAGGTGGAGCGTACCGAGGATCAACAGCACGAAGCCGACCAGACCAATGCCAGTGCCAATCTCCTTCCAGTACCAAAGCTGGTCGCTCGCCGGGAGCGGCGTACCGCCCTTGAGCGTGCGCGCGAACCAATCGGTCGCATGGCCGATCGCGGCGGGCGAGAAATGGTCGCCCGGATGCGTCGTTACCGGCTGAAACAGGACACGTGCCGTGCCGGCATCGATCGAGCCGTAAAGCTTGCCGCGCTCAATCGCCCCGCCCGACCCGAACACGCCCTGCAGTTTCGCGCTGCCCACGACATCCATCGCGCGCGGGCTGTTCCACATCAGCGCGGAAAATTCGTCGTGGCGGCTGTACACCAATGCCAGATTGCGCGGCCAGGTCGGGCTGCCATCCCTGGCATAGGGCGCGCCGGTCGAGGCCCCTTCCAGCACGATCGAACGATAGGAGTCGGGCATCGCCGCAGCGGCCGCGAGCACGGTCCAGCCGCCCATGCTGTGCCCTTCAAGCCCGACCTGACCCCTGTCGACCATTGGTAGCGAACGCAGGTAGGTCAGGCCATCCGGCCCGCCGAACCCGTTCGAGAAAGCCTTGCCGCCGCTATAGCCATGCCCGGTCTGGTCGATCGCCAGTACGACATAACCACGCCGCGCGAATTCGATCGCAAAGCCGTCCTGCGTCTCGCGCGAATTGATATAGCCATGCACCGCGAGGATACCGGGTGCGGGCGTCGTCGCCGTCGCGCCGCGCGGCACATAGAGCAGTGCGCTCATCACCGTGCCATTTGTACCGGCGAAGCGAATATCGCGGACGCTGACCCCACCCGATGTCTGGATCGTGGCGGCCAGCCACGCCCCGGCGAGGATGAGCAACAGGCCAAGGGCGGCAAGCCAGCCCTTTGCGCGCGGATAGCCCGGTCTTGTGTCGGTCATCGCTCTCCCCCCGCTTCCGGATCAAGTCCGATTATGTAGGCCGTCACCCCGTTCGCGCTGCGCTTGTCGAAGGACCGTTCTTCTTATCGACCATCGAGAGGAAAGGCGGTGCTTCGACAAGCTCAGCTCGAACGGGAGGAGGTAATCCAAGATATCAACTCAAACCGCCGTCCTGCCATATTCCTGCTTGGTCACCGGATGGCTCGACGACAGGCCGCCATCGACCGCGATCGCCTGTCCGTTGACATAGCTCGCATCGTCGGAGGCGAGGAACGCCGCGACTTTGGCCAGTTCCTCGGGCTGCGCGCCGCGGCGCAACGGGTTGAGCCGCCCGACCCGGTCCATCTTGCCCGCTTCCTTGGCGTAATCGAAGGTCGGCTTGGTCATGCCGGTCTCGGTCAGGCCGGGGCAGATCGCGTTGACCCGCACGTTCGAGCCGGACAATTGCTGCGCCGAGACCATCGCCAGATTGATCACGCCCGCCTTGGACGCGGAATAGGCGGGACTACCCGCGCCCGAGCGAATGCCCGCGACGCTGGCGGTGAGCACGATCGCGCCGCCACCACGTTCGGCGATCTTCGGTGCGGCATGCTTGATCGCCAGATACGGCCCGATCAGATTGACTCGCAGCACTTCGGTTATCAGCGATACATCGGTGTCGAAGATATTGGCCATGCCGCCTGAAATGCCGGCATTGGCGAACATCACATCAAGCCCGCCATAATATTCGCACGCGACATTGACCGCGCGGATCACGTCGTCCTCGGTCCCTGCGTCGATCTGGATCGAGTGCGCGATGCCGCCAGCCTTGACGATCAGGTCGGCGGTTTCGGCCGCTGCCTCGGTCTTGTCGGCGCACAACACCTGCCCGCCTTCGCCGGCGAAGAGCATCGCCGCAGCGCGTCCGATACCCGAGCCCGCGCCGGTGACGATGATCGATTTTCCGGTAAACCTTGCCATCTTCTCCAACCTTCCGTTCGCCCTGAGCTTGTCGAAGGGCTGCTTTTTCTTTTCCCGCGTTGCTAGAAGTACAGTGCTTCGACAGGCTCAGCACGAACGGGAAATTGGGTTTCGTTAAATCGTGACGCCGCCATCGATGACGATCGCCTGCCCGGTCATGAACGCGCTTGCCCGGCTGGCGAGGAACACCACCGCGCCGGCGATCTCATCGGGCTCGCCGATGCGGCGCAGCGGCACACTGGTGTTGGCGGCCTTGATCCGCTCCGGATCCTCCCACAATGCGCGGGCGAAATCGGTCTTGATCAACCCCGGCGCGATGCAGTTCACGCGGACATTATCGGGGCCGAATTCATGCGCCAGATTGCGCGCCAGCTGCATATCGGCCGCCTTTGATATCGCATAGGCGCCGATTACCGGCGTGCCGCGAATGCCGCCGATCGAGGAGATGATCACGATCGACCCGGCTTTGCGTTCGCGCATCTCGGGCGCGACCATGCCGATCAGCCAATGGTTCGACACGATATTGTTGTCGAGGATCTTGCGGAACTGCTCGTCGGAAATGCCCGATTGCGGCCCGTAATAGGGGTTCGACGCGGCATTGCAGACCAGCACGTCGACTTGCCCGAAAGCGAGGCGGGTTTCATCGACCAGATTCTGTAAGCCGGCCTTGTCAGAGATGTTCGCCGCCACGGCGATCGCCGTGCCGTCGCCGTATTTGGCGTTGATCTCCTCCGCGACCGCGTCGCAGGCATCCTGCTTGCGGCTCGAAATCACCACTTTCGCGCCGTGCTCGGCGAGTTCTAACGCGCTCGCCTTGCCGATCCCCTTGGTGGAACCGGTGATGATGGCGACCTTGCCGGTCAGATCGAACAAACTCATCCTCGCCCCTCCTTTTTGTTGTCGTCAGGCGCCCGCCTTTTGCGCAAAGCCCCAGGCCGCATCGGCGAGGCGATAGACGCCGGCCGCGGATTTTTCCGCCTGGGCACTCGACGCGGTGCCGTCGACGATGCGTTTCTTGATGCCCTGGACGATGCCGGTCAGCCGGAACAGATTATAAGCGAAATACCAGTTGAGGTCGGGCACGCCGTCGCGCCGGGTCGCGGCACAATAGCGCGCGACGATATCCTCAACCGTCGGGATGCCCGTTTCCGGGCCGGTCATGCCCTCGACGCCGGAGCGACCTTCCGGCTTGGTCACCCAGCTCATCAGATAATAGGAGAAATCGGCGAGCGGGTCACCCAGCGTCGACAATTCCCAGTCGAGCACCGCGATGACCTTTGGCTTGTCGGGTGCGAAGATCATGTTGTCGATGCGGTAATCGCCATGGACGATCGAGGTGCGCGTCTGCTGCGGCAGGGTTGCGGGCAGCCATTCGATCAGGCGCTCGACGGTATCCATGCGCTCGGTTTCCGACGCGCGATATTGCTTGGTCCAGCGTCCGACCTGACGTTCGAAATAATTGCCGGGTTTGCCATAGGCCTCGAGCCCGGCGGCGGCGTAATCGACGTTATGAAGTGCGGCGAGCGTGTCGGTGATCGCATCGTAATGTGCGCGGCGTTCAGGCGGCGTCATGTCGGGCAAGGTGCCGTCCCAAAGCGTGCGGCCGATCACCAGTTCCATCACATAAAAGGCCGATCCGATCACGTCGGGATCTTCGCACAGACCATAGGGCAGCGGCACCGGAAAGCCGGTCGGGTGGAGACCGGCGATCACGCGATATTCGCGATCGACCGCATGTGCCGATGGCAGCAGCGGCCCGAACGGCTTGCGCCGCAACACATAATCGCCCGAGGGACTCGACAGGCGATAGGTCGGGTTGGACTGGCCGCCGGCGAACTTGGCGTAGCGCAGCGGCCCCGCAAATCGCGCGACATTGGCGGTCATCCACGCCGTGAGATTGTCGAGATCGAGCCGGTCGCGCTCCTCGACCTCGATCGTGCCGGTCCAGGCCGATTGCGCCTCATCCATCATGCAGACTCCATTCACGCGAACTCGATGACGGAGCGGACGCTATCACCGGTGCGCAGCTTGGCGAACGCTTCGTTGATATCTTCAAGCCTGATCCGTTCCGCGACCATTGAATCGAGGTCGAGCTTGCCGTCGAGATAGAGCTTGACCAGCCGCGGCAGGTCGATCGGGAAGCGCGTCGAGCCAAGCAGCGAGCCTTGCAGCTTCTTGCCGGTCAGGAATGTCGGTCCGGGAATTTTCACTTCGTTGCCGGGCGCGATCATGCCGAGGATCGTGGCGGTGCCGCCGCGCCGCAGGATCGTCCAGGCGAGTTCAGCGGTGTTCGACCGCCCGACCGCCTCGATCGCATAATGCACACCGCCATCAGTGAGGCCGGCGACCTTTTTCGCCACATCGGGATCAGACGCGTCGAGACTGTGCGTCGCGCCCAGCTTCTCGGCCAGCGCACGCTTTTCGGGGACCGGATCGATGGCGATGATCGTGCCCGCACCGGCAATTTTCGCCGCATTGACCGCAGCCAGGCCGATGCCGCCGCAACCGATCACCGCGACGCTTTCGCCGGGGCGCAACTGGCTGTCGTTGAAGATCGATCCCGCACCGGTGATCACCGCACAACCGAGCAAGGCGGCGCGGTCGAGTGGCATGTCCTTCGAGATCGCGACACAGGCATTTTCATGTACCAGCATCATTTCGGCAAAGGCCGACAGGTTGAGGAACGGCGCGAGCGGCGTGCCGTCCTTCAACGTCAGGCGCGACGGCGCGCCCTTTGGCCGCCGCGTCGACGGGTCGACGCACAGCGACGGCCGGCCAGTGACGCACATTTCGCATGCGCCGCAGAACACGGTGAAGAAAGTGATGACATGGTCGCCAACCTTGAGGTGCGCGACATCGCTGCCCACCGCCTCGACCACGCCCGCCGCCTCATGCCCGGGCACGGTCGGCACCGGATGCGGGAAGGCGCCATCGACGAAGTGCAGATCGGACCGGCACACGCCGACCGCCGCGGTGCGGATCAGCACCTCGCGCGGGCCGGGGTCGGACATTTTGATATCTTCGATCCGGAGGTCGGTCCTGGCTTCGAAAAGAACGGCTGCTTTCATTCCTGCTCCTTCGTCGTCCCAGCGCAGGCTGGGATCTTATGCCGCATGGGTGCGCTTCGTTACAATAAGACCCGGCCTGCGCCGGGATGACAGATTTGGCTTAGCGCCGCACCTGCTCCTTCGCCGCGATTGCCTCGGGCAGGTCGGCGTAACGTCCGAACTCGTTGCGCGCGATCGCCCGGTTATGAACCTCGTCGGGACCGTCGGCAAAACGCAAGGTGCGCAATGCCGCCCAATCGTGCGCCAGATGGAAATCACTCGATACGCCGCCACCGCCATGCGCCTGGATCGCATCGTCGAGGATCTTCAGCGCCATCAACGGTGCGGCGACCTTGATCATCGCGATCTCGAGCTGGGCCGACTTGTTGCCCGCGCGATCCATCATGTCGGCCGCCTTCAGGCAGAGCAGGCGTGTCATCTCGATATCGATGCGTGCGCGCGCGATGCGTTCCTCCCACACCGAATGATCGGCGATGCGCTTGCCGAACGCGACGCGGGTCAACAGCCGCTTGGCCATCGCCTCAATGCCGTTCTCGGCGACGCCGATGGTGCGCATGCAATGATGGATGCGGCCCGGCCCGAGCCGCCCCTGCGCGATCTCGAATCCGCGACCTTCGCCGAGCAGCAAATTCTCCACCGGCACACGCACATTTTCGAGCACGACTTCGCCATGCCCGTGGGGCGCATGATCATACCCATAAACCGAAAGCATGCGTTTGATGGTCACGCCAGGCGTGTCCATCGGCACCAGAATCTGGCTCTGCTGGCTGTGCCGCGATCCTTCCGGATTGGTCTTGCCCATGGTGATCGCGATTTTGCAGCGCGGATCACCGACACCGCTCGACCACCATTTGGTGCCGTTGATCACATAATGATCGCCGTCGCGCTCCATCCGCGTTTCAATATTGGTCGCATCGGACGAGGCCACCGCCGGCTCGGTCATCAGAAAGGCGGAGCGGATTTCGCCGTTCATCAGCGGGCGGAGCCACTTCTCCTTCTGCTCCAACGTGCCGTAGCGGTGCAGCACTTCCATGTTGCCGGTGTCGGGCGCGGAGCAGTTGAAGCATTCCGATGCCCAGCCGACCCGGCCCATTTCCTCGGCGCACAATGCATATTCGAGGTTGGTGAGCTGCGTGCCTTCGAATTCGAAACTGTCATCGACATGGGTCTGGCCCGAATGCGGCGGCATGAAGAAATTCCACAGGCCGGCGGCCTTGGTCTTTTCCTTCATCTCCTCGATCACCGGGATCACTTTCCAGCGATCGCCCTCATGGCTTTGCTTGTTGTAATCGTCTTGCCGGGGCCGGATATTCTGATCGATAAAGCTCTTTACGCGGTCCCGAAAATAGGTCTCCCGCTCACTCAATGTGAAATCCATGTGCTTTCTCCTGCGGCTATAAGCCCGGGTTCGTTAGACCGTACCGCGTTTTCGGTAAAGCGTCATAAGCGATGAAATGGCCGGATATTGCGCCATTCGAAAAAACACTGTTTCTTCGAAAAGATACTGATACATATCCGCCATGGGGGAACCGGACACAGCGTATCAGGACGACGAAAGCGGCACGAAGCGTTTCCGCGCGAAGCGCGATGCGATCCTTGCCGCCGCCGCCCAGGCAATCAACGAACAGAGCGCGAAGGGCATGACCTTCGCCGATGTCGCGCGCCGCGTCGGGCTCAACACCACCAGCGTCACTTATTATTTCAAGCGCAAGGACGACCTTGCCACCGCCTGTTTCGAGAACACGCTCGACCGGTTGCAGGAAATGCTCGACCAGGCGATGAAGGAGCCGACGCCGCAGCGCCGCGTCGCCCGCTATCTGTCGATCAACATGCAGCGCCTGAAGCGCATAGAGCAGGGACTGGAAACGCCCTTTGCCGTGCTGTCGGACTTGCGCGCGATGGAAGAACCGATGCGCGGCCAGTTGATGGGAGCGTGGCGCGACGTGTTCCGCAAGACGCGCAGCCTGTGGGGTCCAGGCCGCAGCCGCGCGGAGACCGACCTGTTCGGCGCGCGCGCGCATGTCCTGCTTGAAAATACTTTCTGGTTGCCGGTTTGGCTGGTGCGTTACGAACTCGATCAGTTCGACCGGGTCGAAAAGCGGCTGATGGACGTGTTCGAACACGGCATCGCCGCGACCGGCCAGCAATGGACCCCCGAACTGATCGATCTCGACCATGACGATTCGGAGCCCGGGCGCGAGGCGTTCCTGCTCGCCGCGACGCGGCTAATCAATGAGCTCGGCTATCGGGGGGCCTCGGTTCAGAAGATCGCGTCGGAACTGAATGTCACCAAGGGCAGCTTCTATCATCACCTCGATGCCAAGGACGATCTGGTCATCGCCTGCTACAAGCGCAGCTTCGATACGATCGCCGACGCGCAGCATCTGTCGGACGAGCGTGGCGGGAGCTATTGGCACCGCCTGTCGAGCACCATCGCGACGCTGTGCGACATCCAGTTCTCCGAACCCGGGCCGCTGCTCCGGACCACCGCGTTGCACGGCCTGCCAGCGGGCGTACGGCGCGCGATGGTCGAAAGGTCGAACCGGATCGCGCGGCGTTACGCCGGGACGATGAGCGACGGCATCGCCGAAGGATCGATCCGTGCAATCGACTCACTGATCGCAGCGCAAGCGCTGATGGCGCTGCAGAACGCCGCCTTCGACATGCGCAAATGGGCCGGCACCATGCCGCGCGACCGCGCGGTGGCATTCTATGCCTCGACCCTGGCTTTCGGCCTGTTCGATGATCGGGTGCTGGGTCTTTAACGCCACGGCTGGACAAGCGGGCGGCCTAGCTGGCAACGGCAGATCATATTCTGGAGACTGACATGAGCGGCATGGGCGCATTCGACTGGGCTGACCCCTTCTTCCTCGACGACCAGCTCGAGGAAGACGAGCGGATGATTCGCGACACGGCGCGCGCCTATGCAGAGGAGAAACTCGCCCCGCGCATCATCGACGCGTTCCAGAACGAAGTCACCGATGTCGCGATCTTCCGCGAAATGGGCGAGCTCGGCTTGCTCGGCCCGACCGTGCCCGAACAATATGGCGGCGTTGGCGCTTCCTATGTCGCGTACGGCCTGGTCGCGCGCGAAGTCGAGCGGATCGACTCCGGCTATCGCTCGATGATGAGCGTGCAGTCGAGCCTCGTGATGTATCCGATCTACGCTTATGGATCGGAAGAGCAGAAGCATAAGTATCTGCCGAAACTTGCGAGCGGCGAATGGATCGGCTGTTTCGGCCTGACCGAGCCCGATGCCGGGTCGGACCCGGGCGGGATGCGCACCAAGGCGGAGAAGATCGACGGCGGTTACCGCCTGTCGGGGTCGAAGACCTGGATTTCCAATTCGCCGATCGCCGATGTGTTCATCGTCTGGGCCAAGTCCGACCATCATGGCGGCGGCATTCGCGGCTTCGTCCTGGAAAAGGGCATGAAAGGACTGGAGACTCCAAAGATCGAGGGCAAGCTCAGCTTGCGCGCCTCGATCACCGGCATGATCATGCTGGACGGGGTTGAGGTGAGCGAGGATGCGCTGCTGCCCGATGTGCAGGGCCTGAAGGGTCCGTTCGGCTGCCTTAACCGTGCGCGCTACGGGATCAGCTGGGGCGCACTCGGCGCGGCCGAATTCTGCATGCATGCCGCGCGGCAATACGGCCTCGACCGGCATCAGTTCGGCAAGCCGCTCGCCGCCAACCAGCTTTACCAGAAAAAACTCGCGGATATGCAGACCGAGATCGCGCTTGGCCTGCAGGCATCCTTACGTGTCGGTCGGTTGATGGACGAAGGACGGTTCGCGCCGGAGATGGTCTCGATCGTCAAGCGCAACAATGTCGGGAAGGCGCTCGATATCGCGCGGATGAGCCGCGACATGCATGGCGGCAACGGCATCTCGGGCGAATATCAGGTGATGCGCCATTTGATGAATCTCGAAACCGTCAACACCTATGAGGGCGCGCATGACGTCCATGCCCTGATCCTCGGCCGCGCGATTACGGGTATCGCGGCATTTTAATGCCCCGCACCTGCCCCATAATCGTCACCCCAGCAAAGGCGAGGGTCTCAGGGGGTGGGCGAGCGTTATCCAACCGAGAGAGCCCAGCCTTTGCTGGGGTGACGTGTCGTCGCTGGAATAACACCTGTGGGTGAACCGCCCCTTGCCGGCCTGAAGGTCGTGGAACTCGCACGGATCCTCGCCGGGCCATGGGCCGGCCAGACCCTTGCCGATCTTGGCGCCGAGGTGATCAAGGTCGAAAGCCCCGAGGGCGACGACACGCGCACCTGGGGGCCGCCCTTCATCACCAATCCGGACGGCACCAAAGACGCCGGCTATTTCCACGCAACCAATCGCGGCAAGAAATCGGTGGTGGTGGATTTCCGTGACCCAGAGGGCCAGGCACAGGTCCGTGCACTGGTCGCCGTAGCCGATGTGCTGATCGAGAATTTCAAGGTCGGCGCACTGGCCAAATATGGCCTGGATTATACCAGCCTGAGCGCGCTCAACCCGCGGCTCGTCTATTGCTCGATCACCGGTTTCGGCCAGACCGGCCCCTATGCGCATCGCCCCGGATACGACTTCATCATCCAGGGCATGGGCGGTATCATGGACCTGACCGGCGAGCCCGACGGCGCACCACAAAAGACCGGCGTAGCCTTTGCCGACCTGTTCACCGGTCTCTATTCGGTGATCGCGATCCAGGCGGCGCTCGCCGCGCGTGACAAGACCGGGCGTGGACAGCAGATCGACATGTCGTTGCTCGACACGATGACCGGCGTGCTCGCCAACCAGGCGATGAACTATTTCGTCAGCGGCCAGACTCCGGCGCGGGTCGGCAACGCGCATATGAACGTGTCGCCTTATGCCGTTTTCCCGACACGTGACGGCTGGTTCATCCTGGCGGTCGGCAATGACGGCCAGTTCCAGCGTTTCTGCGCGGCGCTCGGGCTGACGGAAATGGCGGCCGATCCGCGATATGCGAGCAACGCCGGACGACTGGAGCATAAGCCGGCCTTGTTCGCGGCGATCGGCGAGGCGACCTCCAGGCTCGACCGCGATCCGCTGCTCGCGACGCTGGAGGCGGTGGGCGTACCCGCCGGACCGATCAATACCGTCGCCCAGGCATTCACCGATCCGCAGGTCGTGCACCGCGGCATGGCGCTGACGCTTGACCGCAACGGCCAGGCGCTTCCCGGGCTGCGTACACCGATCACTTTCTCCGACTCGAGCCTCACGCTCGATCGCGCCGCGCCGATGCTTGGGGCCGACAACCCGAAGACGGAGCAATGAGCCCACCGCTTCACGGCATCCGTATCGTCGAGATCGCCAGTATCGGTCCGGGCCCGTTCTGCGGTATGATGCTCGCCGATCACGGTGCTGAGGTGATCCGCATCGCCCGCCCCGGCGGCGCTGGCGGCGTCACCATCGAAGCGACCGATCCGCTGCTCCGCTCACGCCACACGATCACCCTCGACCTCAAGAATCCAGCAGCGATCGCCGCCGTGCGCAAGATCGCCGCCACCGCCGATGGACTGATCGAGGGCTTCCGGCCCGGCGTTATGGAACGGCTCGGCCTTGGCCCCGACATATTGATCGGCGACAATCCGAAGCTCGTCTATGGCCGCATGACCGGCTGGGGACAGACCGGGCCGCTCGCCCAGGCGCCCGGCCACGACATCAATTATATCGCGCTGTCGGGTGCGCTGCATGCTTATGGCCCGGCTGGCGGCAAGCCGGCCTTCCCGATCAACATGGTCGGTGATTTCGGTGGCGGCGGGATGATGCTCGCATTCGGCATGCTCAGCGCCATCCTCGGCGTCAAGGCGACCGGTCGAGGCCAGGTCGTCGATTGTGCGATGACCGAAGGGTCGGCAGTGCTGATGAGCATGATCTGGGGCTTTCGCGGCACCGGCCGCTGGAGCGATGCACGCGGCACCAACCTGCTCGATGGCGGTGCGCATTTCTACGACACTTATGAGACCGCCGACGGGAAATGGGTCTCTATCGGGGCGATCGAGCCGCAATTCTACGCCGCGCTCCGCCAGGTCATGGCGCTGGACGACGACGCATGGGCCGCACAGTTCGACCCACGCCAATGGCCGGTGCTCAAAGCGCGCCTGACCGACATGTTCAAGACGCGCACGCGCGACGAATGGTGCGCGGCGTTCGAGGGCCATGAAGTATGCTTCGCGCCGGTGCTCGGTTTCGACGAAACGATCGCCGATCCGCACAATGTCGCGCGCGGCGCGTTCGTCGATGTGGGCGGGATCGTCCAGCCCGCCCCTGCCCCGCGTTATTCGGTCAGCGAAACGGTTAAGCCCGCGCTGTCCGATGGGTCGGGCAGCGCGGCGATCCTCGCCGAATGCGGCTTTACGCCGGACGAGATCGCCGCGCTGACCGCTTAGCTTGCGGCGATCTCCGGCGCCGGGCGGCGCGCATAGATGCCATAGGCGAGGATGACGCCGTAACAGAGCGCCGGCAGCAGCATCGCGAACTGCAACGTCGAATGATCGGCGATCAGACCGGTCAGCGGCGGGATGATCGCACCGCCGACGATCGCCATCGCGATAATGCCCGATCCTTCCGCCGCGCGCCGGCCCAGGCCTTCGCTGGCCAGGCTGAAGATCGTCGGGAACATGATCGAGTTCATCAGGCCGATCGCGAGCAGTGCCCAACCCGACACCGCGCCAATTGTGTTGGCCGAGATCAACAGCAGCACGATCGATCCGGCAGCGACCGTTGCCAGTATCTTGCCCGGCGATACCACGCGAAGCAGATAGGCACCGATAAAGCGACCGAGCATCGCGCCGCCCCAGTAAAAGGGCACATGCTTGCCTGCGCTTTCCGCGCCCAGGCCCATGACCTCGGGCTGCATCAAATAATTGACGATCAGCGACCCGATCGCGACCTCCGCACCGACATAGAGGAAGATGCACAAAGCACCGATGCCGAAGCGCGGCCGTTCGAGCAAGCCGAACGCCTTGAGCACGCTGCCGCTGTCATCGACCACATTGCCGAGCCGGTTGCGGCGCGTCCACACGACTGCGGCGACGATCACCAGCGCGACGGCGAGCGCGAGATAGGTGCGTACCACGACCTGCGTTTCGGCCGTGCGATAGGCATCGAGCGCCGCACCGGTCAAAGTCGACACATCGACCGTGGCGAGCGAACCCAGGATCAGGATCGAACCGACATAGGGAAAGATCGTTGTACCGAACGAATTGAAAGCTTGCGCGAACGTCAGCCGGCTGTGCGCCGTGCGCGGATTGCCCAGCAGTGAGATCAGCGGATTTGATACGACCTGGACCGTGGTAATTCCCGCCGCGAGCACGAACAGCGCGAGCAGGAATACGCCGAAGGTGCCGGATTGCGATGCCGGCACAAACAATAGGCAGCCAGCGGTCATGGTCAGCAAACCGATCGACGCGGCGCGCAGGTATCCCGCCTTGCGTACGATGGCGGCAGCCGGGATCGAGAAGATAAAATAGGCGGCGAAAAATGCCGATTGGACCAGGAGCGCCTGCGCATAGCTGAGCGTGAAGAGATCTTTCAGCTTGGGAATGATCACGTCGTTGAGTGAGGTGATGCCGCCGAAGATGAAGAACAGCGCAAAGACAAACACCTGCAGATCGGGCGCATCGACGCCCTTGGTCGCGGTTTCATCGACCGGCAGCAGACCTGGTGCGGTGGTGGTTGGATCGACGTGCATTGGCGCTCCCTCTCGTCCGGCCTTTACGGCACCGGTGACTCGCGGCGCACCTTGGCGCATTGCTGCCCGGTCTGGCAATCGGTCTCGACGCATGCGATATCAAAATGCAGAAGATCAAGGCGACCGAGGAGAGTGTCATGGCCACCGCAGCGCTACGCAACAGCCAGATGAGCGAAGCCGAATGGGAAGCGCGGCAGGAGCTTGCCGCCTGTTACCGCGTGTTCGACATGCTCGGCTGGTCGGAAATGATCTACAATCACATCACTGTGAAGCTGGATGAGGAAGGCGCCTTTCTGATCAATCCGTTCGGGCTGCATTTCAGCGAGGTCACCGCATCGAGCCTGGTCAAGATCGACATCGACGGCAACAAGCTCGACGACAATCCCTATCCAGTGAACCGCGCCGGTTTCGTGCAGCATGCGCTGTTCCACCGTCACTTGCCCGACGCGCATTGCATCATGCACACGCACACCACGGCGGGCATGGCGGTGAGTTCGGTCAAGGGCGGGCTTCAACCGACCAATTTCTACGCCTGCAATTTCATCGGCCAGATCGCCTATCATGATTTCGAGGGCGTCACCGTCCGCGACGAAGAGGGCGAGCGGCTGCTCGATCATCTCGGCAACAAGCGCGTCATGTTGCTCAAGAATCACGGCATCCTAGTGATGGGCAAGACCCTGCCCGAGGCGTTCGTCAAGCATTGGGCACTGCAGCGCGCGTGCGAGATCCAGGTTGCGACGCTCGGCATGGGCGAGCCCCTGATCGTCCCGCCCGAGGTGATCGCGGTGCATCAGCGCGACCTTTATATGGCGCAAGTGCCCGGCGGCGCGGGCGCGGCTGACTTCGCGGCGATGGTGCGCAAGGTCGACAAAATCGACACCAGCTGGCGGAATTAACTTACTCCTCCCCGGCACGGGGAGGATCAAGGTCACCCGAACCTGTATCCCGACACGGCCCAACCCATCACGTGATCGCGATAGTCGCAGACGACCGGATCATCGCCGCCGGCGCCAAGCGCGACCATCAGCGGTAGCAGATGCTCGGCTTCAGGATGCGCGAACCTGGCATGGGGTAGTTCCACCCATCGCGAAACGCGCTCCGCCCGCGCCGACGGATCGGGATCAGTCACCGCTGCGGTCAGCGCCGCGTCCCATTCGTCCGCGGCCGCAGTCACCTGCGCCCCGCGTGCGCGCAAATTGTGGAAGCTCATGCCGGAGCCGATAATCAGCACGCCCTCGTCACGCAGCGGTGCCAATGCCCGCCCGATCGCGATATGCGCGGCGGGATCGAGATCCTTGCGCAACGACATCTGCGCCAGCGGAATGTCCGCGCCGGGCACCGCGACCATCATCGGAATGAACACGCCATGATCCCAGCCGCGCGATGCTTCCTCGCGCACCGCAAACCCCGCTTCCGCAACCAGCGCCGCTGCGTGACGCGCCACATCCGGTGCGCCGCGGGCTGGCCATTGCAGCTTATAGGTGTGTTCGGGGAAGCCGAAATAATCGTACATCAAAGGCTGGCCGTCGCCGACATGCACCGTGACGGCATCTTCCTCCCAATGACCGGACACCATCAGGATCGCCTTGGGGCGCTCCGGCAGCGAATCGATCAGACCGGCGAGATAGGCTTGCATCGGCCGCCACATCGGGTCGGGCGGACCGCCAGCCGGATCCATGAAGAAGCAGGGGCCTCCGCCATGCGGAATGAACAAGGCCGGCAATGTGGTATGTCGGGTCATGGCAGGAATATCGGCGAGGTCCATCGACCCGACAATGCCACGATCCGAAACGCGGCGTTTCGCAAATCTCGCAGCGGCGCTAGAGTGGGCGCATGACCCGCTTCACCGTCAATAATCAACCAATCCAGTACAAGATGGATCCGGCGACGCCGCTGCTCTGGGCGCTGCGCGATGCGTCAAACCTGACCGGGACGAAATATGGCTGCGGCAACGGCCAGTGTGGCGCGTGCACGGTCGATATCGATGGTCAAGCGGTCAAATCCTGCCAGACGACGATCGGCTCGATCGAGGGCAGCATCGTCACCACGATAGAGGGCCTGTCGCGCGAGCGCGACCATCCGGCGCAGCTGGCCTTCATCGCCGACAATGTACCGCAATGCGGGTTCTGCATTCCCGGCATGATCATGGCAGTCTCGGTGCTGCTGAAGAAGAACGGCAACCCGAGCGAGGAGGATATCCGCGAGGGGATCACCAATCTGTGCCGTTGCGGCGTCTATCCCCGGCTGATCGAGGCGGTGCTGCGCGCCGCGCGAGTACAGCGCGGCGATGAGCAGATCGATGCGGGTATGGCGCCGGGGATCGATCCCCGCGATGCCGCCCGGGTCGTTCCGGCCCTTGTGCCGACGCCATAAGCCCAGGTTTGATTCCTTTCGCGATGCTGTCATCGCAATTCAGAAACGGCTCATCGACAATAGTGCAAAGCCTGTCCGTCGACCGGGCCTTTCTGTGTGCCGGCGCTTTGGAGGGTTCGTAATGCGTGTTTCGATATTGGCGGCCTTGTTGGCCGCGACAGCACTGATCCCGGCGGTGGCATCGGCCGAGAATGTTAATAGTGACCGCGGCGATCGAGGTGGAGCTTTCCGCCAGGGTCGCGGCGACGGTGGCCAGCCCAGTGCGCCGCGCGAGGAGCAGCGCCGCGAAAACCCGCGGCCCGCACCCGAGGCTCAGCCGCAACAGCCGCGTCCGCAGTCGGTCGAGGGCCGCAGTCAGGGCCGTGGCAATTGGGGCCGCGGCAATTGGGAAGGCCGACCGGAGGTCCGTCAACCCGAGGTGCAACAGCCGCAAGTGCAACCGAACCGCGGTGGCTTCGGCCAAGGCGGTGTTCGCGGTCAAGACGGGCGCGGCCAAGACTGGCGCGGTCAGGGCGGGCGCGGTCCGGACGTGAGCCGCGAACGGCCCGACCTGCGTGTCGATGGTCGCGTTGGTCGCCCCGATGTACGCGGCGACGGTCGCGGTGATCGCCCGGACGTGCGCGGCGACGGTCGCGGTGGCAATGACGGCAACTGGCGCGGCAATCGTGGCGGCCATGATGGTCGCGGCGACAATGACGGTCGTAACGGCAACTGGCGTGGCGATCGCGGCGGTAGCGATGCCCGGAACGGCCATGGCAATTGGCGCGACAATCGCGGCGGCTATAACGGCCGGGGTGGCCGCGACTATAACGACCGCCGCGCGTGGAATCGCGATTGGCGCCGGGACGGCCGCTACAACTGGAACGATCGCCGCGCGCGCGACCGCAACTCCTATCACCTGCCGCGTTATTATGCGCCCCATGGCTGGAACTCCGGTTATCGCCGCTTCTCGATCGGGTTCACGCTGAGCTCGATCCTGTTCAACCAGAATTACTGGCTGGACGATGCGAGCTATTACGGCCTGCCGGACGCATATGGCGAGTATCGCTGGGTGCGCTATTACAACGACGCGCTGCTGGTCGATATCTATACCGGCGAAGTGATCGACACGGTGTACGATATCTTCTGGTAAATCTAACTCGTTTCGTCGGGGCAGACCCGTCGGAGAAATCCGGCGGGTCTTGCCTTTTCGGCGAGGGTCGGCAAATTGCCCCGCCGTGAGTATATTCAGCAAGAAAACCGCCCTGACCTCGCCGGTGCGCCAGCTCGCCGGGACCACCGTCGCTCGCCGGCTTGACGCCAATCCGGCCGTGAAGCACGCAAATATCGACACCGCGCAAATCTATTATCACACCGATTTCCTCAACCCCCTGCAGTGCGGCAAGCTGGTCAAGCTGATCGACACCAATCGCCGCCCATCGACTCTGTTGTCGGACCGCGCGGATGACGGTTTTCGCACCAGCGAGAGTTGCGACATGGATCGCTGGTCGCCCGATGTTCGCCCGACCGACGAGGCGATCGCCAGTCTGCTTGGCATCGACCCGAGCCATGGCGAGACGATGCAGGGCCAGCGTTATGCACCCGGCCAGCAGTTCCGCGCGCATCACGATTATTTCCACCACAGCGAAAGCTATTGGCAGGCGATGCAGTCGAGCGGCGGACAGCGCACCTGGACAGCGATGATCTACCTCAACGATGTCGAGGAAGGTGGCGCGACGTGGTTCCCGCAGGCCGGTATCCGCGTCGCGCCGAAGCGCGGGCTGCTGCTCGCCTGGAATAACATGGCCCCTGATGGCAGCCCCAACGACAAGACTCTGCACGAAGGCATGCCGGTGGTGCGCGGGACCAAGTACATCGTCACGAAATGGTTCCGCGAAGGTGCGTGGCTGAAGGGTTAGCCCCGACCCGCAAGCCAATCCCTCCCCGCAAGGAAGGGCAATGATGACCGTCAATCGACCACCGGCAGCCACACCGCGCTCGCCTGACCGGGCGCATGGACAACCGTCTGGGTCGCGGGCTTATAGTCGCCCGGCTTGGCCCAGAAGATGTTGGGCACATAAGTCTGCGGGTTGCGGTCGTAGAGCGGGAACAGGCTCGACTGGACCTGCACCATGATGCGGTGCCCCTTCTTGAACACATGGTTCACGTTGGGCAGGCCGAACTTGTAATTCTCGACCTTGCCCGGCGTCAGCGCGGCGGGAGTCGCGAAACCATGGACATAGCGCCCGCGATAAATCTCGATCCCGATCGGCAGTTCGAACCCGGCCATTTTGGGCTGGCTGGTCAGTTCCTGCGGATAGACGTCGATCAGCTTGACCACCCAATCGCTGTCGCTGCCCGAAGTCGCAGCGAACAGGTCGACCATCGGCTGACCAGCGATATGCACATCCTTGTCGAGCGCGGTGGTGGTGTATTCGAGCACATCGGTGCGGCCCGCGACGAAGCGCTGGTCCTTGACCAGCCAGGTGCGCCATGCGTCGTCCTTGTTGGGTAGCACGGGGCGCGGCAGATAGGGCACAGGGCGGGCGGGATCGGAAACATAATCGTCACCGCCGGCCGTCGCCGGTTTATCCCAGGACAGGCCAAAGCTGCCCTGCAGATAGAGCGGAGTCGCCTTGCCGGCCGGCCAGGCGGCGCGTGCCTCCCATTTGTCGATGCCGGTGGCATAGGTCAGCGACGATGGCGTCTTTACCGCAGGCGCTCCGTCCTTGAGATAGCGGTCGAGGAACGGCTTCATGGTATCGCGGCGGAACTGCAGGCCGGTGTCGCCGGCAAAATCGATATCGCCAAGCTTCGACCCGTCGTAATTGACGCCCGAATGCCGCCATGGGCCGATCACCAAGGTGACCATGTCGTTCTTGTTGTCCTGCGGCTCGAGCGCCTTGTAGACCGCCGGCGCGCCGTAGCTGTCCTCCTGATCCCATTGCCCGACGACGAGCATGGTCGGCACGGTCAGCTTGCGCCTGGCGAGCAGCTTGTCGACCGCCTGGTCCTGCCAATATTGGTCATAGGCGGGATGCTCCATCAGCTTTTTCGAATAAGGCAGCGTGTCGAGGCCGTAAGCCTTGGCAAAATCACCGGCCGAGCCCGCATTCAGGAACACATCATATTCGTCGCCAGCACCGTACGGCACGGCGCCGCCGCCCTTCTTCGCGGTCTGGCCGAGGATATAGGCGAAATTGGGCATGCGGAACGCGCCGTTGTGGAACCAGTCGTCGCCGATCCAGCCATCGACCATCGGGCTTTGCGGCACCGCAGCCTTCAGCGCCGGGTGCGGGTTGATCAGCGCCATCAGCGACGTGAAACCGAGATAGGAGGAGCCGGTGATGCCGACCTTACCGTTCGATTCGGGTACGTTCTTCACCAGCCAGTCGATCGTGTCATAGGCGTCGGTCGAATGGTCGATCCTGGTGTCGTTGAGCGGCCCCGACAGCGGGCGGGTCATGACGTAATCGCCCTCCGACCCGTCAAGCCCGCGCACGTCCTGATAGACGCGGATATAGTTGTCATCGACGAACTCGGCGTCGGAGATCGGCAATATCTCCTCGATCTTCTGGCTCCGGTTTCGCATCGTCGCCTTGCCGGCATTATAGGGCGTACGGCTGAGCAGGATCGGGCCGCCTTTGGTGCCCTTGCGCATGACGATGACGGTGAACAGCTTCACCCCGTCACGCATCGGAATCATCACTTCCTTGCGCACATAATCGGCCTGTTCGCGGATCGGGTCATAGGCGGCGACCCTGTCCGGCGTCATCGGCGCGGTTTGGCTATATCCAACAGCGGACAAGGAAGTTGCGGCGAGCAAGGCGACGACCGTCAGCGGCTTAAAGATGCGCATGATGAGGGACTTTCAGAGGGGAGGAATGACTGGAGATAATCACGAATTACGGGCAGACGAAAGGCTTCGCCGGTCGGAAAGGCAATGGGCATTGTTTCTGGAGTGGATCGGCAATCTCAGCGAGCGTGGAGTCAAGATACTGGCACTGTGCCTCGTCGTCGCGATGTTCTCCACCCCGGTTCTTGCGATGAAGTGGATGACCGCGGTTCCCGGCCGATCTTATGCTGGTCCGCTGCCACCCCTTAATGCTGAGGAAAGCGCGATGGCGGTGCGCCTGAAGGGCGATATCGAAGCGATCGCCAGCACCCCGCACAATATCGAACATCCCGAAGAACTCGAACAATTCGCCGCCCATATCGAGGGCGTTCTGGCGGCACTGGGATACAAGATCCGACGCCAGCGCTTTGCCGCCGACGGTCAGGTCGTGCGCAACATCGAGGTGGTGATCGATCCGGCAAGCCGCGATGCCGGGACGATCGTGATCGGCGCGCATTACGACAGCGCCGGCATGGCGCCGGGCGCGAACGACAATGGATCGGGCACGGCGGGCGTGATCGAACTGGCGCGACGCCTGGCCGATTTGCGCGGCAAGGCGCGCCACCGCCTCAGGCTGGTGCTGTTCGTCAATGAGGAGCCGCCCTATTTCAAGACGCCGCTGATGGGCAGCCTGGTCTATGCCAAACGCCTGAAGCAATCGGGCGAGCGTGTGATCGGCATGATGTCGCTGGAGACGATGGGTTTCTACAGCGACCGCGAACATAGCCAGCATTACCCTTTCCCGCTCGACACGCTCTATCCGAGCAAAGGCGATTTCGTCGCCTTTGTCGGCACGACATCGTCGAGGTCTTTCCTGCGCAAGACGGTCGGGTCGTTCCGCGACAGCGCGAAATTCCCGAGCGTCGGCGGTACCGCGCCAGCCTTCATCCAGGGGATCGACTGGTCGGATCACTGGTCGTTCGGCCAGGTCGGCATCCCGGCGCTGATGGTCACCGACACAGCGCCGTTCCGCTACCCGCATTACCACAGCCCTGCCGACGCGCCCGACAAGGTCGATTACCAGCGGCTTGCGCGCGTCGTATCCGGGTTGGAGCGCGTGATCCGGGGTTGGCGCTAGAGTAGACGTCGAAGAACGCGCCGTGCCACGGCCGCTCAACTATGCCATGATGTCTTCATGCAGCTTTCCAACGCTTTCTGACCCGATGACCACCGTCCTCAACATCACTTCATCGATCCTCGGCCAACCATGGCGCTGGCGTGCGCTGGAGACCGACACGCGCGATCCTGGTTTTGCGCCTGACGATCTGGTGACGCAATTGCTGCTGGCTCGCGGTTGCCCGCGCGAGGAACTGGAGGCGCATCGGAGCCCGAGCATTCGTGGTTTCATGCCGGACCCGTCGATCTTCCACGACATGGATAAGGCGGCCGAACGACTGGCCGATGCTGTGCAATCGGGTGAGGCGGTGACGATCTTCGGCGATTACGATGTCGACGGCGCGACCTCGGCAGCGCTGATGATCCTGTTGCTGCGCGATCTCGGGCTGGAGGCAAAGGCCTATATCCCCGACCGGCTGATGGAGGGATATGGACCGTCGGGCGCGGCGCTGGTTCGGCTGAAGGCGGAGGGCGCAAGCCTGATCGTTACGGTCGATTGCGGCGCGCAGGCGTTCGAGGCGCTTGAGATGGCGCGGATCGCCGAAGTCGATGTGATCGTCGTCGACCATCACAAATGCGCGCTTGCCTTGCCCCATGCCCATGCACTGGTGAACCCCAATCGACTCGATGAGACCGAGGGCGCGGCGCATGGGCACCTTGCGGCGGTCGGCGTCGCCTTCCTGCTCGGCGCGGCGCTGATCCGCACGCTGAAAGGTCGCGGGTATTTTGACGGACGCGAGCCGCCGCGCCTGCTCGACCTGCTCGATATCGTCGCACTCGGCACGGTCGCCGATGTCGCGCAATTGAAGGGCCTCAATCGTGCGTTCGTTGCGCAGGGCCTGAAGGTGATGGCGCAGCGCCGCAATATCGGCCTCAACGCGCTGATCTCCGCCTCGCGCCTGACGCGTGCGCCGACCGCGACCGATCTTGGTTTCGCGCTGGGGCCGCGGATCAATGCCGGTGGACGCGTCGGCAAATCCGATCTCGGCGTGCGCCTGCTGACCACGCGCGATCCGCAGGAAGCGGCCGATATCGCCGCCGAACTCGACCGGCTCAACGAGGAACGCCGCGCGATCGAGGCTTTGGTGCAGGAAGGTGCCGAGGCTTTGGCGGTGACCAAAAGCAATCATGCGGTGATCGTCGTGGCGGGCCATGGCTGGCACCCCGGCGTGATCGGGATCGTGGCGGGGCGGTTGAAGGAAAAATACGGCCGCCCCGCCATCGTCATCGCGATTGACGAACACGGCGTCGGTAAGGGATCGGGCCGATCGATCTCGGGCGTCGACCTCGGCGCCGCGGTGCTGTCGGCCAAGGATTCGGGGCTGCTCGTCGCCGGCGGTGGTCATGCCATGGCGGCGGGTCTGACCATCGACGCGGACCAGCTCGATGCGTTCGCCGCCTTTCTCGAATCACGCCTCGCCGAGGGTGTTGCGCGATCAATCGGCGACCGCGCGCTGCTGCTCGATGCGCTGCTTGCCCCGGGCGGTATCACCCCGGCGCTGGTCGAGGCTATGGACCTTGGCGGACCCTATGGCATGGGCTGGCCGCAGCCGCGCGTGGTCGCCGGGCCGGTGCGCATCATCAAGGCTGACATTGTCGGCAACGGCCATGTCCGAGCGGTCGTCGCGGGCGATGATGGCCGCACGATCAAGGCCGTCGCGTTCCGTCAGGCCGACACGGCGCTGGGCATAGCGTTGCTCGGCGCGCCGCCGCACCGCAAGCTATGGCTCGCCGGGCGGGCGCGGATCGACGATTGGGGCGCGAAGCCGGCGGCCGAACTTCATCTCGACGATGCCGCCTGGGCGGACTGAAGAGGGGCGAAGATGTTCAGCCATATTACATTGGGCAGTGCCAACAATGATCGCGCGCGTGCATTCTACGAGCCGGTCATGGCGGCGCTTGGCATCGGCCAGCCTTTCAAGCTCGACGGCAGGCTCGTGTTCGGCGACCTGGCGGGGCAGAAGCTTTTCGTCGGCAAGCCGTTCGATGGCGGCGCGGCGAATCCTGGCAATGGGCCACATGCGGCATTCCTGGCGCCCGACCGGGCAGCGGTCGATGCGTTTCACGCGGCGGCACTGGCGAACGGCGGCAGCGACGAGGGAGCGCCGGGCCTGAGGCCGCACTATCACGCCCATTATTACGGCGCCTATGTCCGCGATCCCGACGGCAACAAGCTTCAGGCGGTGTGTCATCGTAGATATGACGATACAGTGCCTTGACCCGACCGCGCCATTTCCCTAGGCGCGTCACCTGCTCATCCCGCTCGCGGGTACGGCCCCTTCGTCTAGCGGTTAGGACGCGGCCCTTTCACGGCTGAAGCACGGGTTCGATTCCCGTAGGGGTCACCAATCAAGCGCTTTATCGCGTTGATTTTGCGTGGCAAATTGCAAACCTAGTCCATTTGCTACCACAGGCGTTCCCACATTTTGTATGGTGCGTGCTGGTATGATTCGGATCCTAACGAGACGCTTTTCGGCCAGCAGCAAGCCACTCGCGGACTTTCGGCGATTGTAGAACTGTCCTTCACCGCTCGGCCTTGCTCGACCCAAAGGCGCGCGATCTAGGCGGGAGAAGGCCAGCGCCGCTTCAATGCCCCGCCCCCTTCCCTTCGCTGACATCCCGGCGGAAGGCGAGCAGATAGTCGGCCGCCTTGCTCGCCTGCGAGGCGGCACGGAAAATCGCGCGGCTGTCATCCTTGAGCACGTCCAGCCATGTCGCGATATAATCCGAATGGCGAACTGTCGGCATGATCCCCAGTTCGGCACAGACAAATGCGCAGCACATCTCCGCGACCAGTTCCTCGCGGGCGTAGGGCAAGCCCTTGAGGTAGTCGTTCTCAAGACGGCCAAGACGCGACGTGTGCGCGGTCCAGTGCCCAAGCTCGTGCAGCACGGTGCGATACCAGTTAATCTGCTCGCGATAGGCCTGCTGCGGCGGGACCTGAATATAATCGAGCGACGGCACATAATATGCCTCGTCGCCCCCGATCCGGAAGTCCGCCCCGCTCGCGGCAATCAGCGCCTCGGCCTGCGGGATCAGTTCGCGCTCCGGCAATGCCTGGCTCGGCTCGGCTGCGATGGGCCGCGATACCCCGTCGCACTGCTCGAGATTGAACACGGTAAAGCGCTTGAGAAAGGCAATTTGTCGCTGCTCCTCGCCCTCCAATGGCAATTGCGCGCTGTCGCTGTTCCGTGGCGTGAAGCGATCGGCATAGAAAACGGTAGTGCCTCGCTCGCCCTTGCGGACATAGCCGCCAAGGTCCTGCGCCTGCCTGTAGGTAATCCAGCGCTGCGAGCCGAAGCCCCGTTCGGCAAGCGCATGCCAAAGGATCAGGACATTGATGCCGGAATAGCGGCGGCCCGTCCCGGCGTTGCAAGGCAGCCCCGCCCCGCCAAAGCCTGTATCCCATGGCCGCACCCAAGGAAGCCGCCCCGCCTCAAGCTCCGCGATGATCCGGTCCGTCACCTCGGCATAGAGGCTGTTGGCCGGGCGCTGCGCATGATCGGAATTGCTCATCTTCTCGCTCCTTTCAAAACCACCGCAACCGGCGCCGGAATGGCGGGATGGGCGGCAGGAGCGGACCGGCAGTCACGCTTGAGCGGCGAGCTGCATCCGAAGGACCGGAACGAAGAGGAGGAGCCGGGCTCTGCCCGGTTTGCGGCTTGCCGCGGCGGGACTAGAGGGCAGCGACGCCCACCCCGCTATTCAGACGCCGGAGGCCAACGCCATCGCGCCTGCGCGATGTCCACAGCCCTTCGCAGCTCAAGCGCTGCCCGGCTCCGGCGGAGCCCACAGAGAAGCACCCTCGAATCCGGCTGGCCGTCGCGGCGACGTGCACGCGGGCCTGGGGCCAGCCGTCGCCGCGCCCTCCAGCCGGATCGAGTGTGCCACGCGGAAAACAAAAGGACCTGCGACCCCTGGCGGCTTCGCGGAAGTCCGCCAGTGCGCGCTCATTTGCCCTCGCGTCCCGCATGGCCGGCGAGCCGCCGGCCCCGCGTCAGCGATCGTCGCCCGAAGGGACGAGACACCGAAGGTGGCTCGGTGGAGCGAAGCGGAATAGAGCGCGACCGCCCGTAAGGGAGGGACGCTGTGAACCTAGCTCTGCTTGTACGTATGTGTCCGCAGATGCTGCTAGAGTCAGGCGCAAAGCTCGATGTCACCGCCGCACGCCAAGCGCCCCATGCGACGAGGCGCCAATCAACTCTTTAGCTAAATCCAAAAATGCCAAGTATTTGTTGAACCCATCCACGTCGTGGCGGCCGTGTCGCCGCCGATAGCCCGTCATCCTGAAATGCCGGCGCTTCCTGCTCCGGTTCCGGATAACCAATCAAGATCTCGAAATCGTCGAAGTCGTGATGCCAGGGCTTGTCGATACCTCGATAGAAATCTCGCAAAATCGCTTCATAGCGTTCGCCGCCACCCGAAATACCGCCCTGCGCTATCGACTTGAGTGTCACCCTCCGCAAGCGGGCCATGTCACCGTCCGGCGACATGTCGCGCACTGTGCCCAAGGCCAGTTCAAGAATGGATTGTTTGAACCGGTCGCCGATGCGCGCGGACAGCATAACAGTCTTGAGGCACATGCCCATCGCGAGTGCCGCTGACTTTGGAATATTGCCATTCTCATGGTCGACACGATCATTGTCAGGGAGACGATGGCGGCTATCGGTCGGCACTTTCGTGGCCACGCGAACCCAATCACGCATCGCGTCGAAAACCCAATAGATGAGTTGAGCCGCGCGGGTCGGCCATTCATCCGTTTTATCGACGCGTTCGCCGCTGTCGTCGTAGAGCGCTTCAAGGTTGTCGATGAAGTGAGGCATGTAATAAAGCCACATGTGCCAATCCACGTTCTGGCAAGCGGCGGCCTGTACCATGATGTCGAAGAATCGAATCGTCACATAAGTAGGGTCGCGCCAGCGCCCGCGTTCATTCCAATGATGATCGTAGGCTGCGTTGAGCGAGCGGCAATATTCCGGGCTATTCACCGGATTGAGCTGCGCCAGGACATATTCACCAAGCGGCCGGTAAACCTCAAGACGCTGCGCAACGGTAGCATCGTCCAAAACCGAATGCAGCACGGCGTTGTGTGACGGGATGTCATACCCACAGTTCGCGAGGTTCCCGTTTCCCCGAATTTCTTCGTATAGTGCGCTGCCTGGACGGGCGATCAGCTGTTCGAGGAACCTCTCGGAGAAACCGTCGACTTCATAAGACTCGAAATGAAGCAGCCGCGCTCCGAACGCCGGCCGAAATTCAGCGATATACTCAATGATCTCGCGCTTTGAGAGCAACGTGCGCAAAATCCCTTCGGCCGCCGCCTGCTCGCGCGCACCTGACGGTAGGTTCCCTTTGACGAACCAAACAATGCCGTTCTTAAACTTTGCCTTTGCCCGGTCCGGCCAACTCTCGCGCGGCGCCTCTGCGTTTTCGAACAGAGACGCTTCTCTGGCGAGCAGAGAGTTGATCCACTTGTCCAATTGGGCATTGGCTGCCGCCGGCGCGATGCGATCGTAGCGCCGCTGGAACGGGCGCTGCCGACGGGCTGTCTCGTCAATCTTGGCGAGACCCGGCTCTATGAAATCCACGAGTTCAGAGAACCGGTGAGTCTCGGCGAGCTTCGTCACGAGACGCTCAATCGTGGGCATGGCACGCACATGGACGCGTGGCCACGCCGCGCCAACTAGGCCAATGACCAGCCAGACAAAGACGACAGCGAACGCCGCCCTTTGTGGTCCAGAAGACGTGACCGACGAAACCTCAATAATGGAGCACACCGGTCCCAGGACTGCCGGGCAATATGGTGCAACCAAATCGAAAAACTCGAAATACAGAACGGCTAGCGTGCCAACGATTGACGAAAGCAGAAAGCTGCCCATCGCAACCTGAAGCTGAAGGCGCCGTACGGGGGGCACGATCGTCAGGGCGCCGATCAAGAGAGCGAGAAATGTAAGGAAGCCGTCGAGCGTCATCGTTGTTCCGGATCGGCGCTCGGAATAGAGGCCTCGCAGTCCCTAGACCGAAATGTCTCAAGCGAAAACGGCACAGGCCGAACCCACTGGGACGAGACACCGAAGGTGGCTCGGTGGAGCGAAGCGGAACAGAGCTCGGCCACCCGCCAGGGTGGACGCACGACTCTTCAGTTACTACGATGCAGATTACCGCCGCGCGACATGCGTAACCCAAGTGGATAGACTGAGCGGGCAACCAGCGGCGGGGTCGCCACGAGGGCATAGGAACATTTGTTGGGGAGGCCATTTGGACCGCAAACTGTGGGAGCCTCTCCAGAGGTTCGAAAGCCGGGACTATCTTGCTAGATACTACCTCAAACAACACGGCCGCGCGCTTAACGCACAACGAGCGCATGAAATCGGGTCATGCTTCACGCAAGGTAGAGAATATTTTACGTCCGCCTCAACCGCGTCAGATGCCGTAAAACCTCTGCTACTTTACTATGGCGTCGCTTCGCTTGCGAGAGGCGTCACGCTCCTTAAAGACAGCAGGAAACGCGAAGAAAGCCTTACACCTGCCCACGGGCTCATGACAATAGATTGGGCAAAAACGCTCCACGCCGGAATCTCTGAAGTGCTTGATCTGCGAGTGCAGTGTTCCAAGGGCACGTTTCCCGAGTTTGTCGCGGCCTTGGGAAATGGCCAGTCCTATACGTGGCTTGACCAGAATAATTGTGCCGGCGGATTCAAGAACGATTTTGGGGACATTAAATTTCTTCACGACGGCTCACAAATTTCACTCTCGGATTTGCTCTCAAGAGAGAAAGATCTCGCTCACGAATTCGAGATCGCGAATAGCGGCTGGGGAAATACGGATTTTGGTACGGTCGTTGCCCTAGCCAACTGTCTCCGAATTCATTTCACGCCAATCGCCGGGAGCGATATAGCGCGCGCGATCGAGCACTATGACTTTCCAGAAACAGCAAAATCTGGTGTCATGCCAAATCCGCGCGTCCCGCAGCTGCCATCGCTGTGCATTGAAATCGCAGGTATCGGCGAGGATTTGAAAAAGCTTGCTCCGCTGGCGGTCGACCAAGAAAAGAATGTTGGCTGGATCATTCGACCATTCGCGAATGGAGATAATATCGTCGACATCCATCGGATATATATTGAGTCTTTCATCCTCGGAATGCTGAGTCGCTACTTTCCGTCAAAATGGATGTCTCTGCTAAGAAGCGAAAAGGGTGATATTGCGCGATCTGTCATATTGGCTGCGTCCGCCAGAATTGAGACCACCTTTCCACAACTTCTCCGTGATCAAATACCTTAGCAGCGCGGAGAGATAACACGCTCATGCTCACTCCGGCGGCTGGGCTGGAACCGCTCAATCACGAGGTCTTGAAAAACTCCACCGGCACCGGTTCCGAGTTGAAAAAGGGATTGCCTATCCATGACCAAGTTCAGGTTGCCAGCCATCGTCGCCGAATTCGGGATCGCCATTTTTCCCTGCCTCAAGACCTCCAACCCAATCCGCATAGGCGAGTACACTTTCAGCTCAACCACCGATCTCTCTGGTCTGCCCGACGACCAAGCGGCAGCGGTCAGCGAGTTGGCGGCGATGCTCTACGCCCGAGACGACGTGCGCATCGCTCAGGCCTCATACGCCATCACCGAGCCGTTGGGCGTGTTTCGGCCAGGGCCAGTTATCGAACGTCTCGACCGAGTACGGGCGGTGGTCGGCTATCTATATTCAGGGGCGCATCCAACTTTTGGGGATGCCTTCATGCCCTTCGAGTTCGCCAGCATGGCAGTAATACAACCGGCTAATGTCAGCACCTTTCTGGTCCGCCCCGATCACGGAACGATCCTGCCGCCCGCGCCGGAAGGCTTTGTGGCGGACGAATTCTGGCATACGCCGGGATACGAGGGTACTTACAATCGGCGACCGGTCTGGTTGGCAAAAGGGTCGCGCCTCTATGGGGGGCACACCTACACTCCCCTGAATATCGCGCAGGATCTCTATAGTGATATTGGAGGACACCGCGGCGAGGGCCGATCTCGCGCCCTCCTCCTGGAACTGCTTCACCGCCCAATCACGCCCTTCGGCGAGCGAATCTTCATAGCGCTCGGCTGGTACAACGACGCTAACGATCGCTACGCCGATCCTGACAAGAGTCTGCTGTCCCTCGCCGTCGCATTTGAGGTGCTCCTTGAACTCCCCTCCAGCGACAAGACTGACCGCCTTTCGGATAGCATTTCCCTCCTGTTGGGCCGAACGGCGCGGGTCAAGGATTGGGCAGTCCAGTTCTACGCTGCGCGGTCCCAGGTGGCGCACGAAGGTCGTGTGCGAGACTGGTGGTTTTATTCCGCCAAGCCGACGCAAAAGGGCCAGCCAACCCACCGCTCCGGGTCCGTCATGACTTATGGCCTGGAGATATTCCAACTCTGTCTGGCGACCATCTTGACCGGCGGCAAGCTGGCTGAGCAATCCGGCTTGGCGGAGCGTTTTATCGCCAATAGTGAGCGCTACGCCGAAATTTCGGAGAGGCTCGGCAGGGCATCCGGATCACCTGAGGAAGCAATCGCTGCGATCGAACCTCTGGTCGAGGAACTCAACCGTTTCCAGTTCGTCTCCAGTCCGACATCGATCGAAGAGGTAATCAAGGCGCTCCGAGCCGCCGCCAAGGCGCTCGGCCGATGCGATGTGCAGTTCGACGACGACTTGACCCGTGCTTTGAAAGCTGTCCAGGACACGCCGAAGGGCGACGAATTCGCCACTCTCAGCGCCTTGGAAGCACTTGAGAAGCAGATGCAGGACGCGGATCGCGCGACGCTAGGTCCGGCGACTCAAGTCGTTGGCCAGCTCGTTGAAGTCGGCTGGCGCGGCCTTTTCATGATCCTCTATCGGCTGAAAGATCAGCGGGCGGCCGACATTGCGGGAGGGGCGCCGCCGACCTGAGAGAGGTGCCGGCAGTCATAGGGCGCGAGACTGCCACATTGTGGGAGTCCGGTCATCAAGCACGCAACGCAGCGACAGGAGATGCTCGAATTTTCGTGGGCGCGGCCCGATCTCTCAAGGTCGCCACAAGAGATGTCTCCACTTCGGATGGAACGCATATTAACCCGTTGATACTCGACCGCGTATTCGGCTAACTCCTTGATCGAGGGCATGATCGGAGTTCCGGAGTGGAGGTGTGTGTACTGGCGAGCGTGTCTATCGCGCTGATTGTCGCATCCAGGATTTTTCCAGACTCGGGCCTTGCAATCATCATCGACAGCGCTGCCGCCGAGCTATCAAAGCATCTTCCCGAGAAGCTCGGTTTTCGCCATCTGATTTACATCGTGGTCCTTGTAATATTCCTGCAAGCGCTGTTACTCGCCGCACCGCTGGACTTGGTTATTGCCTGGGATATTTCGGTTTACATCGAGATTATCACGGTAGTGTGGGCCGTATCTGCGACAGCGAAAATTCGCGGACTAGTTCTATTCCTGAGAATGATTGTTTTAGGCGCGACTAGGCGTTTGAGATTTTCGACTTGAGTTTGCCGTATTTTTCTAACGACCCAGTCTCCGTGTTTTTCATGAAGATGATGCCCACACCGACGCCACCTTAAAGATCTCCCCCTTATTAATAATCGAAAATAGGTTGACTTACTTGAGTCTAGCGTTGGTAACGCGCGCCGCGATTTAAGTACCAGTGGATTTATAGGGCTCGGCATGTCCTATTGAAATAGAACTATTTTAGACCTAGTTCTCCTTGATTCCAAACGTCATTCAGACGCATTGCTATCCTCGCGTGTTAATAGTTCACGCAAGAAAGGGAATAGAAATGAACGAGTCGGATATTTTCAATGTTGAAGTCGACACCATCCGCGAACTCACTCCGGATCAGACGAATCTCGTTTCCGGTGGCCTGGCGGCCGATCCCAACACTTGGTCTGTAACGATGACCATGACTGCCGTCCCGGGGACCGAGTGGACGATCGTGACCGTAACGACGGTTACGTTCGGCTAAGCGGGGGGCCTCGCCGTGATCGGCGGGGCCTTTTGCAAGTCACGGTGTATTTTTGACGTTGAAGCAGCCGCGCAATGCTCACCAATTTTTACGCACGGGCGCGGATGAGAACTTACGCCTCGACTGTCCTGTCGTTAGGTCCTCGCAGATATATTCGATCCGGATTGGACCCGATCACTATGGATTAGTGGACTGACTTCTTCGGCGCACACCTTTCGGCGCCCATATACCGAGGACAATTTGTGGTCGACATGGCAAGTCCAACACCCCTACGGTCGGGCGAATTCTTCCTCTTGCGAACTCCGGCGCGTTCTTTCGACACCGTACTCGCGCTGCGAGAGACTCGCTCAGAGGACGAGGAAAGCCTTGCCGCACATCTGGAAGACCCGCTGGTCCGCGAAGGAATATATCTCAGTTCCGCGAGCCTCTACGATCAGTGCTTCGGTGCCGACGCGGGCGTGCCTGGCCGCGAAGCTCAGTTGGCCGCGACGCGCTATCTGCTGAGGATGGGCACCCGGGCAACGCCCTTCGGGGTGATGGCCGGAGTCACCATGGGTGTGGTCGGCGAGTCCACCGAGCTGGTGGTTGGTGAAATGGCGCAAGCCCAGCGCTTCTGCAGGCTCGACCAGGGGATTGTTCAGCAGCGGGTAGACGAGGCGAAGAAGGCAATTCTCGCCGCACAAGCCTTGAACGGCACATGCACGGTTGTGCTCAACAGCTCCGCATGGATCGCGCCGGACGGCGTTCGATTCGTGTCGGGCAGCCTCGACGGAGGCACCCTTGCCTATCGACTTGACCGCATCAGGCGCACTGTTGCGGTCGACGCCCTCTTTGCCCTGCTCGCGGGCAAGAAGCGGAGCCTTGATGACCTTGCGGCCGAACTGGCATTGGCACTTGGCGCGCGGCCACAACAAAGCCTCGAATTTCTTCGCACTTTAGCGCGCAGTCAGCTGCTCCGAATGTTGCCGGATGTGTACGTCACCGGCGACGAGCGCGGAGAAGAAGTTCTCGAAGAGCTGGTGGCCAGCCCCCTCGAAAGCGTAGGCCTCGCCGCGCTTCAGTCGGCGGCGGACCGGCTCGAAACCATATCCCCGAACAGCGTGGCCAACATCGAAGCCTATCAGGACGTGGCCGGGCTGCTGGCCGAAAACGGCCAGACAGCCGACCGCGCGCGCTTGGTCCATGTCGATCTGCACAAGACCGGCGAAACACCCATGTTATCACGTGCCTGCGTCGATGAGATCGGCGCCGAACTGTGGAAACGCCGGGGACTGCTGATATCGCCGCCGCGTAATCTGAGCGATTTTGCGCGGAGTTTTACAGCCCGGTTCGGCGACCGGGCGGTGCCATTGCTGCTGGCGCTTGACGATGATTATGGGGTGAGCTTCGGCGGCAGATCGAAGTTTCCTCAACCCCTTCTTGGCGGATTTCCCTACGCGTCGGCGACTGCCGGCGCCGCTACGCCCCGCCCGGTCGATCGCCTGCTCACGTCAAAATTTCAGGAAGCCCTGCGCGCGAACCACGATGCGATCGAGATTACGGATGCCGACCTCGAATCAGTGAACGACGAAACACTGGATTTCCCATCCAGCTTCGGGCTGCTCGGATTGTTTCATGCGAATGATGCCGGGGCTATCACCCGCGGTGACTATCGCTTTGAAGTCGGCGCGATCCATGGCCCGTCGGGTGCCCGATTACTTTCGCGCTTCTGCGTAGGGTCGCCCGAGATGACGACCGCGACCCGGCAGCAGATCGATGCTTTCGAGGGCGAGCACGACCATGCGATCGTGGCCGAATTTGCGCATCTGCCTGAAGGTCGTGTCGGGAACGTCGTGCTGCGGCCCGTGCTTCGTCAATACGAGATTCCGTACATGGGGCGTTCGGGAGCAGCGCCGCATCGCCAGATACCGGTGTCCGATCTGCTTGTATCGGTGCGCAACGATAAGGTGTTTCTGCACAGCGAATCGCTCGGAAAGGAGATTATTCCGCGGCTGACCACGGCGCATAATTATGCACACCCAACCAGCCTGCCGCTTTATCAGTTCATGGGTGCACTCGAACGGCAGTTCGAACCCGTTGCGGGGTTTGCCTGGCCGAGTCTCCTGCAGGGCCTTCCCTATCTGCCTCGGGTGTGCAGCGGTCGGTTGCTGCTGGCGCGCGCGCGCTGGCTTCTGGCGCCGAAGGATCTTGAGGCTTTCCTCAAGGATATAAAGCAGACCGACCTGTCCAAAGCTCTCAGCGCGCTATGCGCGCATCATCGCCTGCCACGTCACGTACGAAGCAAGCGTGCGGACAATTTCATCGATCTCGATCTCACGGCGGATCGCGACCAGCAAATCTTCGCCGAAGAGTGTCGTCGCGCTCGCAGCCGGGGGATGAATCTGGAGGAGTCGTTTGACGACGAGCAGTGCGTGCGCGACCCGAAGGGCGCGTCCTTCAAGCACGAAGTCCTGATCCCCTATTTCCGGCGACATCCAGCCGACATTCCCGCACGCAAGCAGGCCGCGGGCCGGTTCGCCGCATCAGGTTCGACGCAAGCCCATTTTCCTGGGCAATCCTATGTGTACGCGAAGCTGTACGGCGGGCTTGAACTGATTGACCGGCTGGCGGCCGAGCTGGTGCCCATGATCGCACTCGAAGCAAAGGAGCTCGGCTGGAACACCTGCTTCTTCATCCGCTACGCGGAGAATGGATCGCATCTGCGGCTGCGTCTCGGCGGAGAAACTCCGGCACGGTCGGGGGAAATGCGGAACGCACTGGAAAACGCGCTCGAGCCTTATATCCGCGACGGGGTCGTCCATAATCTCGAATACGCCACCTACTTCCCTGAATATGACCGTTACGGCGGCGCGGACGGGATGCCCGCGTGCGAGGCGATATTCACGGCGGACAGCCTCGCGGTCGCCGAGGCATTGCGCACGATACGCACCGGGCACGACCGGGAGGGCAGCCGCTGGCGCTTCGCATTGCACAGTCTGAACGGCCTGGCCGACGCTCTGGGCTTCGACGTCGAGACCAAGCACCAGCTCTTCGATCGCCTTGCGGAGGGATATGCTGCCGAATTCCAAATCGATCGCACCAAGAAGCAGTGGTTGAACGACACGTACCGTCGCTACAAGGACAGCATCGACGGTATGTTCCTGACGCCTCACGAGGTGCCCGGCGACTATCGGGAGGTGCTGACGAAACGCAACGAGCAGGTCGCGGCAATCGTGGCGCAGCAACTTCCGCCAAGGTTGAGAGCCGATCCGAGGCTTGCCGAAAGCCTGCTACATATGGCCGCAAATCGAATATTTCCGGACAATGGGCGGGCGCATGAATGTGTCTTGTTTCATCTGCTCGCAAAGGGATTGCGGGCGACGGCTGCCCGCAAGAGTCGCTCCGCGAAGGCGCCGGCCCTTGCATCAATCCCGGTCTCGGACTCGACCGCATATTGAGAGGATAGTCGGCTCAGCGCTGACCGGGCATCGGCTGCAACCAGATGTCATCCCCGTGGCTGGCTCCGGCTATCCGGCTGATCAGCAAGTTAAGTCCGCGTTAGAATCCGGGGATGGCCTCACTCTTCGGCGCCGGGTGCCACTTCAGGGTGCGAACGGGGCGGTATGAGGATCAACCTGCCCCCAATCAGCGCGTAGATCTTTTCCGCATTTGCGAGCGTCTCGGCGCGGTGGGCGATGATAATCCGGGTAATGCCCGCTGCCGCGATGGCGCGGTTGACCGCCGCCTCGTGAACCTTGTCCAGATGGGCGGTTCCTTCGTCCATGATCAGGAGGCTCGGCCGCCGGTACAGCGCTCGCGCGAGAAGAATGCGCTGTTTCTGCCCACCCGAGAGCGTCGAGCCCATGTCCCCTACCAGAGTCTCATAGCCCATCGGCATCTGCATGATGTCCTCATGGATCGAGGCATCTGTGGCCGCCTGGACAATTTGCGCCCGGTCGCTGGCTTCATCAAACAACGCGATGTTGTCCGCGAGCGACCCGCTGAAGAGGCTGTCGTCCTGCAGGACGGCCGAGACCTGTTCGCGATAGCTTCGGTGACCGAATCGGTCGAGCGGAAGGCCATCGAACAGTATCTCTCCGGAATAGGGCTCCAGGAGGCCGAGCAAGAGCTTCACCAGGGTCGATTTCCCGCCACCGGACGGACCGGTAATTGCGATGTGCTCCCCTGGCTGTACGCTGAGACTGACGCCATCCAGTACGAGTGGATCGGACGGGCTGTAGCGGTAGGTGACATTCTTGAGGTCGACATGGCCCTTGAGCTTCGTCTCCACATTGGCGCTGGCGCCAAAGCTGCTGTCCTCCGTCGATAGGGCGATATCCGAAAGGCGTTCGAGGTGAAGGCCGATCATGCGGAAGGCGATGGACTGATTGATCAGTGCTGTCGCCTTGTCCATGAACTGGGTCTTGAACGACATGTAGGCAAACACCATCCCCACACTGAAACCGCCGTCGATCACGAAGCGGATGGCCAGCCATATCGAGACAACGTTCTCCACACCGAACAGCAAGGTCTTGGCGACATCCTGCCAGATTCCGACACGGTTCACGCGGATGTCGGCGTTCACCGAGTCTGTGAGCCGCGATTGCCACTGCACATGTCTCATGGTTTCGCGGCCGAACAGGCGAAGCGTTGTCATGCCCCGCAGGGTCTCGATAAGGATCGACTGTTCCTTGCCTCGGGTGACAATGCTCTCCTCCTGCGCTTCGCGCTGATAGGGGAATGAGACCAGCCGGACGATCGCGTAGACGCCAAGCGCCACCAGACTGATGCACGCCAGCAACGGGCTGTAGAAGAACATCATCACGAGAGTCACGATCGCGAGAGAACCGTCCAGCAGTGCCCCCACCGCGCCTTCCGTGAGAAGCTTCTGGATCGGTATGATCGACTGGAAGCGGGAGAGGACATCCCCCACACTCCGCTTTTCGAACCAGTCTACCGGCAGCCGGAAAAGCCTTCGGGCAATGTTCGACGCGACCCCGAAGCCGAGAGACGAACCCGCCGACAGGAGCACGAATGAGCGCAGCAACGACGCACCGGCATTGATGGCGGCGAACAGACCGAAGCCGAGAGCAAGCACGGTGAGCAGGTCGCGATCAAGAGCTGGCAAAGCCGTGTCGATCGCCACCTGCATGTAATAGGGCAGCGCGATGATATAGGCCTGCATCACCAGACTCAGCAGCGCGGTCTGGACCATCGCTCGTTTGAGCCCGGTCATGCGATGCCAAAGCTGGGAGAGGCGCAGTGTCCGGCGCTCGGTTCCGCCGGTAAAAGTGGCGCTGGGCCTCAACTCGAGCGCGATGCCGGTGAAGTGGGGCGACAACTGGTCCAGCGTGTACCATCCGCTGCGACCGTCAGGGTTATGGATCAGCGCCTTGCCGGATTTGACGCGCTCCACGACCACGAAGTGATTCAGATCCCAGTGGAGGATCGCCGGCAGATGCAGATCTGCCAGCTTCTCAAGCGGGAGTTGCACGGCTCGCGGGGTCAGATTGATGCGATCGGCAACCCCCATCAGCGTCTTGAGCGTTACCCCGCGCAATGACGTCGCGAAACGCTGACGCAGCGTTTGCAGGTCGATGTCGAGCCCGTGAAAGGCGGCGATCATGGCCAGGCTCGCCAGACCACATTCCGCTGCTTCCGTCTGCCGTACCAGCCGCATGTGCGAGCGGGAGAACATCGCGAGATCAAGCATCTTGCTCATCGACGGCTCACGGCAAAAAGGGGATCGAAGAGGGTTTCGAGAAGTGACTGTTTCGCGGTGACGACGCGAGCCGTGAGGGTCATGCCGGGCCTCAACATCTCCTGCCTGCCATAGGCCGTCACGCTGTCCTGGGCGAGTTCGGCAGTCACCAGATAGACCGGGATCACGGTTCCGGACGGCCCGGGACGGTTGACGGTAAATCGCGCCACACTCGTGACGCGTCCGACGACGGTGCCGAAGCGCTGATACGGAAAAGCATCGATGGCAAGACGCACGTCCTGACCCGCCGTCAGGAATCCGATCGCGCTGGTGGGCACGTAGAGATCAACCCTCAGCTTGGCGTCGCTGGGAATGATGGCAAGAAGCGGTGCCTGGACGGTCGCCAACTGACCGATCCGGGCGGTCAACGAGGTCACGGTGCCCTTGATCGGCGACCGCAGGACATAGCCACGGGTCGCACCAGTGGTCGCAGTCTGTTGCGCCACGGCGGCTCGCGAAGAAGCAATGGACGACGCTTGCGCAGTCGCCTGCGCGCTCACCTGCTGAAACTGGCGGGATGTCTCGGAAAGGGCCGAGAGTTTGGTAGAGAGAGTTTGCTGGAGTTGGGAAAGTTGCTGCTGGCGCAGCATGACGGCTTCCTCTCGCTGGCGCACATCGTGTCCACTGATAAAGCCGCGGCTGGCTATCGGCCGCACCCTTTCCAGTTCGCTCTGAGCCGATGCAATGAGACTGTGTTGCAAGCTGATTTGATGTCGAAGCGTGCCGATTTCATCAGCGAGGCCGCGCTGCTGAACCTTGATCTGGTCGAGCTGGGCCGCTGCCGCAGACCCAGTCGCCATACTCTGAGCCGACAGGCTCCGATCCTCGTCGCGAAGGGCGTTGAGCACATCCGCTGGTGCCGTGCTGCCCGAAGATAAATCCTCTTCGGCTCGAACCGCCACCAGAGCATCGCCCCGGTTCACGGATTGCCCCTCCGCCACCGTTATGCCGGCGATGACGCCGCTCCGCGTGGGCGTTATCGACGCCACACCCTTGTCCGTTACGACCTCGCCGGGCACGGTTTCGGTTCGTGAATAGGTCGCAAGCGACAGGAAGACCGCAGCGCAGACCACGATAATCAGGATCAGGTACCCGATCGCCTGCCACGACATCGGCACGGCAATATTGATCGCGCCGTGCAAATGGTCTTCGCGTGCTTTCAGGGCTTCCGGCCGGAATAGTGACACAGCCCGATCCTAGGCCCGTCGCGCCGACTGACGTTGGCAGCCGTTGGTCATCAGATATTTCAACCAAATCCCCCTTTGCGCCGCTGAATCGCGACGCTCCCCAAACCTAGCCTGCTGCCTCGTAGCCGTTCTGGCGCGCGCGCTGCCCGCCGCGTCAGTCGCCGCTTCTGGACATGATCATTTCACCGATCGCCTTCAGCCCTGGTCTCTGGCCAGTACGCAGCAGGCTCGCGCGAAATACCTTGCCCAGAAGCCAGAACTCGATCGCGATGAAGCCAGCGAGGAGCAAAGCCGAGCCCCACAATTCCCACACCGGCACCCCCACCCCGATCCGCGCAAGCATGGTGAACGGCGCATATATCGGAATCCATGTCATCAGGCTGATCGCGGGTCCTCCGGTATTGGCGATGATGGCGCGGACCAGCAGGCTGAATGGCAGGACGATGACCAGGATGATCGGGGCAAGATAGCTCTGCGCGTCCCGGATGGAATCGCTCATCGCGCCAATCGTCAGGAAGATGATCGAGACCATGAGATAGCCGGCGATAAAGAAATAGCCCATCGCGAGGGCGGCCTGGATCGATGCCAGCGGAGCAAGTGCGGCACGGATGGTGTCAGCGGCAACGCCGTGGGTAAGGAACGCGGCCGCCACCGCGCACGCTACCCAGGTCGCCACCATCGTCAACCCGAGGGCGACCGTGCCGAGCAACTTCCCGAACAGGAGCTCTTGGGGGCTGATACACGCCAACACGGTTTCCAGCAGCTTGTTGGACCGTTCCTCCACCAGCCCCTGGAGCATCCAGGAGCCGGACAACATGAGAGAGGTGAGCAGCAGATAGGCTGCCGCAAGCGGCAATATCGAACTGATCGCCATCCGTTCGCGCCCGTGCAAGGCGCGGGACATCGTCACGCGGATGGCTGGCGACTGGTCAGTCGCAATCGACACCGTTTTGGCATCGACCCCCGCCGCCTGCAGGAACCGAAGCCGCAACTCGCGCGACAGGACTGATTGGACCGTGGCCATGAGATCCGCGTCGGGCTGCCCGTCGGACCACAATCCGACGACCGCCCCGGGGCGCCCGAAATCAGCCGGGACGTAGACGGCGTAATCCAGAGCCTTGTCACGGTCGCCGGAAGCGGGTTCGAAATAGGGTCGCAACGCCACGTCGAGCTGCGCCGACCCTGTTGCCGTCACCGTCGCGGGCGTCGCGACAACTTCGATGCGCGGCAGGGGCATATCGAAATCGGGCACCCCGGCCGGCGCTGTCCGCTTCATCGCAGCAATGGCCCCGTTGGCGCCGCCGTCTCGCACAAAATGCTGAACCTCGGCGTCACTGTACCACTGCCGGTGTCGACCCCAGACGGCGCCCGGCACGGTATGATCAAGATCGAATCGTTCCGAATACCGCGAAAGCGCGAGCAGCTGCCGGCGCTGCTCCTCCAGCGCGAACCGCTGTCGAAGAGCTTCCGTCACTTGGTCCGAGCCGATCAGCATGATTCTGTTTGCGCCGGGCTTGTCGAACAGGCGGGAGACATAGGGGCCGACAGCCAGGGCAGCTGGCAGAATCAACAGGGTGATCCAGAAACTGCGCGCAGCCGCGATCTGGCGGAACTCACGCAATGCGACGAGGAGAATCCGTGCGATCATTGCCGCGCGTCGCCGGGGCGAACGAGCTGGATGAACACGTCGTGGAGACTAGGCCGATGGTGCTCAAACCGCCTGAGCGCAAAACCGCGCGCAGTACATTCCTCGAGCACGGCTCCCGGCTCGACGCCGGGTGCCAGAACGACGACCCAGTCTGTCCACCCGTCCAGGGCAGGCCCCTCAGGTTCCGCGCCTGCCACGTCCGCCAAAACCGCAGGCGTATCGCGCGACGTCAAGGTTAGCCGCACCGGCATCCGCCCGCGAGCCTCTGCCTGCGTGCCTTCGAAGACCTTGTGGCCACGATCCAGAAGCACGAGGCGATCGCACAGGCGCTCGGCATGCTGCATGATATGCGTGGAGAAGATCACCGTGGCGCCGGCCCGCGACATGTCGAGAATGACCTGCTCCAACAGTTCCTGATTGATGGGATCGAGCCCGGAGAAAGGCTCGTCCAGCATGAGCAGGCGCGGACGGTTCACGATTGCCGTCGCGATCTGGACCTTTTGGGCCATGCCCTTGGAGAGTTTGTCGACACCTATTTTCGAAGATGAATCGAGCCCGAAACGGTCGAGAATGGCGCGCGCCTCGCTGCGGGCGGCGCTGGCGCTCATGCTCTTGAGCCTGCCGAAATACGTCACCGTGTCGAGAGCGGACATGGACCGATAGAGGCCCCTCTCCTCAGGCAGGAAACCGAGGTCCGCGCGGTTCTCGCGGCCGGGTGGTTTTCCTAGGACAGTCAGTCGTCCGGAAGACGGTCGGATGATGTCCAGGACCATTCGAAGCGAGGTGGTCTTGCCCGCCCCGTTACCGCCTAGAAACCCGAACACCTCCCCTTCGTTCACCGAAAAGGAAAGATCTGATACCGCGACATTGGTGCCGAACGATTTGGTTACGTGCTCAAGCAACAGCGCGGTCACGAGCTTGGCTTCTCCTTCGTGCTACCAGACTTTTCGCATGCACCGGCAGTATTCAAGGTGGCCTGCACGATCTGCTCAAGGGCGGACGCGTCAACCGGACCAAGCAGCGGATGAGTCCCAAGGGTATGTCCAAGGTCGGGCAACACCAAGGTGTTGAGACGCGCGTGGATGAGATAATCTTGGGCAGCAGCGATTTGCGGCACAGCCGGCGCCTGAGAATCGATCGAGCCGTACAACAGGGTCATTGGCCCGTCGAACGCAGCCAGTCGCGCAGCGACTGGCTGCCAGTCGGTGAACCATTGCTTCCACCAGCGATAGGAAGCGACCGGCTGACCTGGCGGCCCATAAGGGTCGCCGTCCTTGTGTGCTAACGCATCGGCGCGAACTTTCGCATAGTCGCCGGCGGCCTTTTGCGCGGCTGCATCCAGCTCGGCAATGGTGCGGCGTCCAGTCGGGTTGAGGGAGCCGGGTTGTGCAGGGTATATTCCCAGCGGCGACTTCCGCCAACCGGCGGCGATTTCGTCGTTCGTGACGACGCCATCCTTATCGGCATCCATGGACTTCATCGTATCGGCGTAGCGATGTACCATCTGCCACCAAATCGAAGACGCCGGGCTGTCCAAGAGCGCGCCCATTCCGACGATGCCAGCAGGCTGCAGCGAACCGCTTTCCACAGCGCGCGCGACCGTGAGCATTCCTTCTGAATGAGCGAATACCGTCAGGCAGACGTTCTTGAGCTCCCTCGCGCGCATTGCCGCTGTTGCGATCGCGACAAGGTCTCCGGCCTTGGTTTCCGGCGTGATGCCCCCCATCAGACCGGGATTGGAACAACCCGTCGGTCCCGGTGGCCCTGCCCCCTCCCCGCAACTGCGGCCGCGCTCGTCGAAGCGGATCACGGCAAGGCCAGCGTCTGTAAGGGCCTGCGCCAGTCGCTGAAAGATTAGATCGTCCGGCGTACCGGACATGCCGAATTTGACGTTGCGGTCGAACCCACCAGTACCTGGGACGAGCAGTACGACCGATCGCGGCGCCCTGCCCGAGGGAAGATCGATCTCTCCACTCAGCACCGTGCCGTCCGGGGCCGTGGCCGTCAGCGGTACAACCTGCGGGATTTGCGGTTGCGCGGCAACGGTGGCCGGCAACGCTGCAGCAAGGATCGTCAGAGAGGCAAACGCGGGTCGCATCGGAACTCCAGGTACATAGTATAATTTCCGGCACTGTCACCGGTAGGCGTCGAGTATTCTGGTCGCACCTGCTTGCTCGGACTGGCTGAGCGAACGGAGAGGCTGACGCGCGTCTTACGGGCCGCCGCGCGAACAAACTAGACAACTTAGGTCCATTAACGCCCTGAAAAAGAGCCAAGATGGATCGTTCTTGGTGCAGGACGATGGCTGGGCGAGCATGGCAGTGAGCGACATGTCCTCGCGATTGAGGACGATTGCGGATGCCCTGATCGAGCCGCTGGCTGACATGCTCGCTGCTCCGAGGAGCTTTGCTGCGACGCGGGAGCCTTCCATATTTGAGGCTGGGATTTATGCTTTCTCCCGCCGATGATAGAGTTCAATTATCGAACCCGTTCATGAAGTTAGGGGTTGATCTGCGGACAAAAGCGATTCAAAATGTGCCCTGACGGTTTTTAAGAACACTTGCAAATCGTTGATATTGTGAAATTTTTGAGCAGCACCCGTGCGTACGGTGCATTGCAATCTGTGCCCCCTGACGCCGAGCATTCCGCATAGAACGCTATTTCAGCATGGCGGCAAATAACAGCCGTCGATCCCGGCAGGCCTGTGCCAAGCGATCGCATCGTCTTATCGCCCTAACGTAATCGTGCATCGCACGGGGCGCTTCGCCTTGCTCGCGGCCTGTTCGCAGGTGTCGATGGTCTCGCGATTGTCGCGACGCATTTCGGCAGCATCTGCGATGGCCTGCCAAGCGGTCGGGCTGTCCGCGCGCATGATCCGGGTTCCCGCCTCCCATAAGGTCGGCTCGCCAACCATATGCCGCGCCAAACGCTCGGGCATATGCCAGCGCTGGGGCAGCGTACGTGCCACCACACCGGGAAGGAACGACCACAACAGGCACCCGGCCAGGACGCCGCCACCTGCGGCCCATAGAAGGTGCTTGAGCTGCTCATGCTTATCGCGAAGCACACCGACAAGGTCACGGATGATCCTCGCGGCTTCCTGATGGTCTTCCCGTGCTTCGCGAAGCGTCGCGCTGTCGGTGCGCCGGGATTTCTCCGCCGCCGCGTCCATTCGCATCGCCAGGCCTTCCGGGGTCAACAGCATCGCGGGTTTCTCGGCGATGCCGGCCAGCCCTTGCGCGATAGCGGCTAGCCGAATGTTCATCTGGCCCAGCGTGGCGCTGTAGTCCGGAATGTCGATGCTCGCCCGTTCGGCGGCCAGGTGCTCGACCGCGCGGGACATCAGGGCGATCCGGCCGTCTAGGCGCGCGAACGCCTGCGCGGCAGTTTCGCTTTCGGGTTCCGGCGCGTTCAACAAGGATTGCTCATCGGGCATTTCTTCCTCCTATCGGCTCATTCCAAGGCTGCGGGTCTGTTCGAAGGACACATGGTCCACGAGGTCGCGGGACAGGTTGCGGCCCATGTCGGCATCGATCCCGAATTCATGGCGTCGGGGGCGCAGCAGCGATTCCATCTGCGCGTCGCGCTCGAGGCTCTTCGCCATGCCCGCCATCTGATCGCCGACCTTGCGCGCGCCCCGGAAATCCCCGTCGCGCTGCAAATCCTCGCGGTGGCGCTGCAACTGCTGCCACCCTTCCACGAACTTGTCGGCACGTTGAAAGGGATCGGTGCGGATTTCAGCCTCAAGCTGCATCGCGCGCATTGCTGCCTGGCCGCGACCCTCTGCCGCCTCGCGGACAAGCTCAGGGCTGTGCTGGAAGGCCGCGCGAAGGTCGGTTGAGGCATGGGGCCGGATGGCGTCCAACGCCTCTCTGGCGCGCTCCAGCGCGTCGCGCTGGTGCGGCATGGCGGCCAAGCCCGACTCGCGCGTCAGCGTGATCTCATCGAGCGCCCTTGCATAGCGCTCGACCGCGCCACGCTGTCCACCAGCGCGCGTCGGCTCGTGCTTTGCCGCTTCCTGCCGCTCGGGTCGGAAATCTGCGAACATGTCCTGTTCGCGCGGCGCAGGGATCTTCGGCTTGAAACTGTCGAAGATCCCCCGCGCCTTCTCTGCCCCCACGCGGACGATCTCGGCAACGCGTTCGCGGAATGTGATCCCGCGCCGCTCCGCGAACGCCTGCGCCGGATCGACTCGTTCGTAATCGCTCGCCATGTCCTTGGAGCGTTCGCGCGATAGGGTGCGGACGAGCCGGGACTGATCGGCGAAGTCGTCGCGGCCATAATGAAGCTCGACGCCATCCCGGTGCCGGGAAAGAGCGACATAGCTTCCATGGGCGTCCATGCCCGGCGTCGCGAGGACATGCGCCCGGTCCACGGTCATGCCTTGAGCCTTGTGGATCGTGGCGGCGTAGCCATGATCCACGTGGGCATAATCCTTCGTATCGAACGCGACCGATCGTCCGTCATCGATGCGGACGGCCATGCTCTGCGGGCTGATTTGTTCGATGGTGCCTAGTGTGCCGTTCTTCACGCCAAGGCCGCGCTCGTTGCGCAGGAACATCACGCGGTCTCCGCACGCGAAATGCCGCTCGCCGCGCTCGACCTTCACCCGCACATCGTCGCCCAGCGCGCCTGCGTCACGCATGCGGCCCCGCGCCGCGTCGTTGAGGTCGCGCACCTCGGCATTGGTGTGGGTGAGGATGATGCGCGTGTCGTTCGGGTTGGCCTGCCGCTGACGGTCCCAGCGATCGACAAGTTCGCCGCGCGCGTCATCGCGTGTCGCGGCCGGATGGACCATACCGTGCTCGCCATAGTCGCGGACCGCCTCGCCGGTCCTGCCGATGGCCAGATGGCGTGTGGCGTCGCGCTGCCAGTCCTCGCGCTGGCGACGAACCTCGGTGATCTCGGCACCGCCATGACGCTCATGGATCGACCGGAACGCCGCGCCCGCTTCGATCGATTGCAATTGTTGCGGGTCACCTACAAGAATGACCTTGGCCCCGGCCTCGGCGGCGTGGGACAACACACGCTCCATCTGGCGCGTACCGACCATGCCCGCTTCGTCGATCACCAGCACATCGCGGGCGGTGAGCAAATCGCGTCCCAGCGCCCAACCATGCTCCATGCTGGCGATGGTCCGCGACCCGATACCGGAGCCGTTTTCCAGCCCCTCGGCGGCGATGCCCGACAGGGCGGCGCCGCGCACATTGAGGCCCGCCGCTTCCCACTCACCGCGCGCGATGCTCAGCATGGCGGATTTGCCGGTGCCGGCATAGCCTATGACGATTGCAAGCCCGCTTCGTCCTGTTATGCGCTCCAGCACGGCCTGCTGCTCTTTCCCGAGCACCAGCCCGTCACTCCCGGCGGCGGCCATTCTTCCCTCCCGGACCGCCGCCGGGAGACCATGTCCCGATTGCAACGCCAACCGATCGGCCGCCTGCTCAAGCCGACGTTCCGTCTCGATCATTTCGCGGCTGGTAAACCGATCTTCCCCACGCCCGTCCTGTCCCAATGCGATCGTGTCGGGCGAGCTGCGCACCGCGCTCATCGACGCGTCGAACTGCTCCTTGCCGTCGCTGTGACGGTGGACGAACATCGCAAGGTCGCGATTGGTGAACGTCGCCTGTTGGTGCGTGATCGCGTCCAGCGCGACGCGTGGTTCCGCGATGATCCGTTCGCCGTTACGCCGCGCGATATCCTGATGGTCTTCTATTCGCTCGGATACGAGTCCGCGCTCGCCCATGCGCTGCGCGGCGGGACCAATCTTGTCCTGCGGCTCAAGGTCGATACCTTGGCGCTCAAGGCTGCGGTGATCGATGCGCGCGTCGATATCGAGTTCGGCAAGGCGCTCATTGACGTGATCTGCCCATCGCTCACGCCAATGCTCGACAAGTTCGGTGCGGTTCCAGTCGCGCACCTTCGCGCCGAACCCGTCTTCGCCCACCTCGCGCATGGTGAGCATGACATGGGCATGGGGTTTGGCGAGACCGTCCGCACCGATGTCCCAATGCACATTGAGGTCGGCGACCATGCCGCGATCGACAAACTCCGCCTGCGCGAAATCGCGGGCAAGCTCGATGCCCTGCGGCTGCGTCATCTCGCGGGGAATGGCGAACTCCACCTCGCGAGATAGCTGCGCGTCCTTGCGCTTCTCGAACGCCTCGACATCATTCCACAGGCGTTCGCGGTCGTGCCATTCATCGGGCGCATTTTCGGGCAGCAGCACTTCGCTGTGCACGACGCCCGATTTGTTGGTGAAGTCATGGTCGCGATTGAGGCGCTCATCATGCAGCCGGTCGGCCGAACGATACGCAGCAGCCGCCACGGCACTGCGCCCGCTGGCGCGGCTGATGACCTTCACGCTGAAACGGTAGATCGCCATAGCGACATACCAACTACACTTCTGAGCGCACGTCGGCACGACGTATAAGCGCGCCCTCACACGAAAAATTCCTGTGAGGGACCGGGCAATACCAGACTGTCCCGGCGACTCTACAGCATTACGCCCTGCCCTCTATTATCATGGTCGCATCATCTCTCAATGGAGACTTTCGATGCGCAAACCCCGTGACTTCGATTCAGAACTCAAAGCCCTTGCCGACAAAGCGCGGCAACTCAAGGAGCGCCGGGTGCGTCAGCTTGGCGAACTGGTAGCAGCGACGGGTGCCGATACGCTCGACGCCGATCTTCTCGCCGGAGTACTGCTTGATGCCATCGTCATGAAGGATGCCGCGACAAAGGAGGGCTGGCGCAAGCGGGGCGCGGCGTTCTTTCAAGGCAAGGCACGAAAGCCTGCGCCAGGAACTAAACACCAGCCGAGCGGCACTCTACCGCTCGACGGCGGCGCGGCATCGGCTTGAGGCACGAAAGGCGCGAACCGACATGCGCGAATGGGTCGTGAAACGGCGCGAGCGAACGCGGCATCTGATCGAACTGGGCGGCCTGGTCGTGAAGGCGGGGCTGGAAGATCTGACCGATGATGATCGCGCCACGCTCTACGGCGCGTTCCTCACGGTGGCGGACAAGCTGCGCGGTGATGAACGCGCTAACGCCCTCGCCCTCTGGCAGCGCAAAGGCAAACGCGCATTCGAAGCCGAAAAAGAAACGGCGGACGACTGATCCCCGGCTTATCGGTTCGGTTGCGGCGTCCGGTCGATGTTGTGCTTGTCGGCAACATAACTCTGGCCATTTTCCGTCTTCACGATCTCGAACAGGCCGGTGGCGGCAAAGAGGGCTGGAAAGTTCTTCACGCCGTAGTTACGCGGATCGATCGGGGCTTGGCGTTTGGCGGCGCCGCCCGCTGCCGACATGGCAGCCCATCCGTCCTCATGCGCGGAGGCTTCCACAGCGCCGCGCAAGACAGTCACAAGCGCGGCATCCTGTGCCAAGGGTTTGGCCGTTTTCGTATCACCGGACGCTTTTGCCTTGGCAGCGGACTTCGGCTTGGCCTCGGGCTTTTCCGCTGGTTCAACTGAGGTCATGGCCTGCGCCGGATCGTCCAGGCTATCGAGAAAGAGGAAGGTCGTGCAGGCATTGACGAATGGCGCGGGCGTCTTGCGTTCCCCGAAGCCGTAAACTTCATGCCCATTGGCTTTCAGTTGCATCACCAACGGAGTGAAATCCGCGTCGCTCGATGCGAGGCAGAAGGCATCGGGCTTCTGCGTGTAGAGCAATTCCATCGCGTCGATCACCAGCGCAATGTCGGTCGCATTCTTGCCCGTCGAATAGCTGAATTGCTGAATGGGCCGGATCGCGAAATCGTGTAGTTTGTCCTTCCAGTTCTTGAGGCCCGAGCTCGCCCAATCGCCATAGGCGCGGCGAATGTTGGCCGTGCCGTATTTGGAGAGCTCTGCCAAAATTGCCGCGATCTTGCTGTGCGACACATTATCGGCGTCGATCAGAAGTGCGATCCTGCGATTCGATGTGCCGCGCGGGCGTTCCTCAATATCCATTGGTCCGTTCATGCCTTTCGATCTCGTCCACGTCATCGCATGACTATCAGGGTAGGCTACAAGCCTGAACATCGACACACGCGAAACATCCATTAAAGGTGCACGTCCGAGAGCGGAGCAGATGCTCGCCCGTATGCCAACGAAGCAGGAAATACTCATGTCGGAAGAAACCACCTTGAACGCGGTCGAGCTTGCCACCGAACTCACGATCGCCTGGCTCGGCAATCAGAACAACCGGGTTGCCGCCGAAGACGTGCCTGCGTTCCTGCGTACAATGCATGCAACCGTAACCGAGCTTTCGGCTGGATCGTCAGCACCGGCAGCGGGCGAAGAAGATGCAGCGCCGGAAGAATTTACGCCGGCCGTCACGGTACGCAAATCGCTCGCCTCAAAGGATCATATTATCTCGCTGATCGACGGCAAACCCTACAAGACCTTGCGCCGACATTTGTCGACCAACGGTCTGACGCCGGAACAATACCGCCAGCGCTACAATCTGAAGGCCGATTATCCGATGGTCGCTGAAAGCTATTCGGAAGTACGCCGGGCGATGGCTCACCGTATCGGACTCGGCCAGAAAGGCCGGCAGGCAAAAGCGGCGGCAGCCCCTGCCCCTGCGACAAAGCCAAAGCGCACGCCGCGTACTGCCAAGTCAGCCTGATCCTGCCTAAGCCGCCCGGTATCCTCCGGGCGGCGCGAGCCGCTGTTAACAGACGTCTTCACATCGGACTACCGGACGCAAGGGCATAGCGCTGACCAATGGCGCGGCCACCACCACCTCCTCCAGCAGCGGCGAAAGCCTCGTGATCGGTTCCCATGGTCTGCCGCCGTTGGCTCGCGGTCTATTAGCGTGGCGTCCCTGAGCAGGCGGTCCATGCCGCACAGCGCATTTGCGACTTCCGTCTGCACTTCCTCAATGGTGATGCCGAGCAGCGCCGCGATCTGCGCATAAGAAAGGTCATCCACACGATGAAGCCAGAATACCTTGCGCGTGCGCTCCGGAAGCGCATCAAAAGCGCGCCGAAGGGCATGGGTGTCGATCATCGCCGCCACCCGCGCGGACGAGGATGCCCGGTGACGCGATGCACATGGTCCAGCAACGCGCGTAGCAGCGGGCGTATCTGGTTGGCCGTGAATCCGCCATCATCCTGTTCAGGCTCTTCGGGAAAGCGCGGCTGATTCCATTTCCAGTAGGGCGTGAGGGCCCCCGCCAGCCGCGCCATGTCGGGGCAATCATGGCCCAACCCCGTCGCGTTGGCGTATGCCAACGACTTGGCCACGCGCAGGCCGATGTGCCGTGCACACCACCGATCCTCAAAGCCGATGTCCAGAAGATGCGCGCTCAAGGCCAGTTGGGCGACGATGCCGGAATGATAGAGAACTTCTCTCTTGCGCGTCAGGATGCCCGCTTCCAGCGTCTCGAAAAAGCTCTCCGCCCTGTGGTAGCGCACGCGGCTGAGCCTGCGCCCTGCCCTGCTTCGGCAAGGCGCCGCCGGTTCGTCGTCATGCTCCCGATGAAGCGTCGCCAATGCCTCACCCCAGGGCGAGGTCACAACGGAAACCGCAACCGGTGTCGCGGTCAGCGCCCGCAACAAGGCGCGGCGTGATGTTCGAGAAGCAATCGACGAATCATCGGGTGAGAGATTGCGTGCGGTCATGGGCCGGCCTTCCTCGTCTGCTTTCTCGAAGGCGGTGCATAACGCCCCAAGAACAATAAGCGGCACCGCTTATAGCTTTAATGGCAGGAAATAATCAATAACCGGCACCGCTTATTCGGCTTCCGATTGAACGCACCTCATGCTTGGTTACGACGCGGGCATGGGACGACCGCCGCTCAACGTAAAATCGACCAACATTCGCCTGCCGGAGGGTCTCGGCACGCGCATCGACAAGCTAGTCGGGCGGCAGCGCAGGGCCGCATTCATCCGCGAGGTACTTGAACGTGAAGTCGAGCGGCTGGAAAAGCTGGACGAGCAATCCATCCGGTCAAGCTAAGGCTGGTAGCCCAGGCTGATCTCGCCTGTGTTCCGTCCCGGCATGATGGGCGAATCGTGTGCGGATCGTTCGGTTCGCTTGTCCCGAGAGGCCGCGTTCGTGGCGCGTGGCTCCATAAGATGCGCAAACCGGCACTTCATTGCCTCCCCTCTTGCCGCGTGGAAAGGTTTGACGCAGCCTGATGTCTGGCGGGCGGACCTCCACTGATTGGAGCGAACGCCGCGAACGATTCGACCTGAGCCGGACTCCCAGTCGCAAGCAAATGCGACCCGAAAGGCACTGATCGCCTGAGGCTGGGACACAGTGAGAAAAAAACTGCGGCAATCGTTCTCGCGATTTCCCTACGCCAGTGTCCGCTATTCGCCGCCGCGCGCCGCCAGACGCCGCCAGCCCCCGCCAAAAATCATGCGCTCGGTCCGAGGTGCCCCGGAACGGCTCTTGTCTGGGGCGAACAGGCATCCAATGATCGTCGCTGGGGAGCGTGCAACACCATCGTTTGGGAGACTGCCCCATGAACAACCCCGATCGTATCATTCGTTTGAAAACCGTTCTCGACCGCACCGGCCTTTCCCGCTCGACGCTCTATCGCAAGATGGCCGACGGCACCTTTCCCGATAAGGTGCGGATCAGCGTCCACGGCGCTGGCTGGCACGAGTCCGCCGTCAATCGCTGGATATCCAATCCGGTAGCCTACCGCGAAGATCGCGCCGGGAACCCGGGGCAATGACGGCCCCGCCCTCTCCCGATCCGATCTGCGTGCGCGTCAATGACGCTGCCCGCATGATCGGTGTCGGCCGCACCAAGCTCTATGAGCTGATCGCGGCCGGCGAAGTCGACACGGTGAAGCTCGGCAAGTCGACCCGCATCACCACCGCCAGCCTGCACGATCTCGTCAGGCGGCAACGCGGAGCGGCATAGGCTCGGACGCCGTGGGGCCGGCGTCCTTGCTTGCCTTCATGGGCACCCGATCCAGATACTCTGCCCAGCGCGCCATGAGGCTGCGCCGCTTCTCGAAGAAGTCCGTCCGACGATAGGCCGCCTCGACCTTGTTGGGCAGCTTGTGCGCCAGCGCCTTGTCGGCGACCTCCTTAGGGAAACGCGTTCTCTCCGATGACCAGTCGGTGAAAGCGGAACGGAAGCCGTGGACGGTCACGCCCTTGATCCCGTCATCCCGCAGCAACTTGGTCATGGTCATGTCGCTGATCGGCTTTTCGCCATCGGCGGAGAAGACGAGGCCGGTGTCGCTGGCGCGCTCCTTCCACCGTTTGCGCAGCAGCGCCACGGCGGGCGGCGACAGGGGAACGACATGGGTTTCGCCCGCCTTCATCCGCTCGCCCGGAATGGTCCAGATACCCTTATCCAGGTCGAACTCCGTCCAGACTGCAAAGCGCGTCTCGTTGGAGCGCACCGCGTTGTAGATCGTGAAGCGCAGCGCGTCCCGCCCGGTGGTCGGCGACGCTGCTGCAAGCTTCGCCATCAGTGCAGGCACATCGGCATAGGGCATGGCTTCGAGATGCCCGCCTTTGTCCACCTGACGCGGCAAACCCTTGCGGACGGAGCGAAGCGAGGTTTCCTCGGCACGCCAACCCTTGATGTGCGCGAAGTCCAGCACCGCGCCGATGCGCTGCAATATGCGCCGCGCGGTATCGGCAATATCGAGCCAGACGGGCGACAGCACTTCCACCACGCACGCGCTGTCCACCTCGTCCACAGGCTTGGTGCCGATCAGCGGAAAGACATGGTTCTCAAGGCTGGATATCCAACTCGCATGACGCTGGTTCTTCCATCCCTCCTTCATCGCGTCGTAGCAGGCCCGCGCCGCCATCTCGAAGCTCGGCACGACCTTGCGCGACTTACGCCGCTCGGCGACAGGATCGACGCCCTCGCGCACCTGGCGGCGCAGTGCCGCTGCCGCGTCGCGCGCCTCCGCCAGCGACACGTCCAGAGCGGAACCCAAGCCATAGTCGCGGCGCCTGCCTTGGCGCTGCATCCGCAGCACCCACGTTCTCGCACCGCTGTCCTTGACCAGCAGACACAGGCCCCGGCCATCGACATGACGGCCGGGCTTGGCGTTTTTCACTTTCAATGCCGAAAGGGTCATCGGTTCTGTTCCCTGCCTGAAATGATCCCACAATCGTTCCCACATTTTGATGGGAATTCAGGCAAATCAGGGCGACCGACCGCGAACACGCTACAAGACAAATCGCTGATTTTACAGAGGGCTTAGGGACGCCCTGATGTTGCTTGAGAATAAAGTTCTACTCTCGTAGGGGTCACCATCGTCAAGCCAGAATCGCTGGAATTCTACGCTTATTGATCTGGTGGTAGGAATCGCTCCCACATTTCGCCCCATATTTAATCGGGGCAGGCGCGACACTTTTGGCATCTGATTGGAGATCGTCCGCCGACATAGTATGGATAAGCTGACGCCTTTCATCCGGCAGATCGGGGCGATCAGCGCCAACGGCTCCGTCTCGAGCCCGCATGACAAAGACGTGTGACGACAGCCCATCGATGATCGGAGTGACGATATGTCAGACCTCGAAACCAACAAGGCGACGGTGCGCGCTTACTATGAGACAGCGTTTGGCGGCCAGCCTGAACTGGCGGTCGAACGCTATATGGGCCCTTGGTACATCCAGCATAACCCGAAAGCCAATGACGGTCCTGACGCCTTCATCGCCTTCGTGCACGACCTTCGCACCGCAAACCCGCAAGTCAGTCTGGACATCAAGCGCATCTTTGCGGAAGGCGATTTCGTGATTACCCACGCAAACCTGGTCCTGAAGCCGGGCGAGCCGGGCTTGGCACTCGCCGATTTTTTTCGACTCGAAGAAGGCAAGGTCGTGGAGCACTGGGACGTCATCCAGGCCGTCCCCGACGGCGGCGCGATCCGAAACGGTATGTTCTGAACTGCCTTGCCCGCATATCGTCGACGTTCTCACATAAGCCGGCCGAATGGCCTGTTTTCCAACTCTCGCGGTCGAAATTTGTCGAACCCACCAGAAATTTGTGATGGATCGTCGTCATTTTGCCTTCAGGTCATTGGCCCGGCTAAATCTTCATGCCGATGAACGACTTTCCATCCATCATGCTCCTCCCGGAAAACCTCGGTGATGCGCAAGGCTTTCAACGAAGGTGGGGTTTCTCCTGTTGGGTTCCCCGTCATCCGGTGAATGCAGCTCCACCAGGCGAGGCCACCGCTCGATCCAGATCCAGCCACCTCTATATTCCCTTCGCAACCCGGCCAGAACACCTCTGCACCATTCCGAAGTACCTGAGTTATCGCTTCTGCACCTTCCACGAGTCCCCCGTTTGCTGGAAAAAAAGTCGCCGGGGCGGCCGTCTCCATCCGAACGAGGGGTGCCGCGTCGCCTTTGATATAGGCTTCAAAGGCGGCTTTTCTCAGGCTCAAAAACTGGTCGAGCGGTTGGGCTCTGCCGAACCCGACCCTTTCGACCCACCGGGAGAACCCAGCCATAAATCGACGGAGCAACTTGTCTCCCTCTTCGTTCGACACCCTCCCCTGGTCGTCAACCAGATCGTCGACATGACTTATATAAGCTTCGGGCTGCTGCATCACAGCCAGGTTGAGGAAGACAAATGACTGGCGTAGCGCGTGATTGGCTGCTGCCCCGCCGCCGGAAAAAGGAGTGACCGTGACGATTGCGGCGGGCAAGCCTTCAAACTTATTCTCGCTCGTGGGACGCGAACCTATGTCGGTCGCGTTCTTGAGTGCTCCAGGAATTGAGCGGTTATATTCTGGCGTGACAAATAGCATGGCATCGCAGCCACCGATCTCCTCGCGAAACCGGGTCCATTGTCGCGGAGCTTCAATTTCGAGGTCCTGATTATACAGCGGGAGGTCCGCTATCTCGATGATCGTACATGCCCAGTCGGCCGGCGCTCGGTCGATGAGAGCCCGGGCGAGGCGACGTGAATAAGAGGCCTGCCTGAGGCTGCCGACGATTACGCCGACGCGTGTTGTCGACATTCCCGGCTCGCGGGACGGACTATCATTCGTTGGCATGATCTGACCCCATCTTATCAAGCTGTAGCGGGGAATGCGTGATCAGCCGCGCGCTGCGCTGATTGCGAAAATGGATCCAGAGCCAGTTCAAGGCCACGCCCAGACGTGCCCGAACGCCGACGAGGAAATAGATGTGCGCTATACCCCACAGCCACCAGGCGGTCGGGCCGCGAAGCTTGATCCAGCCGAAATCGGCAACCGCTCTGCGCTTGCCGATCTGCGCCAGGCTACCGTCGTGATGGTACCGGAACGGGGCTGGCGCAGATTTATCGTCGAGCCGGCTGCGAATAACGCTCGCCACATAGCGTCCTCCTTGCTTGGCGGCCGGGGCGATGCCGGGAACGGGTTTTCCGTCTAAGGCTGCGACTGAAATTGTGTCGCCGACCGCAAAGATTTCCGGGTGTCCGGGAATAGACAAATCGGGCTCGACCAGAATACGGCCATTGCCATCAGCGGGAACGCCGAGCCACAAGGCCGCCGGCGAAGCGCGAACTCCCGCCGCCCATATAATCGTTGAAGCGGTAATGTGCTGGTCACCGAATTTGACACCTCCGGCAGTGACCTCCGTCACAGCGTGGCCGAGGACCACCTCGACGCCGAGTTGCTCTAAGGCGCGGCGAGCATAGCTCGAGAGATCCTCTGCATAGCCCGGCAGGACCTGGGGTCCGGCTTCAATCAGAACGACGCGAGCCATATGCGTGTCGATCGCGCGGAAATCCGGTGGCAGCGTGTCGCGTGCGAGGTCCGCAATCGTCCCTGCGAGTTCGACACCAGTCGGCCCGGCACCGATGACGACGAAGGTCAACAGCGCCGCGCGACGGTCCAAATCGCTCTCGCGCTCTGCCTGTTCGAACGCCAGGAGGATTTGGCTGCGCATCCGCGTAGCATCCTCGATTGTCTTTAGACCTGGGGCGAAAGGCTCCCAATCATCATGTCCGAAATAGCCGTGGCGTGCCCCGGTAGCCAGAACGAGAATATCGTACGAAATGGCGCTGCCGTCGCCCAACAGGAGCCGCCGGCCATTCATGTCCACGCCGACTGCCGTTCCGAGCACGGTCGATACATCGGGGCGGTTATGAACCATCGCGCGGATCGGCCACGCTATTTCCGATGCGGTCAGTGAGGCGGTAGCGACCTGATACAAAAGCGGCTGGAAAAGATGATAATTCCGCTGGTCGACCAAGGTGATGGCGACCCCGACGCCTTTGAGGTGCTCAACGACCTGGAGGCCTCCGAACCCGCCGCCTACGACCACCACATGCCGTCGGGCGCGCGCGGCTCCTTGCGAAGTGTCATTTTCCATAAACTGCCGCCTTACCTCCCCCAATTATCACACTTCTTTCACTTCGGGGGCGACCGAACAATGGCGACTTTCGACAAAAGCCGGTCGCGATATATTTTTCTCGCGATCCGCTTTTTTGGCAGAATTATGAGGATGCTGCGTCGTGCACGAGACGATCGAACGCGCCATTTCTGTCTTGCGGGTGTAACAGAGCCGGCCTATCGTCTGCGAATAAGTCGCAAAAGCGAGCCAGCCTAAGGGGAAAGTCAAGAAGGCACCCCCATGCGTTTCGCGCCCGCCCCCTCCGCCGTCTGGACCATCATCGAAGGCGCAAGGAGCTGGCGCATCGCGCGCGATACCGGTGACCCGGTCCAGTTCAGCCTGTACGAGCGCCTCGAAACATTGGGCGCCGGCCTGCTGGCGCCGGTACTCGACAGCGTCATGACCCTGTTCGAGGCGCGGTTCGGGCGACGTTTTCAGGCGGGCGGCCCATCGGATGCCGCCTTCACGCCCGACGAAATTCATCTACTCGACATGCTGGAAGATGACGGTGTTGAACCGCTGGCCGGACAATTTCAACATGACCTCGCCATGACCATGCGGATCGCGCTGCGCTCGATGCGGATCATGTTGGTGTCGGTCGCGGGAGAGGCGGCTGGTGTCGTAACGCCGTTCCCGTCGCCACCCCATCCGGCATAGGCAAATGGTCGGTCTGATTTTCATTATGTGAAAGAGCGAGCGGCGTTTTTATAGTGCCGTTTGAATGAAGTAACGGTTGGTCAGACGGGATTGAATCGGTGGAATTGTTCCGTTCCGCGCCACAGCGCCTTGGTGCCCCGCTGCCATCCGAATTCCCGCAGTTGCGGGTATTGCTGCGGGAAAATGCTTTTTTGGGGTTCCTGCGGGAAGCTGCGGGAAAAACTGCGGGAAAAGCGGCGAGCCCGCACGGGTATTTTACGGAAGTGCTGCGGGAATATCGGGAATAGATGGTGGAGGTCATGGCCTGCTCGATTCCGGGTCTGCTCGATGCAAATTTTTCGGCGGATTGGCTTTTGCGGTGACGTGCAAACTTCCGCACCGGAGCGCAGACATAATGATGGCAGACAAGCAACTGAATCGAGCCAAAGCTACGTTCAAGGCCAATGAGAGCATATCTCGCCCAGATAAGCCCTGTTTGGCGAGGGCGCTCGCGGCGCCGCTACCCCATATATCAGGGACCGGGCAGCTGAGACGTCCGAGCATCGCCTTTGGCGACGATAGCGGCTAGTCAGGTTCAAGCTGTCGGTCATCGTTGCGCCGACGCCTCCCGTCATCGGGCGATCACAACCAACGGACTATCGAGGAACCCGCATGCCGATCACCATGGCCATATGGCGCCCAATGATTACTGGCGCGGCGGTGACATTCGCCGTGGCAGCCGTCCCCGCCATGGCCAACACCCCGCGCGAGCTGCTGACCACCGCGGCCTTTCAAACCACCGACAAAGCCAAGGCGCTGGTTCTGATCGGTCGCGCGATCGCCATGTCGGACCGGCTTTTGGCCGAGCGTCCCGGCGACCATGAAGCGACGCTTCAGCGCGGCGTTGCCATCGGTTACCGCGCCAAGCTCACGCGCAGCCGGTCCGACGCCCGCACGTCGCTGGCTATATTCGAAGCGCTGGCGGCGCGTTATCCGCGAGATGCCGAAGCACAGATGGTCATCGCCGGCTGGCATCTCGATGCCATCGACCAGTTGGGCGGCTTCATGGCCCGGACGATGCTGGGCGCCAAGGCGCAGACAGGTGAAGCGGCACTCGCCCGCGCCGTTGCGCTAAGCAACCAGGGAGCGTTCTTCCTGGGGCTGGCGGCGATGATGCGGATACGATCCAACAGCGGCAATGTCGTCGAAGCGCGCAAATTGGCCGAAGCCGCCGCCCGCGCCACCACGCTCACCTCGCTCGATATCGTTATGAAACGCAGCGCCATCGCGATCCTGCCCGCCCTGCGCGCCAATGACGGCAAGACCGCCGCCGCGCTGGCGCGAAAACTGCTGCCCTTCGGAAGAATGCCCGGCTGAGGCAATTCTTTCTGTCAATGGCAAAGGCCTTGCATAGCCCAAGACTTGCCCAATTTTTCCAGAAGGAAGAGACGGGTATCGGGCGGATCGTCCGCCGGAGCGTCGACATGTGGTTTGAAATATTCGCATCGAGCACCAATGCCGATTGAGCCCGAAAGCGACGCGATGGCCAAGCCCGGTCAGCAGGCCGGCGTCCAATACGTTGCCGAGCCCGATCGGGTGCGAACGCGCCAGCTCTATCTGACGCTCGCCATCGTCCTGCTCTCTTGCTGGATCGCGTCGGAATTCCTGACGCCGATTGCCTGGGCAGCGGTGCTGGCGATTGCCGAATGGCCGCTTTTCGAGAAGGCGCTGCGGCGCATGCCTGGCCGCCCGGGACTGGTCGCAGCACTCTTCACGCTCGCGACCGCGTTGCTGGTCATTCTGCCGCTTTCGCTGGCCGCGGTCACGCTGGCGCAGGAAAGCCAGGGCGCGCTCGAATGGCTGAAGCATGCGCAACAAAGCGGGATCGCCGCACCCGCCTGGCTGGCCGGCATCCCGCTGGTCGGTGATCGGCTGAATGGCTGGTGGCAGCAGCATGTCGCCAATCCGCAAGGGTCGAACGCGCTGTTAGGCACGCTCACCGCGTCATCGGTACTCGGCTGGACGCGATCGATCGGCGGCGAGGTTGCCAAGGAATCGGCGCTGTTCCTGGTCACGTTGCTGGCGCTGGCGACGCTATTGGCGCGCGGGCGGGAGATCGCCGCCCACGCGCGCGAGGTTTCGGTCAGGATGTTCGGCGGTTTCGGCGGCGCGTTTCTCGAGCGCATGATCGGCGCAGTACGAGCGACCGTGAACGGCACGGTTCTCGTTTCGGTTCTGGAAGGAACGATCATCGGCATCGGCTATGGCGTGGCCGGCGTGCCCCAGCCGCTGCTCTTCGCGACCTTCACAATAGTTCTGGCGCTGGTGCCGTTCGGCGCCTGGGCAGCGTTCGGCCTGGCCAGCCTGATCCTGATCGGCAATGGCGATTTCCTTGCCGGCGGTTTGCTCTTTGCGTTCGGCGTGGTGGTGATGACGGTCGGCGACAATGTCGTCCAGCCATCGGTGATCGGCAGCGCGGTCAAGCTGCCGTTTCTGCTGGCGATGATCGGTGCATTTGGCGGTTTGGCGCAGCTCGGCCTGGTCGGGCTGTTCGTCGGCCCCGTGATAATGGCGGCGCTGCTGCTCGTCTGGCGTCAATGGATGTCGCCATCAACGATGGAATCGGCCGATGATCCTGGGCAATAAGCCCGGAATAGTGTGAAGATCGCGGGGATACTCTGGAAGAAGTGATCATGACTCGCACGTTCCAACGGAGACATGACACGGTTCATCATCAATCGGACCGTAAAGCACGTTGGGCCGATCCCGTCCGACTATAAGCGCGGTTCGCAATCCTCTAATGGTTGCTTGCCGGCGCGTTCTGCCGGCTTGCGAGCGGACAGTTTACCTATGAAGATTCCAGCATTTATTCTGATCGCGGCTGCAGCCTTGCCGGTCGCGGCCTATGCTCAGACGACGCCGGCGCCAACGACGCCCGAGCAGACCACCCCAACCGCCCCAGCCCCAGCCCCTGCGGATCCCGCCATGACGCCGGCACCATCGGCCGATCCGGCAACGACGCAGACCGCGCCGGCCGACCCACAGGCTGGCCAGCCCGCCGATGCGATGGCGCCAGCAAACGATTCTTCGGCCGCCACCGATCCGACGACCGAGAAGAAGCACAAGAAGAAGAACCCGCGCTAGGGGGTTTTTCGCGGGTAGGCGTCGTCCGTTCGGGCGCGCCTACCCGCTTTTTCACCCGGTCGGTTGATAGTCTGTATGCTGGTGAGGCTCAGTCGATCAGCACCAGTTCACCGCCCGGAGTGAAAGCATATTCATAATAGAACCATTTGTCGGTTTCGCTCTGCGCCTCGATCTTGAACGCGGTGATAAGCCGTTTGCCGTCGGTCTTGAGATAGATCGCGCCATAAACATCGACATTGCTCTTCGACAGCGTCGCAAGATCTGCGTTGATCGCATCGACAATCGCCGGAGACGGAGCGGCGGCAAGCTGCGCCACCGCGCGTCCGATCTTGTCGATTAGCGCCTTATCCGCCTTTTCACGGGTCGAACGTTGCAACTCGGTGGACAGGAGCACGGGTGACGCGCCGCGCCCGGCACGCCCGAGGCGACCGAGCAGGTCGGGGCGAGGATGGACATGCCCCTCCGCATCGCCCGATGAGATGATGAAGCACGCCGGATTGACCGCCTCAAGAAAGGCATCCGTCACTTTTTCCGAGCCGTGGTGGCAGACCTTCATCACGTCCGACCGGAAGCGCTGGGCGACCTTGCCCACCATCATGCGATAGTCCGCCCCGCCGGCCGGCGGAAACGCGGCAAGCCCGGCATAATGGGTCAGCAAATAGCGCTCGGCGGGTTCGTTGAGATCCCCCCCGAAAAAAATGCTGAACCGGTCATAGGTCAGCCGCAACAACACGGAATGGCCATTCTTGGTCTCGCCGTAAGAGCTGCCGATCCGCCGCAAACGCGCCTTGCCCGCGGCGTCGCGCTCCACCGCGGGTCCAAGCACCTCGATCGCATAACCCCGTCCGTCCGACGGCGCATAACCCGGCATATAGCTGCGTTCGTCTTCGATCTGGCCATGTTCGGTGGACAGCATCGCGATCTGCCCGACCTTGGAATTATCGATCGCGGCCTGCATCACCGTGGGGTAGCCATATTTTGCGTTGAGCCCGCGATCGGGAAGCAGCGCACGGACGTCGGCATCCGTTTCGGCAAGCTCGGTCTGATAGACGATCTTGCTCACCGGATCCTTGGCAAAGGATCCGAGCTTGGCCCAGGTCCCCGCCATCGGCCGTTCCAAAAGTCCATTCTGCCAGATCGTCTTGAAGCCGATCCTGGGATTGGCGAAGATCGCGCCGAAACCGCGATAATGATCGCTGTCGGGATGCGTGATAACGGCGGAATCGAAGTTGAAACCGCGATAGGCTTTGAAACGACCGTTGAGGAAGCGCTCCATATTGTCGCCCTCCCCGGCATCGATGACGATCACACCTTCCTTCGTACCGGTTTCCGGCGTGATCAGAACGGCGCCGTCGCCCTGGCCGACATCGAGAAAAACGATCTCGAGCGGACGCTGTTCGACGGTATCGGCTTTGGGAATGTAGAGCGTCTGCGGATTGGATTTGGGGGACCATTGGATCCTGAGCCAGCCGTCGGGCTCCTCCCCCTCGACAGTCAGCCAGTCACCCCAGAGAATCTGCCGAACCTTGGTCTTGCGATCGGCCTTGTAGAGATAAAGCTTGCGCCCGGCATCGCCGAGCCCGGCATAGACATTGGACATTGCCAGCCTCCCCATCCGCGCAACCATCCGAGAGTCGTTGCCGGATCGATATAAGCCGATTGGCTGAGGGCGAACACCGGAGATGAGGCCAATTCGGACTTGCCGGCTGGCGCAGGTCCCGTTGCTCAGGCCGTAAAGGCTAAAGTTTTTTTATGCCGTCGGTTGCCGTCACGATCGTCGCGGCGTCGATCAGTGCATCGATAATCTCTCTGCGGTCGAGCGATCTGGTCATGAACGGTTTCCAGCGGCGCGCGCGATCGAGCGCTGTGAAGCCGTAGATCGTCGACCAGGCGGTGATGGTGCGCGCCTTTATCGCTTCCTCGCCAAGGTCCGGATAGGCCCGGCGCATCGCCTCCCAGATCAGTTCATAGGCGCGGTTGGCCGGCGGGATCATCACCGGCGGCGGTGACGCGCGACCGAGCAGGTCGCTGCCGAACATCAGCTGGAACAGGCCCGGGCGCTGTTCGGCAAAGTCGAGATAGATGCGCCACCCCTGTCGTAGCGCTGCGTCGCCGGTTTCGGCCCCCGCCAAGGCATTCTCATAGGCCGTCACAAGGTCCTCGAACCCGCATGCCGCTACTGTCGCGAGCAGCGCGTCGCGATCGGCGAAGTGGCGATAGGGCGCGGCACGCGAGACGCCGAGCCGCTCCGCCAGCGCGCGCAGCGAGATCGCCTCCGGGCCATCCTGCTCGACGATCGCGGTTGCCGCGACAACGAGCGCATTGGCCAGATCACCATGATGATAGCTCGGTTTTGCCACACGCAATATTGACACATCATACATGTCGATGCAAATGTCAGCGGCGACAACATATGGCTTCCGACGGTTGACCCTGATCGGCGAAGTCACGTCGGTCATCTCGACCCGCCCCGGGCCATGACATCCTGATCGCGATTCGAAAATGACGCTCCAGCTAGAAGGAATATCGATGGCTCGCAGCTCCCTCGTCGCCATTGCCCTGGCGGGATTATTCCATGGCACGGCCGCGTCGGCGGGGCCGTTCTACGACGCCGCGCTGTGCAAACCTCCTTACACGACCGGCTCCGCCACTACGCTGTACGAAGCCGCCGAGAAGATCACCAAACCCGACACGTCGCTGCTGACCGCCTATGTTTACAAAATGCCCGACGAGATCGGGCAGGATGGGTTCAGCAGCAAGGAAGTGGTGTTCGCTGGCACGGCAGTCGGCGTGCTGGTCGAGGGGCTGCAAGCCGACGCGCTGTCCAAGCGCTATCAGCTCGAGCCGGAGCGTTCTTCGCTGCTTGGCTCATCGAGCAAGGGCTATACCCGGGCCTTGCCGGCGGCGGAACAGCCATTGCCCGATGCCGGAATCGTGTCGATCGTCGCGCGCGAGAGCCCCTCGCTGCCCGGCAAGACGCTGCTCGCCTGCGAATTGGTCATGAAGGAGGATCAGGCCGCGCTCGACAGTTACGAAAAAGCCAAGGATCAATAGGGCGCTGTTCCTTACCGCAACTCTATTGGCGTGAATGGAAAGGCTGACGCCGACGAGGCTAGCGCGAGCGCCCGCGCGCCGTGACCGGCCAGATATCGATCAGCATATCGCCGCGCACGACATGATAGGCGTCGTAAAGATTGACCGTCGGATCGCAGTGGGGAACCTGCAGGCTGATCATCTCGGCGATGACGCGCCCCTCGCCCGAGGGAAAGATGGCGCCATGTTCGTCGCCCATGAAGTGATAGGTAGCCCCCGCCGGTGCGCCGTTCTTGACCACCGGCACACCGCCATCGGTGGCGAACGCCTTGAAGCCCGCGTCGATCGTGATCATGCCGGGCGTGTTGGCACAGACAATGCGTGCATCGACGAACAGGGAGGTTTCGAACGGCTGCCCCCCATCACCGGCGAGATCGCATTCGGCATATTGGCGATCCATGAAGACATAGGAGCCGACCTGAAGTTCGGTGAACACGCCGAGTTCGGCGTCGATGCGGTGCGTGCCCGTGCCGCCGCCACTGACGATCGCGGGCGGCATGCCCGCAGCTTCCAGTGCGGCGATGATACCCGACAGATAGGCGGTGCGGTCCGCGATCGCGGTCCGTCGATCGGCATAGGATTCGATATGCTGCTGCACGCCGCAATAATATTGCAGGCCGTGAAAGCTGAGCGACGGTTGCGCGTCAATGTCGCGGGCGAGCGACAGCGCGGCTTCGAGCGAGGCGACGCCGGTGCGATGGATGCCGGGGTCGACGTCGATCATCACGCCGAGCGGGTGATCGGCGGAAACCGAAGCGGCCAGTGCGCGGACATTGTCAGGATGATCGACGACGACCATCAGGCCGCTTATCCGCGCGTGCAAGGCGGCGAGGCGGGCGATCGCCGGCGCCGACACCACCGGCGAGGTGATCAGCACATCCTGGATTTCGCCGCTCTCGGTCAGCGCCTCGGCCTCGCCGAGTTTGGCGCAGCAAACACCCGACGCGCCCGCCGCGACCTGGCGGCGGGCGATGTCGAGGCTCTTATGCGTCTTGGCATGCGGCCGCAGGCCCAGTCCCTTGCCCCTGGCGAAATCGGCCATCAGCGCGATATTGCGGTCGAGCGCGTCGCGATCGACGATCAGGACCGGCGTGTTCAACTCAGCGCGCGAACCGGGCCGATTGATCAGATGCTGGTGGAGCCTAAGGTCGGTCAATGCTGTGATCCTCAAAGCCGGTGCGCGGGCAGGTTGGTGCCGAACAGCGCGGTCAGATGCGTATTGGCGAATTTGCCGGCGGGGTCGACCTGCCGCCGGACGGCGCGAACGGTAAGCCATCGAATAGAGCGCGGACAGGTCGCTGGCAGTCGGCGTGTGTCGTTTGGCCCAGTGCGGGCGGCGGCCATGGGCCGCTGCGGCTGCGCTTGCCGACCAGCCGGATCAGGATGCCCTGCCACCCGGGCGTCGGGGCCGATAGGGCGGCGGCGAGTTTGCAATAGAGAAGATTCCTTCCGACATGCCAGACACCGCCTTGGGCTCCGGGCAGTGCGCAGATATCGAGCGTCATGAGGACCGCGCGATCCGAATAAAGGAAGGCCCAAAATTCGACATGACGGTGCCGCGCGGCGAGTTTCTCCCATTCCGCCGAGCAGCCGAAGCGGGTGGATGTCAGACGAAACAGCCGATTTCGGCGAGGTTGGGCGCGACCGGATAACCAGTCACCTTGACCCCCGCCGCATCGAGCCAGGCATGCGCATCGATTGGCTTCTCGTCACCGCGGCCGGCGCCGAAATGCATGACAGTGACGATCCCGCGCCGCCGCAGCATCGTCTGCGCGGCCATCGCCTGTTGCAGGCACACCGAGCGGAACGGCATGAATGGCGCCGAAGCACGCACCGCCCAACCGATATCGCGGGCGAGTTTCATCTGACCGGGCGTCGCACCCTCGCCATGAGCCGCGACGCGCGGATCGGTCGGCGGCACGAACGCACCAAGCGTCTTGGCGATCTTGCCGAAGGGGAACAGCAACAGCCGCACGCGCGCGGACAACATGCTCGCCGCAGCCTCGATCACCAGCGCACGCCGATGATGGCCGACGCCGCCGAGCGTGCGGATCTTACGAGTGAGTGACCGCAACCGCGCCATGTTTTTCCATCTGTTCGAGGAACGCCTCGACCTCGGTACGGCAGGTACCGGGCTCAATCACGAACTCGCGCTGCAACGCCGCGCAGACCGCATCGATATCGATGGGCATCTCGATCAATTCCCAGATGCGTGCGCCGACCTCGTTGACGCCGAGATAATTGCCCTTCTCAGCGCTCATCATCATGATCTCATCGCCCACGCGCGCGCTGAGCCAGTCACCCCGTCGTTCGATCAACCCGCCATCCTTTCGGTCATATCCTGTGCCGGCGCCCCGTCCTTTGCCGACGCCCCGTCCTTTGCCGACGCATAACCGAGCCGCGCCATCATCGGGCCGTGGTCGCGTTCGATCCGCGCGACCTGTTCGGTACTTAGCTCATCACGCCACCCGCCCGAAACCCCGCGACGGAAGAAGCTGCCGGGACCGGCACCTGGTTTGGGTCGCGGTGCTTCGCGAAAGCCGCGTGCCTCTTCCTGTTTCTTCAATTCGCCGAACTCGGCAAAGCCGGCCGCGCGGGCGGCCTCGTCAGCGGTCGCGTCGATGCCGGCAAAAGCGAGCGCGGTTCGCAACATGCCGCCGGTGTCGGCATGCATATCCTCGTAACGCACCAGATGCACCGGAATGTCGGCCTGTGTCAGCCATGCCTGGATGAAACCGCTCCATCCCGCCAGTTGCTGGCGCAGCTGATTGGGCTGGCGGTCGCGATGACCGCAAAATGCCGAACCGGCATCGGCCATGAAGTCGATCGCATCGTCGATGCTGGTGCGATTGTGATTGGCGAGCGAGGGCGCGACGTCACGCGGGTCGCGCACGATCAGGATCGCGCCGTCCGCACCTTTGAGACCCGCCATCAAGGCACTGCCGTCGGGATTGTAAGTGTAGGAATCGTGCGTCTTAACGAAGCGGGTGTGACCGATCATCGTCTCGACCTCCTCCGGGTCGTCTTCGTGGATTTCCTGTGCCAGCGCTTCGTACACCATCGGGCGGAGCCCGTCGCACTCCTCATGTGTGAGCAGCGACGACGGGAACATCAGAATCGAATCGAACCAGGCCCGCGCGCTGGCGATGCCGCTGCGTTCCGGGATGTCGTTTATATCGACCGGCGTGTCGCGGCGTAGATTGGCGACCAGCATCCGGAACCAGGTGTTGCCCGATTTCGGATAGGAGGCGAGCCAGTAGGTCTTCCTCAAGCCGCGCGCTCCAGCAGGCCCAGTTCGCGCCAATGCGCCTCGAGCCAGCCGATCACGGCGGGGAATTTGGCGAAGTTGAGCTCGCGGGTCAGCGTGAACACCCCCGCCCGCTGGCTGATCGATGCAGCAGCCTGGAAATAGAGCGCTTGCTGCTTCATCCGCCGCACCATCGCCGGGCGATAGGCATTGCCGCGGACCATCAGCGCGCCGTCGACGATATTGGGACGCAGAATCCCCGGCATCGCCGGCGGCCGCGCCTCACGCAGCACATAGATCGCGGCGAGCGGCAGCGCGACGATCGACGCGGCACGCGGTTCGACATAGAATTTCTCGAGCACCTTGCGCACCGGCGCGGCACGGCGTTCGGCCATGTCGAGCTTGTCGATCGAATTCTGCCACAGTTTGAGCTGGCGCCCGTCGGGCTGGACCCAGGGCAATCCGCTTGCGTCCATCGAAATACCGCAGAAATCATCGGTGACCAGATCATAACCGGCATCGGACAAAGCTGCGGCAAGGGTCGATTTGCCGGCGCCGGATTGTCCGCAGAACAACACCGCGCTGTCGCGCACCCGGACCGCGCTGGCGTGGAGCACGATGCGCTCGCGCTGATGCAGCAGGATACCGAAGCCGGTACCGCTGACGAACACCGCCGCTTCTTCCGGCGCGATATCATCGGCGGTGGCGAAGACGATCTCACGCCCCTCGATCAACAACATGCGGATGATACCGGGGACTTCGAGCAGGAAACGCCCCGGCGCGACTTGCCAGGTGGGGCCGAGCGATTCCGCGTCCTCCAGCGTGGCGGGAACATCGCCTTGGCGAATGACCACATCGGGGGTGATGCCGGGGAGCTCAGGCGCCGCGATCAGCCCGGGCAGCACCAGCGAGCTCGCAACCGACAGTCCGGAAACGGTATAAAAGAACACGCGTACTCCCCCCGATGACACGCTGGCCCCCGGCCCCGATCAGCCATGACATATGTGGCCAATTTGACGCCGTGGCGCAATCGCCTCCGTACGCGCGCCCGTTCCGCTGAAGATCAGGCGGCAGCCTGTTCCAGCGCTTCGCTCGCCTCGAGCCACTTTACCTCAGCCGCCTCCAGTTTCTCGGCAATTTCGGCGCGGCGTTTCATCAATTCGCTCATCGGCAGCCTGGACAGCGCAGGCTCGGCGGTCGACGGATCGAACATCGCCTTGTCGAGCGCGCTCTGCTCGGCCGTCAACTTCACCGTCACGGCTTCGGCGTCCTGCGCGGCCTTGCGCAACGCCTGGGCCTTTTCGCGGTCCTGCGCCGCGCCCTTCTTGTCCTTCTTGGTCGTTTTGGCACCGCCGTCCTGCCTGGGCTGGTTCTTGCCCAGGATCAGGTCGGTATAATCGTCGAGGCTGCCGGCGAATTCGGTCGCGGTGCCGTTATCGACCAGCACCAGCCGGTCCGCGGTCAGTTCGATCATGTGGCGATCATGGCTGACCACCACCACCGCGCCTTCATAGGCGTTGAGCGCCTGGACCAAGGCCTCACGCGCATCGACGTCGAGATGGTTGGTCGGCTCGTCGAGGATCAGCATGTGCGGCGCTTCGCGGGTGATCAGCGCGAGTGCCAGCCGGGCGCGTTCGCCACCCGACAGCTTGCCGACCTTGGTCGTCGCTTTCTGTCCCGAAAAACCGAAGCGGCCGAGCTGCGCGCGCACCGCGGCGGGTGTCTTGCCCCCCATCATGCGGGTCATATGTTCGAGCGGCGTATCGTCGCCGTCGAGTTCCTCGACCTGATACTGGGTGAAATAACCGACGCGCATCTTGCCCGAGGCGGTCATGCCGCCCTCCATCGGCGCGAGCTGCGCGGCGAGCAGGCGGGCGAGCGTGGTCTTGCCGTTGCCGTTGCGGCCAAGCAGCGCGATCCGATCGTCCGGATCGAGCCGCAGGTTGAGCCGGCGCAGGATCGGCTTGTCCTCGGTATAACCGACAGACGCCATGTCGAGCGTCACCAGCGGCGGTTTGAGTTCGTCGGGACTGGGGAAATCGAAGGTCAGCGTCGGATCCTCGGCGAGCGAGGCGATCGGCTGCATCTTGGCGAGCATTTTCGCGCGCGACTGAGCCTGTTTGGCGGTCGAGGCGCGCGCCGAATTGCGCGCGACATAATCCTGCAGCTTGGCGCGCTGCGCATCCTGGCTGGCCTTGGCCGCAGCAAGCTGTGCGATCCGTTCGGCACGCTGGCGCTCGAACGAATCATAACCGCCGGTGTACATCGTCACCTTGCCGCCCTCGAGATGGAGGATGGTGTCGACGACATTGTTGAGCAGGTCGCGTTCGTGGCTGATCACGACCATCATCGCCGGATAGCTTTTCAAGAAGCTCTCCAGCCACAAGGTCGCTTCGAGATCGAGATGGTTCGAGGGCTCGTCGAGCAGCAGCAGGTCGGGTTCGGAGAACAGCAGCGAGGCAAGCGCAACGCGCATCTTCCAGCCGCCCGAATAACTGTCGAGCGGGCGATTCTGCATTTCCTCATCGAAGCCGAGGCCGACCAGGATCGTCGCGGCGCGCGCATCGGCGGTATAGGCGTCGATCGCCATCAGCCGTTCATAGACTTCGCCAAGCCGGTCGGCATCCTCGCACGTCTCGCTTTCGGCAAGCAACGCCGCGCGTTCGGTATCGGCGGCGAGCACCGCCTCGATCGGCGTCGTGACGCCCGACGGCGCTTCCTGCGCGATATAACCGATACGCGTCTTGCGCGGCATCTCGATCTCGCCGTCATCGGGCTCGAGCTGGCCGATCATGACTTTCATCAGCGTGGATTTGCCCGCGCCATTGCGGCCGATGAGCCCGACACGGCTCTTCGGCGGCAGCGCGGCAGTCGCGCGGTCGAGAATCGTCCGCCCGCCCAGGCGCACCGTGATACCGTTGATATTCAGCATGGGCGCGCCCCTAGCATGACAAACGCCGTGCCCCAAGTGGTGGCGGACAGGCTGCGAATGTTTCATGGGAGAAGATTGAGGAGAGTGACATGAGCGTCGCATTTCGTCGCGAGAGCGACGAGGAACATCTGGAACCCAAATTCGAAATCCCGATCGCACCGGGAGCGAACATCGTTACGCCGCGCGGCCTTAAGCTGATCGACGCGAAAGTGGTCGAGCTGGAGACCGCGGTCGACGCCGCGATGGAACCGGAACTGGCGGTATTGAAGCGCGAGTTGCGCTATTGGCATACTCGTCAAACCACCGCCGAGGTCGCACCGCCGCCCGCCGATGGAGAAATCGGCATCGGATCGCGCGTGACGATTCGAATGGCCGGCAAGCAGCGCGTCGTCGAGATCGTCGGTGGCGACGAGGCCAACCCGGCCGAGGGACGCATCGGCTTCGCGGCGCCTCTTGCCCAGGCGCTGGTCGGCGGCGAGATCGGCGAGCGCGTCGATTTCAACGGCGTTGCCGAGGCGATCGAAATTCTCGATAGCGCGGCGATCGAGGAAGTGGGCGGAGACGATTGATGGCCGAAAAGTTCGAACGCCACCGCCAGCCCTGGAAACAGGACGAGATCCAGAAGCTACACACGCTCGCCAAGAAGGGCATGGGCCTGAAGGCGATCGCCAAGGCGCTGACCCGAACCGAGGAATCGGTGAAGGAGCGCGCAAAGGAAGACGCGCTGAATATCGCGAAGCTGCGCTGAGAATGACTTCATTGTTTGCTGTTATCCCCGCGAAAACGGGGATCCCGCTGCCTTCGCCCTTGGCGCTAAAGAAGGAGAAGCGGGATTCCCGCTTTCGCGGGAATGACGGGCGGCGAGCGTGACGGCCCCTTACGACGCAATCATCCTTGGCGCCGGCGCTGCCGGCCTGATGTGCGCCGCGACCGCCGGGCAACGTGGACGGCGCGTGCTGCTGGTCGATCACGCCGATGAGGTAGGCAAGAAAATCCTCATCTCCGGCGGCGGCCGGTGCAATTTCACCAATGTGCACACCGCCCCGGACCGCTACCTCTCTGCCAACCCGCATTTCGCCAAGTCGGCGCTGAGCCGCTACACCGCAGCCGATTTCATCGCATTGGTCGACCGCTATGGCATCGCCTGGCACGAAAAGACGCTTGGCCAATTATTCTGCGATGGCTCCGCGAAACAGATCGTGGCGATGCTGCTCGACGAATGCGAGATCGGCCATGTCGAGCTGTCGCTCGGTCATGCCGTCACCGCGATCGACCATGCCGGCGGCATGTTCCGCGTGACGATCGGCGGCTGCGAGCTTTTCGCTTCTTCGCTCGTGCTCGCAACCGGCGGGCCGTCGATCCCGAAAATGGGCGCGACCAGCTTCGCGTATGATGTGGCACGGCGTTTCGGGCTCAAAATCGTCGAGCCGCGCCCCGCTCTTGTTCCACTGACTCTCGGCGGTGACGAGACCCTGTTCCGTTCACTGTCCGGCGTCGCCACGGATGTGATTGCCAAATGCGGCAAGACCGCCTTTCACGAGGCGGCACTGTTCACGCACAAGGGCCTGTCCGGCCCCGCCATCCTGCAGATCTCCAGCTATTGGCGCTCGGGCGAGCAAGTCGGCATCGATTTCCTGCCCGGGCACAAGGCCGGCTGGCTGATCGACGCAAAGCGCGCCCGTCCGCGTGCGGCGTTTGCGAGCACATTGGCGAGTGCCCTGCCCGCCCGGCTGGCCGAAACGCTCGCCGACCGGCTCACGCTGAGCGGCGAATTATCCGCGATGACCGACCGCAAACTGACCGAAGCGGAGCAGCGGCTGGCCGACTGGCGCTTCGCCCCGAACGGCACCGAAGGCTATGCCAAGGCCGAGGTCACGGCAGGCGGAATCAGCACCGCGGAGCTGTCATCGCAAACAATGCAAGCCAAACGCCTACAAAACCTGTATGCGATCGGCGAAGCGGTCGACGTCACCGGGTGGCTGGGCGGCTATAACTTCCAATGGGCATGGGCGAGCGGATGGGCCGCGGCACAGTCTATTTGACCGCAGACCAACAGGTTACGCCTTGCCGTGGTGGCGGCGCAGCCATTCTATTTTGAGAGACTCATGCCCTTTTCCAATCTTCCTCCGCTTCTGTCCGAAGCGCTCACCGCACGCGGCTACGCCGCCCCTACGCCGGTTCAGGCCGGCGTGCTCGAACCCGAAGCGCTTGGCCGCGACTTGCTCGTGTCCGCGCAGACCGGCTCCGGCAAGACCGTCGCTTTCGGCCTCGCCATGGCGGCGCAGCTGCTCGAAGAGGATGGCCGCCTGCCGCAAGAGGGGCCGCTAGCCCTGGTCATCGCGCCGACGCGCGAACTGGCGTTGCAGGTCAGCCGCGAGCTGATGTGGCTCTACGCCAATACCGGCGGTCGCATCGTCACCTGTGTCGGCGGCATGGACGCATCGAAAGAACGCCGCGCGCTCAATCACGGCGCGCACATCGTGGTCGGTACGCCGGGCCGTTTGCGCGACCATCTCGAACGCGGCGCACTCGACCTGAGCAAGCTGCGCGTCGCGATCCTCGACGAGGCCGACGAGATGCTCGACATGGGTTTCCGCGAAGATCTCGAACAGATTCTCGATGGCACGCCGAACGAGCGCCGCACGATGATGTTTTCGGCCACCATCCCCAAGCCGATCGCGGCACTTGCCAAGCGTTATCAACGTGATGCGGTGCGTATCTCAACCGTGGGCGAAGATCGCGGTCATGGCGACATCACTTATCAGGCGGTGAGCTGTGCGCCCGCCGATATCGAGAATGTCGTGGTCAATCTGCTGCGCTTCCATGAAGCCGAAACCGCGATGCTGTTCTGCGCGACGCGCGACAATGTCCGCCATCTCCACGCCGGGTTGATCGAGCGCGGCTTCAGTGCGGTCGCATTGTCGGGCGAACATAGCCAGAATGAGCGCAATGCCGCGCTACAGGCGCTGCGCGACCAGCGCGCGCGGGTCTGCGTCGCGACCGACGTCGCCGCACGTGGTATCGATCTGCCGACGCTCAGCCTGGTCATTCATGTCGAACTGCCGCGCGATGCCGAAACCTTGCAGCATCGCTCGGGCCGCACCGGCCGTGCGGGCAAGAAGGGCACCGCGGTGCTGATCGTGCCCTATCCGCGCCGTCGCCGCGTCGAATCGATGCTTAAAGGTGCGCGGATCAACGCCGAGTGGATCAACCCGCCAACGCTCGAGGATATCAGCGCCAAGGACCATGAGCGGTTGCTCGTCACGCTGCTCGAGCCGGTCGAGGTCGACGACGACGATCGCGCGCTGGGCGCCAAGCTGCTCGAAACGCGTAGTGCGGAAGATATCGCCGCGGCGCTGGTGCGACTGCACCGCGCGCGTATGCCGGCGGCCGAGGAATTGCTCGGCCAGGGCGGCAACGACCCCGCGCCGCGCCAGGACGGTCATCGCCCCGGCTTCGAGGATATCGTCTGGTTCCGCATGGACATCGGCCGCCGCCAGAATGCCGATCCGCGCTGGTTGCTACCGCTGATCTGCCGCCGCGGCCACATCACCAAGACCGAGATCGGCGCAATCCGCATCTCTGCCAACGAAACGCTGTTTCAGATTCCGCGCGCGGTCGCGGCACGGTTCAATGCCTCGGTCCTGCGCACAGCTGGCGCCGAGGCGGGGGACGAAGGCGGCATCAATATCGAGAGCGTCCAGGGTGAGCCGCGTGAGGCAGAGCGCCGTCCGCGCCTGACGCCAAGCGCGCGACCCAGCGGCCCACCGACCGCGCGGCACAAGCCCAAGCCCTTTCGCCGTACGAATGACCGGCAGCGGTAAGCGCTGAGGTTCGCCGCTAATCCTGACCATCTGGCTGCTTGCTCGGCAAAGAACAGGCTCAGCTGAGGCACAGTTGGAAACGGCTGCCGCGCTTATATCTGACATCCCGACCAGGCCCCGGCGACCATCGGGGAAGTGCTCACTTTTCGGCGGAAGGACGTTTGAAATATGACCCATCCCGTCCGCATCCTGGTCGATGGCGATGCGTGTCCGGTCAAGGATGAGATCTACAAGGTCGCCTGGCGGCTCGAGGTGCCGGTCACGATCGTCGCCAACAGCCATTTCCGGGTACCGGACCATCCGCTGATCGAGCGCGTCGTAGTCAGTGACGGGTTCGACGCGGCGGACGATTGGATCGCTGAGCGCGCCGGTATGAAATCGGTGGTGATTACCGCCGATATCTTGCTCGCCGATCGCTGCGTAAAAGCCGGTGCCACTGTGCTCGGCCCGACCGGCAAGCCATTCACCGCCAATTCGATCGGCGCGGCGGTCGCGACTCGCGCAATCATGGCCGACCTTCGCGCCGGTGCCGTCGGCGATGCGATCGGCGGCCCCGCGCCGTTCGCCAAGACCGATCGGTCGCGTTTTCTGTCCGCGCTCGACGCGGCATTGATGAAGTTGCTGCGCTAAAAAATTGTCGCAAATTGTCGCATTCCGCGATTAACGATCGATATCAACAACCGGCAGTGCTTTGGTGGGTTTGACCGCGATAACGCAGGATGCGATCGCGCGTCGTCGGTCGTTTTCAGCGATGGGTAGGACATAGATTGCGTCACTTTACGCCGGCTCGAATATCGATAGCAGCGACTCTCGCCCTCACGCTCACCGCGTGCGGCGGTGGCGGCGCGCAGGAAAAGGGCGGGCGCCGCGGCGCTCAGGGAACACCGGAGGTCGGCTATGTCGTCGCACAGCCGTCAAGCGTACCACTCTCCACCGAACTGGGCGGTCGTGTCACCGCCTATCAAAGCGCGGAGGTTCGCCCGCAGGTTTCCGGCATCGTACGCCGCCGTCTATTTACCGAGGGCTCGATCGTGCGTCAGGGCCAGACGCTCTATCAGATCGATCCGAGCCTTTATGTCGCGGCGACCAACGAGGCGCGCGCCAATCTGGTCAGTGCCCAGGCCAATGCCGAAGCCACCAAGGTCAAGGCCGACCGGTTCCGCCCGCTCGCAGAGATCGAGGCCGTCGCCAAGCAGGACTATACCGACGCAGCCGCTCAGGCGCGTCAGGCTGCCGCCATGGTCGCGCAAAACCGGGCTCAGCTCGACACCGCACGGATCAACCTGCGCTTCACCAACGTGCCCGCGCCGATCACCGGGCGCATCGGCCGTTCATTGTTCACCGAGGGCGCATTGGTCACGGCGAGCCAGGCCGATCCGCTCGCCACGATCCAGCGGCTCGACCCGATCTTCGTCGATATTCAGCAATCCAGCGCCGACCTGCTAACCCTGCGGCGCGCGCTTGCTAGCGGCGGCGCCGTCCCGGCGCAGGCCATAGTCCGGTTGAAGCTGGAAGACGGCAGCGACTATGGACAGACCGGCACGGTCGAATTCTCCGAAGTGGTGGTCAACGAAAGCACTGGCACCGTCACGCTCCGCGCACGCTTTCCCAATCCACAAGGGCTGCTGCTGCCGGGCATGTTCACGCGCGCGACCTTCGCTCAGTCGGTCGATACCAACGCATTCCTCATTCCTCAGGCCGGCGTGAAGCGTGATCCCAAGGGCAATACGACGGTGTTGGTGATCGGCCCCGACAACAAGGCGGTCGAGCGCAAGGTGAAAGCCGAACGTGTTATCGGAGCGAATTGGGTCGTGACCGCCGGGCTGAGCACCGGCGACAAGGTGATTGTCGAGGGCACCGCCAAGGCCAAGGCCGGACAGCCGGTCAAACCGGTGCCCGCCGGATCACCGCAGAAACTGCAGGCGCCGACAAAATCTGGCGCTTCCGCCGCGCAGACCAAGGGCTGACCCACCGGTGATCTCACGTATTTTCATCGACCGGCCGATTTTCGCCTGGGTCATCGCGATCATCATCATGCTCGGCGGCTTGGGTGCCATCTACACGCTGCCGATCGAGCAATTCCCCGACGTGGCGCCACCCAATGTCAACATCCGCGCGAGCTATCCCGGCGCATCGGCGGAAACGCTGGAGAACAGCGTCACGCAGGTGATCGAACAACAGCTTACCGGAATCGACGGCCTGCTCTATTTCAGTTCGAACAGCAGTTCGCGCGGCCAGGTGACGATCACTGCGACCTTTAAAAAGGGGATCGACCCCGACATCGCCCAGGTCCAGGTGCAGAACAAGGTGCAGCAGGCGATCAGCCGGTTGCCGCAACAGGTCCAGCAACAGGGTCTGACGGTTACCAAATCCAATCCCGATTTCCTGCTGCTGGTGGCGATCTACGACCAGACCGACCGAGTCACCAATCAGGACGTGTCGGATTATCTGATCGCCAATTTCCAGGACCGGCTTGGCCGCATTCCTGGGGTCGGCGACACCAACGTGTTCGGCGCTCAATATGCGATGCGGGTGTGGCTGCGGCCCGACCGCCTCGCCGCCTATTCGCTGATGCCGAGCGACGCGATCAACGCGATCACCGCGCAGAATACCGAAATCGCGGCGGGTGAAGTCGGCGGCCAGCCGATGCCCGCGACGCAAATGCTCAACGCGACCGTCACCGCCCAGTCGCGCCTGCAGACGCCAGAGCAGTTCGCCAACATCATCGTCAAGACGGCGCGCGACGGGTCGATCGTGCGTCTGTCCGACATCGCTCGAGTCGAGCTGGGCGCCGAGAGCTATGCGGCAGTCAGTCGGGTCAACGGCCATCCCGGTGCGGGCATTGCGGTGTCGCTTGCCCCCGGTGCCGATGCACTGTCGACCGCCGAACTGGTCAAGGCCGAGATCGAGCATGCGGCAAAGTCGATGCCCGATGGCTATGTCTATGCCTTTCCTCAGGATTCGACCGCGTTCATCAAATTGTCGGTCGAGGAAGTGGTCAAGACGCTGGTTGAGGCGATCATCCTTGTCGTTATCGTCATGTTCGTGTTCCTGCAGAATTGGCGCGCGACGCTGATCCCGACGATCGCCGTGCCGGTCGTGCTGCTCGGCACATTCGCCGTCTTCTCGCTCGCGGGTTTTTCGATCAACACGCTGACATTGTTCGGCCTGGTCCTGGCGATCGGCCTGCTGGTCGATGACGCGATCGTTGTGGTCGAAAATGTCGAGCGACTGATGGACGAGAATCCCGACATGTCGCCGCGCGACGCAACGATCGAGTCGATGAACGAGATCACCGTCGCGCTGATCGCAATCGCGTTGGTGCTGTCGGCGGTGTTCCTGCCGATGGCGTTCTTCGGCGGGTCGACCGGCGTGATCTATCGCCAGTTCTCGGTCACCATCGTATCGGCGATGATCCTGTCGGTGGTCGTCGCGCTCGTCCTGACCCCCGCGCTGACCGCGACATTGCTGAAACGGCGCAGTGAAGAGAAGCAGGGCGACAGCTGGTTCGCGCAACAGACCCAGGACGCGCGCGACTGGTTCAACCGAAATTTCGAGAAGATGACCGATCGCTACACCAACAGCGTGGCGAAAGTGGTCGATCGCAAGCTGATCTTCCTGCTGATCTATGCTGGAGTGGTTACGCTGCTCGCATTGCTGTTCGTGCGCTTGCCGACTGGCTTCCTGCCGAGCGAAGATCAGGGCGCCGCCCAAGTCCAGTTCAACCTACCGCCGGGCGCGACCCAAGGCCGGACGGTCGCGGTTCAAAAGCAGGTCGAGCAATATTTACTCACCCAGGAAAAGGCCAATGTCAGCGTGCTGTTCACCAATGCCGGCGGCGGCGGCGGCGGCGCGAGCGGGCAGAATACCGGGCGCGGCTACCTTGCACTCAGCGACTGGGCCGACCGCAAGGGAAGTCAGAACAGCGCGCAGGCGATCACGCAGCGCGCGTCCAAGGCTCTGGGCGGGCTGCGCGACGCCGATATCTTCGTGACGGTGCCGGCGGCGGTGCGCGGCCTCGGCCAATCGGCCGGCTTCACCATGGAATTGCAGAATAGCGGCGGCCTGACCCGCGCCGATTTCAAGGCGGCGCGCGACAAGCTGCTCGCCGCCGCGCGCGCTGACCCAGACCTCGCAGCGGTCCGCCCAAGCGACCTTGAAGACCAGCCGACGCTCAAGATCGAGATCGATCAGCAGAAGCTAAGCGCGCTCGGCCTGAGCCAGGCCGACGTCAATGCGACGCTGGCGACCGCCTGGGGCGGCCGCTACGTCAATGATTTCAACGATCGTGGCCGGGTCAAGCGCGTCTATGTCCAGGGCGATGCGCCATATCGCCACAGCCCGGACGATATCGCGCAATGGTATGTGCGCTCGGCCGATGGCCAGATGGCGCCCTTCTCGGCCTTTTCGACCATTTCCTGGTCGACCGCACCGTCGTCGCTGCTGCGTTTCCAGGGCGTGCCCGCGTTCGAGATTCAGGGCCAGGCCGCACCGGGCAAGAGCTCGGGTGACGCGATGAACAAGATGGCGCAGTTTGCGGCACAGCTGCCCGGCACCTCTGTCGCCTGGTCGGGCTTGTCCTTCCAGGAGCGGCTGTCATCGGGCCAGGCGCCTTTCCTCTACGCCATTTCGTTGCTCGTCGTGTTCCTGTGCCTGGCCGCGCTGTACGAGAGCTGGTCGATCCCGGTTGCAGTGCTGCTCGTCATTCCGCTTGGTCTGGTCGGTGCAGTGTTCGCGGTCACGCTGCGTGGGTTGGAGAATGACGTATATCTGCAGATCGGCCTGCTGACCACGATGGGCCTTGCCGCGAAGAACGCGATCCTGATCGTCGAGTTCGCCGAACAGGCGGAGAAGAAGGGCAAACGCATCATCGATGCCGCGATCGAGGCCGCGCGCTTGCGCCTGCGCCCAATCCTGATGACCAGCCTCGCCTTCATCTTCGGCGTCCTGCCGCTGGCGATTTCGACTGGTGCCGGCGCGAACAGCCGCGTTGCGATCGGCACAGCAGTGGTCGGCGGCATGCTGACCGCGACGATCCTGGCGATTTTCTATATCCCGCTGTTCTTCGTGCTGGTGCGCCGCGGCACCCGCGACGTGCTGAAGAAACTTCACCATGAGCCGCATGATTCGCCGCCCGAAAGCCCAAAGCCGGAGGCGACGGCATGAAACGCACGGTCATTCTGCTGCTCGCTTCGGCCGCGTTGAGCGGTTGCGCGAGCATGGCCCCCGACTATGCGCGCCCCACCCTTCCCGTGCCCCCGTCCTGGCCAGTCGGCGACGCGTATCTGAAGCAAAGCGAGGCGACGCTGCCGAGCGTGTCGTACCACGAGATCTTCCGCGATACCCGGCTGCAGCGCATTATCGAGGAGGCACTGACCAACAATCGCGACCTGCGCGTCGCCGCCGCCAACATCGTCGCGGGGCGCGCGCAATATCGCATCCAGCGCGCCGACCTGCTGCCCCAGGTCGATGCTGGCGCCAGCGTCACGCGTGCCGATAGCGGTACCGGCCGGACCAGCAATGGCGGCAGCGCGGTCACCGGCGGCGCGCGGACCAATTACAGCGCCGATATCGGGATCACATCGTTCGAGATCGATTTGTTCGGTCGCATCCGATCGCTCACCACGGCGGCGCAGAACCGCTATTTCGCGACCGAGGCGGCGGCGCGTGCGACGCGACTGACGCTGGTCGGCGACATCGCGACCGCATGGCTGACATATGCGGCCGACCAGAGCCTGCTCAAGGTCGCACGTGACACAGCGGTCAGCGCCGAACGCAGCGTCAAGCTCACCAAGGCGCGGCTCGACGGCGGCGTCGCGCCGCGTACCGATCTCAGCCAGGCACAACTCGTCCTGGCCCAGGCCCAGTCCGATCTGGCCCAGCAAACCACTGCGCTCGCGCAGGATATCAATGCGCTGCAATTGCTGGTCGGTGCGCCGATCGACTCGTCGCTCTTGCCGACGTCGATCGAGGATGCTTCGAAGACCTTGGCCGAGCTGCCGGCGGGGCTCGATTCCGGCATATTGCTGCGCCGCCCCGATGTGCTCCAGGCCGAATATGAGCTGCGCGCGACCAATGCCGAGATCGGCGCGGCGCGGGCTGAGCTGTTCCCACGCATCGCCCTGACCGCGCTGTTCGGGTTCGCCAGCAACGCGCTGGGCGGTCTCTTCACCGGCGGTGCGTTCAACTATTCGGCCGCGCCGAGCGTCAGCTATCCGATCTTCCGCGCCGGTGCCGGGCGTGCCGGTGTCGAACAGTCCAAGGCGCGGCGCGACGCCGCGCTTGCGACCTACGAGAAATCGATCCAGACCGCGTTCCGTGAAGTCGCCGATGCGCTCGCGCGGCGCGGCACGATCGCCGCGCAAACCCGCGCGGCGCAATCGCTTTCGGCGGCGGCGTCCGACAATTACCGTCTGTCCGACGCGCGCTATCGCGGCGGAATCGACACCTTCCTGCAAAGCCTCGATGCGCAGCGTTCGCTCTATTCCGCGCGGCGTTCATTGGTCGCGACGCAGCTGGTCGGCGCGACCAATCTGGTCGATCTCTATCGCACGCTCGGCGGCGATGCGCAGCTTGACGCTACGGCGAGCGGGCCGGTTCCGGCAAATGCTGCACCCCGCGGGCTGATGCTGCGCGGATGAGGCGCAGCAAGCTCGCTTGACGGCGGCGCGCGGCGGGTGAAGGATACGGCCATGGCACTGCCTTCCACGCCCGATCCGTCCGCCTTCATGCGCGAAATGCTCGGCCAGTGGGAAACGATGGCCAATCAATTCGGCGGCGAGATGATGAAGTCGGGCGAGTTCTCGCGCGTCATGCAAGGTGCCAGCACGGCATCGATGAAGGCGCAGTCCGCTGCCCATCAGATGATGGACAAGGCACTCGCTGCGGCGAATATGCCGAGCCGTAGCGAGGTCGAGGATCTCTCCGCACGCCTTCGCGGCGTCGAGGAAACGGTGGGACGAATCGAAGCGCTGCTGATGGCGCAGGCGGGAATATCGCCACCGGGGCGCCCCAAGCCCAAACGGACTCGCAAGCCTCCGGCCAAAGGGTGAGGTTTCGCTCCCTTCCCGTTGCCCCTGCGAAAGCGGGGATCCCGCTTCTTCTGCTGGCTGCGGGGCACGGCAGCGAGACCCCCGCGTTCGCGGGGGTGACGAGCCCGATGGCTGCCGGCTGATTTGAGCGACGCCGCAGCCCCCGACCTGTTCGACCAGGCCCGTACCGCGTTCGACCGCGCCTTGCAGCGCAATTTCAAAGGCCTGGAATATTTCTCCTCCTCGGGGCCGACGCTCGGCGCCAGTCCCAAGGACCTGCTGATCCAGCGCGGCACGATGAACCTGTATCATTATCGTCCGATGTCGGACGAGGTCTATCGTGTGCCGCTGCTGCTGGTCATGGCGACGACCAATCGCGGTTATATCTTCGACATGGTGCCGGGGCAGAGTCTGGTCGAATATCTGCTCAAGGCCGGATACGACGTGTTCATGCTCGACTGGACGCCGCCGCGCCGGGACGAGAAGACGCTGACGCTGGCCGATTATGTGCTCGACTTCATCCCCACCGCGATCGCTCGCGTCCAACAGGAGACGGGCGAGGAGGATTTCAGCCTGGTCGGTTATTGCTTCGGTGGTGTGCTCTCGATCCTGTGGGCAGCGCTCAATCCGCCAATTTCTTCCAGGAATCCGGCGCCGATGAAGAATCTGGTGTGCTTCACCACACCCGTCGATTTCTCCAAGATGGAGATGTTCCAGGCCTGGGCCGACAAGCGCTTCTTCGATGTCGACAAGCTGGTCGACACGTTCGGCAATTGCCCGGCGGACTATCTCTACACCGCGTTCGACATGCTGCGCCCGGGTGCACGCATCGCCGGCAATATCCGGCTGCTCGACAATCTGTGGAACGACGAATTCGTCAAATCATTCCGTATGTTCGATCGCTGGGCGAGCGACACGTTACCGCTGGCGGGCGAATATTTCCGCGAGACGACCAAGAAACTGATGTGGGACAATCAGCTCCACCACGGCACGATGGAGGTCGCCGGGCGCCCGATCGACCTGTCCGCGATCACCGCGCCGTTCCTGCACGTGACGGCGGAGCATGATCACATCGTCCCCTCCGCCGCGTCAGCGCCGCTGATCGAAAAGGTCGGATCCACCGACAAGGAACAGGTGACAATGAAGGGCGGGCATGTCAGCCTTGTCGCCGGGGGCAATGCGATCAAGCGGCTATGGCCAAAACTGATCGACTGGCTGGGGGAGCGATCGACATGAGCCATCATATCCGCCGGTTCGCGGCGGCCGATCGCGACGCCATGCTCGCCTTTGCCGAAACCCTGCCGGAGCACGACTTGCTGTTCCTCGGTCGCGATCTGAAGCATCCGCGCGTGGTCGAAGCCTGGATCGCGGCAATCGAGGAAGGCTGGATCGACAGCCTGGTCGCGGAGGATGGCGGCAAGTTTGTCGGCACCGCCGCATTGGTGCGCGATCCGCTCGGCTGGAGCGCGCATGTCGGCGAAATCCGCTTGCTCGTCTCACCGGGCAAACGTGGCGTCGGGCTCGGCCGCGACTTGCTCGAGGCGATCTATAGCGTCGCACTGGAGCGCGGTGTCGAGAAGCTTACGGCGCAGATGACCCCCGACCAGATCGGGTCGGTGATGCTGTTCGAAAGCCTCGGTTTTCGTGCCGAGGCGCTGCTGCGCGACCATGTCCGAGACCGCGCCGGCAACCCGCACGATCTCGCCATTCTCAGCCACGACATCGCGCGCGTCGCGGCACAGCACCGGGCCTTCGGCCTGGAGGAATGAACAATATTGGCGTCTGGCGCATTTAGACCGGAGTTTCGGAAAGGAATTTGATGGCAAGTCAGGCACATAATGGCGAAGCGATCCGCGCGCCGTCCGCGCTGCTTGCATTGACCGAGCTGCCCCGGGCGTTGGCCGAATTCGGTTCGCTCGGCCTTGCCGCGCCGATCCTTGCCACCGCGCCGCGCGGCGACGGGCACCCGGTGCTGGTTCTGCCGGGCTTCGTGACCTCCGATATGTCGACTGCGGTGTTGCGCAATTTTCTGACTGGTCTGGGTTATGAAGCGCATGCCTGGGAGCTCGGGCGTAACCTTGGCCCCAAGGCGATCGGCCGCGAAGGCGAGAAGCTCGTGGCCCGGCTGAAGGCGGTTCACCAACTGACCGGGCAAAAGGTCAGCATCGTCGGCTGGAGCCTGGGCGGCGTGATGGCGCGCCAGCTCTCACGACGAGCGCCTGAAACCGTGCGACAGGTCATCACGCTCGGTTCGCCCTTTACCGGCTCACCACGCGCGACCAACGCCTGGCGTGCCTATCAAATACTGACCGGACATCATGTCGATAGCGAAGATGCGCAGTCGCAGATGCGCGAAAGCGAGGCACCGCCGCCGGTACCCTCGACCTCAATCTTCACGCGCGAGGACGGCGTGGTCGCGTGGCAGAATTGCATCGAACCGCGCGATGCGCAGACCGACAATATCCAGGTCCATGGCAGCCATTGCGGCCTGGGCGTCAACCCGGCGGTGCTCTACGCCATCGCCGACCGGCTAGCGCAAGCGGATGGCGACTGGCGTCCGTTCGAGCGGAGCGGACTTCGTGCTCTGGTCTATCCGTTCGCCGGGCACGCTTAGGGCCGACCTGCACCTCGCGCCCCGAGTGTTATATCAGACGCGGTGATAGCGGCTCTGGTGGTGTTCAGCGTTTTGCGCTCGTCGCTCAGTGGCAATGCTGTTTCGACACTGAGAAAGAGCGTGCCGATATAGACCCGGCAAGTGATGACATACAGGGTCCCGGGCGGTGGTTGAATCGTCGCTGGCGGCAGGCTCATGGGTTGGCGGCAGGAGATATGTCACACCGGTATGTGTCATGTCTTACCGCCGCTGGATCGACGAGGCGCATTACATAATATCATTATATATCAAATACTTGACTTATTAAACTATGCGTAAAATCAGACCGGGGTTCCGCTCGCCCCGAGCTTGTCCAAGGCATGGGCAGCCGCCAGAGCAAATGACGCGGCATGCGGGAAGGCCACGTACGCCTCCCCGCTCGATCGAGTTCAACCCGGCGGGCCTATTTGCCCGCCTGCTTGTTCAAATTGCCGGCCTTCAGGCAGTCCCGGCCTTTAAACAGTCATAGTGCACCACCTTGCCAGTCTTCGTGATCCGGCGCTCGCACGGAATGCGCGGCCGATCGACCGTCCTGGAACGAAATGCTCAATCCTTGCCGCGCAGCGGCCCGACCGCATCCTTGCCGAACTGCATGATCAGGTCGCCGATCTCGCGCGCCTGGCCCATGCTGCGGCTGCCCTGATCGCGCAGGAAATCGCCCTGGATCTTCATCACCTCAGACAGATCCTTGGCGCTCGCCGCGGCGCGCATCGCGGCAAATGCCTCACGCGTGTTCGCCTCGGCCTGGTCGAGCATCTTCATGCCGACCGCCGAGCTGCCCTCGGCAAATTTCTTGCCTGATGACTGCATTGCCTCGCCGGCCTTTTTCGCCGGATCGATCACGCGTTCGTTGATCGTATCCCGAACCTTTTCACCAACACCCTTGTCGGTGGTGCTTTTCTTGTCGGCCATCATTTTGCTCCTTGCTTGCGGACTGCCGGTTTCCGGCTTGTAGCGGCCTGCTTGACCGCGGGTTCCCTGGGGGTAGCGGATTTCGCTGGCGCAACTTTGGACTTGGCTGCAGTCTTGGGCTTCGCCGCGTATTTGGGCTTCGCCGCGTATTTGGGCTTCGCCGCTGGGGCCGATTTTACGGCCTTGGGTTTGCCGCAGGGGCACCCGTTGTCGCCGCCTTCAACGCCTCGAACGAAGACCTGAGCGCCGCCGCGTAATTCTGCGGATCGGGCATCATTTCGCGGTCGCATGTGAACGAGATCGCGATCGTATCGCCATATGAATAGACCGGGTTGATCAATCCCATCGAATCGAACACCGGCGCCGTGCCGTACATTCCGACCATGCGCGCGCCGCAGAAATACATTGGCACGCGGCTGCCCGGGACATTGGTGACGACCGTGTTGAACACCGGCGCATGCGTGTTGGCTGCCCCGACCCGCGTGTAGAGCCGCGCTGCCAGCCCGGCGAGACCGGACGGAATCAGCTGGCTGTAATCGGCCAGCGTGCGTGCGCCGACCGCATTGGTCATCGCCTTGGAATTGACCGCCTGGTCATGGACATATTGCAGCCGCTCCAACGGGTCGGCGATATGCGTGCCGAGCGGGATGACCATCGCCGAGACGAGGTTGCCGAGCGCCGCCTTCTCGCCCTCACCACGGACCGAAATCGGCGCCATCGCGGTCAGCGACTCCTTGGGCAGCTCGCCCTTGTCGTCGAGATAGTGCCGCAGGCCGCCGCCGACGATCGCCAGGATCACGTCATTGACCGTCGCATCGGCGACTGCCTCCTTCATCGCACGGATATCGGCAAGCTTGAACGGCACCGCATCCCACACCCGGTGCGCCGACACCTTGCCGTTGAAGCGAGTCTTCGGCGCCATCTTCGTGTTGGCGATGCTGACATCGCCTTTGCTCACCGTCGCAGCAAGCTTGGCCATGCCGGGCAGCGACCGGCCGATCGTCTCCATCACGCGCATCGGCTGGCGCAGCGAATTGAAATAACTGCGCGTCAGCAGGTCGGCGACATTGGGCATATTCTCGGGCCGCCAATCATCGGCCTTTTCCGGTGGCTTCATGCTGGCGTCGAGGTCATGCACCGCGGCCGACATCTCGACCCCCGACATGCCGTCGATCGCGGCGTGATGGACCTTGGAAACGAGTGCGAAACAGCCCGGCGGCAAGCCTTCGACATTGTCGAGGCCCTCGACGATGGTGAATTCCCAAAGCGGCTTGTTGAGGTCCATCGGCCGCGAATGCAGCCGCGCGACCTGGATGCATAACTGCCGCCAATCGCCCGGCTTTGGCAGTGCGATGTGGCGGACATGGAATTCGATGTCGAATTCCGGGTCCTCGATCCAGTAAGGATGATCGAGGTCGAACGGCACCCGCACCAGCCGCTGGCGGAAACTGCGCGCGCCGCCCAGCCGGCTCTCGATGAAGCTCAGTACATCCTTGAACCGGACGAACCCGCCCGGTGCGGTCGACGGGTCGTAGATGCCGACCGAGCCGATATGCATCGGCGTATGCGGCGTTTCCAGATAGACGAACGAGGCGTCCTGGCCCGACAGTTGCAGCATCACTCTCTCCCCTGGTTCCTCCCCGGCACGGGAAGGGGGACCATGCGAAGCATGGTGGAGGAGGCGGGCCGCAGGCGTCACTCTGTCTGGCTCACCCCCTCCACCATTCGCCGAAGAAGCGAATGGCCCCCCTCCCCGTGCCGGGGAGGATTATTTTACTTGCCGAACCCGAACACGTCCTGGTGGAAACGCCCGTCCTCAATCAAAGTCTCAAGCCATTCCGATCCTTGCGCATGTTCGTCGCCGACCTGCTGCATCTGGATGTGGATCAACGTGTCGCGCACCGCCGGCGCCATGAAGCGCCCGTCACCGCACAGATAGATATGCGCGCCGGCCTGGATCGCCGCCCAGACGCGCTCCTGTTCCGCCCACAATGCGTCCTGTACGAACTTCCACGGATGGCTCTCAACCGCGGAGAAAGCGAGATAGGGATCGATCACGCCTTCCTTTGCCCAGGCCTCGACCTCATCGCGGCAGAACCAGTCATGGTCGGGATGGCGGCAGCCGAAGAACAACAGGCTTTGCGCGACCTCTTCGCCGGCCGCTTTCTGGCTGCTGCGTTCCTGGATGAAGCCGCGCAGCGGCGCGAAGCCGGTGCCGGGACCGATCAGGATCATCGGAACGGTCGGATCGACGGGCGGCGCGAAAGGCGGATTGGGACGCCGGACATAACCGAACACATGATCGCCCGCCCCGACGTTTTGCATATAGCCACTGGCGAAACCGCGATGCTCGCCAAGCCCCGACCAGGCCGGGGCCGCCATCGTGCCGACGATCAGGTCGGCGACGTGCGGATCGACCAGCGGGCTTGACGCGATCGAATAGAAGCGCGGGGCGATTGCCGCCGATAGCTCGACCAGGCTGTCGAGCGACAGTTCGGCGGCCGGATGTTGATCGAGCAGGTCGAGCAGGGTCAGCCTTTTGCCCGCGACTTCCGCCTCGTAATTTTCCTCGACCTGCGCCAGCTCGCGCTTGGTATTGGGGCAGCGCGTTTGCGTCGCGATCACGCCAAGCGCGCGCCTGGGCAACGGATCGGACAGTTCGACGAAATCGGTCAACAGCTGCCGTACCGTCACGGTCTGGCCGAGCGGGAGGTGCTTGAACCGCCCACCCTGCCCGTCAACCCGCAGCTGCGCTGCACCGGCCAGCCCGAGCCGCTCGATCGCGCGCGTGACCAGTTCGGGATGGTTGCGCGCATAGACCGCGATATGATCGCCGCTATGATAATGCTGCCCCTCGGGCAGGCGAATGCGGATGAAGCGAGTCGAGGGCCGGGGCGGCTCCTTGGCGAAATCCCACAGGCCATCGGCGGGCAGGATCATCTCGTCATTGGCGACGATCTCCAGCCGCTGGGCGTGTTCGGGCAATGCCTGGGCACGCACCTCGGACGTATCGACGACCTGCAGCGACAGGGTCGATGTCACCTCGCTCGGCGCAGTCTCGCTGCCCAATGCCTTCCACAAGTCGCGCACGAAGCCGGCGACCGCCCCATCGAAATCGCCCTGCCCATCGGCTTCCGCGCGTGGCAGCAACCGCGTCGCACCGGCCGCCTCGATCGCGGCGTCAACACGCTTGGGAAAATTCTGGTAATTGGGCCATTGCGAATTGCCGATGCCGAGCACGGCAAAGCGCGCGCCTGACCAATCGGCCCCATCGAACGCGCCGGCATCGAGCCCGCGCTCGACCTCGACCGCGCTGTCCGGGGCGCGGCCATTATAGGTCGCGGTGACCACGACGATCACCTTGTCCTCGGGTTCCGATCCGCCCTTGAAGCTCTCGTCCATCGACCGGACGACCGTCTCGAACCCGTCCAGATTGGCACGCTCGGCTATTTCGTCGGCGATATCGCGTGCGGTGCCCAGGCTCGATCCATAGATCACCGCGAAACGCTGACCCGAGCCCGATACCGCCGCGACCGGCGCATCTTCATTCGCCACCACCGGCTCAGGCGCCGCCGCGATCCGCTCATGCGGCTGGCGCAGACGCACCCGCATGTAGAATTCGTCGGGCTTGATCGACAGCGTCTCCTTGATGCGCAGGCGATAATTGTGCGGATCACTGATCGCGAATTTCTGCAGGATCATGGCAAGTGCCATCTTCGCCTCGACCATTGCGAACTGCCGCCCGATGCACGCGCGCTCACCATTGCCGAACGGTTTGTAGGCGTGCGGGTGCCGCGTCGCTTCGGCCTCCGGCAGCCAGCGGTCGATGTCGAACTCGTCCGGATCCTCCCATACGCGGGGGTCGCGGTGCAGTCCGGGCGAGAAGACGTTGATCGGGCGATCCTTGCGCACCGGATAATGGCCGCCGATCACCTCATCCTCATACGGCGCGAGCGTGAAGGCGGGCGCAGTCGGCCAGAGCCGCATCGCTTCCTTAAGGATACGCTCGATCACATCCAGCCTGGCGATATCGCTGTAATCGGGACGCTTGTCGCCCGGCAGAACGCGGTCGACCTCGGCATAGGCCTGCGCCAGCACATGTGGATGACGCAGCAACAGATGCTGCGAAAAGGTCAGCAGGCCCGATGTCGTCTCATGCCCGGCGATCAGGAAGGTCAGCACCTGATAACGGATGTTGATATCGTCCAGCCCCTCACCCGTTTCCGGGTCGATCGCGCTGACCATCAGGTTGAGCAGATCCTTACCGTCGTTCGGGTTCCTGCGTCGTTCGGCGATGATACCGTCGACCAGCGCGTTCATCTCGGCAATGTCGGATTCATACTGCCGTTCGGCCTTTTTGGCGAAGCGCTGCTGGATCGGCATCCGCGTGATCATGTTGAGCGATTCGCCGAGCACCCGCGCCAGCGCTTCGAGGAAGCTGTCGAGTTCCTCCTTCTCGAAACTGTCGAAACGATGCCCGAATCCGGCGATCGCGATCGAATCCAGCGTGAAGCGCGTCATGTCGTCGGCAACCAGCACATCGGTGCCCGACAACCGGCTCCATTTCGCGACCATCTGATCGGCGACCTCGATCATCATGTCGTAATAACCACGCATCGCTCGCTGGCTGAACGCCGGGAGCAGAATGCGGTGCGCCTTGCCCCAATTGGGTTCTTCGCTGAATGCGGTGAACAGTCCGTCGCCGGCGAATTTGCGCACCACGCGCAGGCCCGGCCCGGGCATCTTGCGGAAGCGGGTTTCGTCGCACAGTTCCGCGACCAGATCGGGGCTGGTGACGAACAGGCCGACGCGACTGCCGAATTTCAGCTTGAAGATACCGCCCGGAAATTCGCGGCTGACGCGCAGCAGATAACCGATCAGGCCCGACCGGGCGATCTGATGAAGATGTCCGACGACCGGCAGCCCTGGCGGCGACGGTATCGTCGGCCGATCAACCGCGGGAGCTGTCGCCATCCATCACCTCCGGTATTTTGCTTGCAGCACATCAACACAGTGCAAGGCCCCGCGCAACCGAAGCGGCCGAACAAGTCCGGGAAAGCGACCCGATCCGGTCAGAGCCCGTGTTCGCCCGCCTTGGCCGAAATATCCGCCCCCGGCAGGTCGATCCGCCGCACCCAGCCATCCTCCGTCTTTACCATGCTCGCGCCGCATCCGATGCACACGCTGCGCCACATCTTTTGAACACGCCGCACATTATTGCCATCGCGATGATGGTGCCCAAATCTGCAGGCGATTTTCTGAAACACCCCGATTCTCGGGGCCATCCTTTTTGCTTCTGTCACCGCAACCCCTCAGTCGTTCCGGCGCTCAACCGGCTTGCCCGTTTTCGAGACGAGCCGAGCCTAACGTGCCGACGAGCCGAAGCGAAGCCGAAAAACGTCGGCGGTAAGATTTAAGCGAAGCCATTAACGCGCTTTCAACACGGCCCGTGCCAGATGGCGCAGCAGCTTCAGAAACAGCTTTGGAATCAGGGCTTTTTATGTCAATCGGCGGCCGGTCCCGGCCTGCATCTCAGCCAGCACAATTGCCCCATGTCGCCGCGACATTGGGCGTGTCGGCGCTGATTCTGATCGGACTCTGGCCGCTCACCGGCAACGACATGGCCAGCTTTCTGCTGCCCTGGTTCGACCATATCGTCGCAACCGGACCCGTAGCCTCCTTCTCCACTCCCTTTTCGAACTACAGCCCGCCCTATCTTTATCTGCTGGCAGCGACCACGCCGTTTGCCGCCGTCCTGCCAGCGATAACGCTCATCAAGCTGCTGTCGCTGCTCGGCACCGCCGCGCTCGCGCTTGCCGTGCGCCATCTGCTGCGCCTGCTCGGCGTAGCGGACGCCAACCGCGCCGCCGCGCTGGTCTTCGCCCTACCCAGCGTCGCGCTCAACGCCGGGCTGATGGGCCAGTGCGATGCGTTCTGGGCCGCCCCATGCGTCATGGCGCTGGCCACCGCACTGCAGCGCCGGCACATCGCGATGCTTGCCTGGTGCGGTATCGCGCTCGCCTTCAAGGTGCAGGCGCTCCTGGTCGCGCCCTTCTTCCTCGCCCTTTTGATCAACCGCCGTGTGCCGATCCGCCTTTGGCCAATCGCGCCACTTGCGACCGCGGCAATGATGCTCCCCGCCTGGGCGGCCGGCTGGCCTGTCGCCGACCTCGCGACGATCTATCTGCGCCAGGCCGATACCTATAATGCCCTGTCGCTCAAGGCGCCTAATATCTGGGCGATCCTGCAGGCGCTGCCACTTGACGGCCTGCCCCTGCAAGGCCTCGCCTTGGCCGGCGCGATCGGCGCAAGCGCCGTCTATATCGCCCGCTTTTCGGCCCAGCCGCTGACCGATAGGACAATCGTCTCCGCAGCCTTGCTGGCCACATTGCTGACCGCAGGCATGCTCCCGCGCATGCATGAGCGCTATTTCTTCCTCGCCGACATTCTCGCCCTGGTCATGGCTCTCGTCATCCGCGACCGGGCCAGTGTGCGTATCGCGTTGCTGATTCAGACCGGATCGGCGCTCGGCATCGTCGGCCATTTCAGCGGTATCGATGCTCCGGCGATGATCGGCGCGTTCGCAATGATCGCGGCAACCGTCCAGCTCGCTCGTCCACTGCTAAAACCGGCGGCGAACGACAATCCCCTTATCGCGCGTACGGCCTGACGATCTTCGTTGCGGCAAGGGGCTCAATTCATGTTACGTCCACGCCCGGTTCGTGGATTCGAAAGCGGGGGTTCAATTCGATGTTCAACAGCAACAAGGGCACGCGCGACACCAGCGCGGCTCTTCCGACGGCGGCGCAGCTCCAGGCATCGGGCGCCAAGCGCGGCATGTTCTCGGTCCTAGGTCCCGATGTCGTCGTCACCGGCAATATCACGGCGAGCGCCGACCTCCATATCGACGGCCGGGTAGAAGGCGATGTCGATTGCAACAGCCTGGTGCAAGGGACCGACAGCAATATCGTCGGTTCGGTAAAGGCCGACACCGCGCGACTGGCCGGAACGATCGAGGGCTCCGTTTCGGTGCGTCAGCTGACCATCGAGCGCGCCGCGCGGATCATCGGCGATGTCGAATATGAAACGGTCTCGATCGAGAATGGCGCGTCGATCGACGGTCGCCTGAAGCATGTTGCGGCCGACGCCGGCGCGCGTGTGTTAGACCGGGCCGCGCCGACAATGCCGACCCTGGTCAGCGCGCCGAACGAGGACCAGCGCCTTGTCGGTTCCAACGACGTGGCAGCGGCCTGACGCGCCGTCAGGCGATGCGCGAAAGCGTACTTGCCGCCCCCAGCATATCGACGAAGAAACCGATCCACATCGCCATCAGCACCGCGCACGACGCCACATAGACCATGAAACGCGGCTGAATCTTTTTCGGGCCGATATGAATGAAGCTGTGGACGGCACGCAGCACGACATAGATCCAGGCGAGGATCACCTGAATATGGCCGGCCTGGTGCGTGATCATCAGCAGCGGGACGAGCGCGAAATACATCACCGGCATCTCGAACAGATTGGCGAGATTGTTCGCGGGCGCCTCGACCGGGCGGAAATAGCGCAGTGCCGCCTCGCCATCGGCAAAGTCGCGCGCGGTCGGTGGATTGCGCTTGATATGACCAAGGCGCTGCAGGAACATGGTGAACCAGACAATGCAGATCAGCGCGACCAGCGCAAAGCTTGGCCATAGAATCGCGATGATGGTCATGTCATTATCTCCCCGGATCGGCAGCATAGTCGAATGCCGGACCATGATAGTCCAGTAACAATGGAGCGGACATGACCGACCAGACTTTGCCGATCGAAGGCGGCTGCCGCTGTGGAAACATACGATTCCAGGTGACCAAAGCACCGCTGTTGACGTCCGCATGCCATTGCACGGGATGCCAGCGCATGACCGGCAGCGCCTTTTCGCTGACCGTCACGGTGCCCGCCGACGGGTTCGCGGTGACGCAGGGTGAGGCGGTGATCGGCGGCATCCACGGACCGCAGGTGCACCATCATCATTGCGACCGGTGCAAAAGCTGGCTGTATACGTCGCTGGAACCGAGCCTGGGCTTCATCAACATCCGCGCGACCATGCTTGACGATCGTTCGTCGTTCGAACCGTTCATCGAATTCTGGACCAACGAGAAGCTTTCCTGGGCAACGACGCCGGCCGTGCACAGTTTCGAAACCCAGCCGGAGATGGCCGCGTTTCAGCCGCTCATCGCGGAATTTGCCGCCCGGGCTATTTGACCCGTTCACCGCCCTTGATCACTGCGCTGGGCTTTTCGAGCAGCCGTATATCGGTCAGCGGATCGCCATCGACCGCGACGATATCGCCGTAACGCCCGACCGCGATCGCGCCGACATCGGCCGTCTTGCCCAGCGCCTCGGCGGCGTCGGACGTGGCGGCCCGGATCGCCTGGATCGGCGTCATGCCCCATTCGACCATCTTGGCGAATTGCTTGCCGTTATCGCCGTGCGGATAGACGCCGGCATCGGTACCGAACAACATCGGCACGCCGGCCTTGACCGCGCGCTGGAAGGTCTGGCGCTGCTTCAGGCCAATCGCCTTTTCCTTGTCGAGGCTTTCCTGCTCGGTGCCGTTGCTGGTGCCGGTCGCGAGGATATAATCGTCGTTATAGATATCCATGTCGAACCAGGTGTGGTGCTGCGCGGCAAGCTTGATCGTCTCATCGGAAGCCAGGCTGCAATGCTCGATCGTGTCGATTCCGGCGAGGATCGCGGCCCTGATCCCTTCGTCGCCATGCGCGTGCGCCGCGACGCGCAGGTGCAGCATATGCGCCTCGTCGGCGATCGCCTTCATCTCTTCCAGGCTGAGCTGCTGTCCGCCCACGCTGTCGCCGAGCGAGAAGACTCCGCCGGTGGCGCAGATCTTGATCACCTGCGCGCCATATTTATGCAGCCAGCGCACTTTCGCGCGCGCGTCCTCCGGTGAATTGACCACTGAGACATTCTTGCGGTCGAGCGATGGCGGCAGGCTGTTGTCGTCGCAATGTCCGCCGGTCGCACCGATCGCATAAGCGGCCGTGGTGATGCGCGGCCCCTGGACCCAGCCGCCATCGATCGCTTCGCGAAGGCCGACATCCTGGAAGTCCGAAGAGCCGACATTGCGCACCGAGGTGAAGCCGGCATCGAGCGTCTTGCGCGCATTGGCGACGCCGACCGCGCCCCAGAAGCTGTCGGTATATTGCAGCGTGCGATAACCGCCGATCTCGGCCAGCGAGGTCAGATGGACGTGCATGTCGATCAGCCCGGGCAGGATCGTCTTGCCGCTCAGGTCGATATGCCTGACCTTGTCGCCCCAGCGAATGACCCGCGCATCGGCGATGTTGGTGATGCGCCCGTCCTCGATGAACACCGCGGGATGCTCGATCACCTTGCCGGTGATCACGTCGAGCATCCGATCGGCCGTGACGACCACCGTCTCGGCCGTGGCGGGCACGGAGACCAGCGCCAGCATTGCCGCACCCAAATATTTCAACATCTCGTTCTGCCCCTTAACCGCGTCGATCTATGCGCCGCCACCTCTGTTACATGTGTAGCATGCGCCCATAAGCGCCAAGCACGCTTTCGTGCATCGTTTCCGAAATGGTCGGATGCGCGAACACCGTTTCCATCAATTCGGCCTCGGTCGTCTCGAGCTGACGCGCGATGACATAACCCTGGATCAATTCGGTGACTTCCGCGCCGACCATGTGCGCGCCGAGCAGTTCGCCGGTCTTCGCATCGAACACGGTCTTCACAAAACCCTCTGCCTCGCCCAGCGCAATCGCCTTGCCATTGCCGATGAAAGGGAATTTACCGACCTTCACCTCATATCCTGCTTCTTTGGCCTTGGCCTCGGTATAGCCGACCGACGCGACTTGCGGGCGCGAATAGGTGCAGCCCGGGATATTCCAGGTCTCGAACGGATGCGGCTTCTGTCCAGCGATCGCCTCGACGCACACCACGCCCTCATGGCTCGCCTTGTGCGCCAGCCAGGGCGGGCCGGTGACGTCGCCGATCGCGAACAGTCCCTCGACATTGGTGCGGCCGTAACCGTCGGTCTTGATATGGCCGCGGTCGGTTTCGACGCCGAGTGCCTCAAGCCCGATCTCCTCGGTGTTGGGCACGATGCCGATCGCGACGATCGCATGGCTGAACTCGGCCGTCTCGACCTTACCATCCTTACCCTTGATCGATGCGGCGACGCCCTTTGCGCCACTCTCCAGCTTCTCGATCCCGGCGCTGGTCAGGATCTTGATACCCTGCTTGGCCAGCGCCTTTTCCATGAAGGCGCTGACTTCCTCATCCTCGACCGGCACGACCCGCGGGAGCATTTCCACGATCGTCACATCGGCGCCCATATCATTGTAGAAGCTGGCGAATTCGACGCCGATCGCGCCCGATCCGATGACCAGCAACTTGGTCGGCATTTCTTCCGGCACCATCGCGTGGCGATAGGTCCAGATACGCTTACCATCAGCCTTGGCAAAGGGCAGATCACGGGCGCGAGCACCGGTCGCGACGATGATGTTCTTCGCTTCGAGCTCGGTGACCTTGTCGCCCTGCCTGACCGACAACTTGCCCTTTCCGGTGAGCGTACCGCTGCCCTCGATCACGGTCACCTTGTTCTTCTTCATCAGGCCCTTGACGCCCATGTTGAGCTGTCCGGCAACCTTGCGGCTGCGCTCGACGATCTTGCTCAGGTCGAATCCGGGCTTCTCGACGCTCAGGCCGTAATCGGCCGCGTGTGTGATGTAGTGATAGATTTCCGACGTGCGCAGCAGTGCCTTGGTCGGGATGCAGCCCCAGTTGAGGCAGATACCGCCCAACCGCTCGCGCTCGACGATCGCGGTCTTCAGGCCAAGCTGCGCGGCGCGGATCGCCGCGACATAGCCGCCGGGGCCGGAACCGAGAATGATCAGGTCGTAGGTGTCAGCCACGTGTATTTCCTTCTGAACTTAGCGGGGAAGGTCGATCGTCCTCCCCCATCGAAACCAGGGTAAAATTGCCGGCGGCGGCTTTGGCGAACTCTTCGCCATGCCGGCCGCGTCGCCACACTTCGACCGCCACGGTCATCGAGGTGCGCCCGGTCGCCGCGATCGTCGCGTAAAACGATACCTCGTCACCGATCGACACCGGGGCTGTGAAGCTGAAACCGTCCGCCGCGACGACCGGTGCGCGACCCCGACAATGACGTGACGCGACCGACCCGGCGGCGAGCGCCATTTGGCCCATCAGCCAGCCGACGAAGACCTTGCCATAGGGGTTCGCGTCCGCCGCCATCGCGGTCGCGCGGATCGCGGGCGCGCCGGCCGGCGGGCCATCACTCATCGGCGGCCGGCGGTGCGTTATGCTTGCGCACGTCGGCCCGGTCCCTGGCCCAGGCGAGGCGTAATGGTCGGACACCCATGAATGCCACCACCACCATAGATGCATAGGCAACCCACCAGATCGTCCGCCCCGCTCCAGGCACCGCCCATACCGCGAGCGTCGCGATCAGCGCCGTCGCGGCAAGACCCGCCGCGATATGCAACAGCTCGATCAGCGTCCTCGCCATTGATTTAAGCCACCATGGCAAGCGGTGCCTCCACCAGCGCCTTGAACGCCTGCATCAACTCCGCACCATCCGCGCCGTCGATCGCGCGGTGATCGAAGCTGCCGGTCGCCGACATCACCGTCGCGATGCCGAGCGCATCGTCGATGATATAGGGGCGCTTCTCACCCGCGCCGATCGCCATGATCATGCCCTGGGGTGGATTGATCACAGCCTCGAACTGCTTGATGCCGAACATACCCATATTGCTCAGGCTGGCGGTGCCGCCCTGATATTCCTCGGGCTTGAGCTTCTGTTCGCGCGCGCGGCCGGCCAGATCCTTCATCTCGGTCGAGATGGCGGAGACCGCCTTGGTATCGGCATGGGTGATGATCGGCGTGATCAGCCCCGACGGTGCGCTGACCGCGACCGATATATCGGCACGGGCAAAGGTGATCAGCTGATCGCCGGTGAACATCACGTTGCACTTGGGCACGCGCATCAACGACACGGCGAGCGCCTTGATCAGCAAGTCGTTGACCGACAGCTTGACGCCCCGCGGTTCGAGCGCGGCGTTGAGATCGGCGCGCAGCTTGAGCATCGCATCGAGCCGGATATCGACCGTCAGATAGATGTGCGGAACGGTCTGCTTCGATTCGGTCAGGCGGCGCGCGATGACCTTGCGCACGTTCGACAGCTTGGCCGCCTCGTGCGGGATGTCAGGGATTGCAGCGGGTTTGGCGGCGGCTGGCGCGGGTGCGGCTTCGGCGGTCGAGGCGGCAGCTGTCTCAGCCTTGGCAACAGGTGCGGCACCGGCCTTGGCGCCTTCCAGATCGGCCTTCACGATCCGGCCGTTCGGCCCCGAACCGTTCAGCGCCGACAGCTCGATACCCTTCTCTGCCGCGATACGCCGGGCGAGTGGGCTCGCCTTGACGCGTTCGCCATCGGCCTTGGCGGGCGCAGGAGCAGCTTCCGGAGTCGTCTTGGGTTCTGGCGCCTTGGGTTCCGGCTCGGCCTTGATATCCCCCTTCGGCGCGGACGCCTCTGCTTTCGGCGCAGCCGATTCGGCAGGCGCACCGGCCTCTTCGCCGTCAGGGGTCAACGTCGCGATAACCGTGCCGACCTTCACATTGTCGGTGCCCTCGGCGATCAGGATCTTCGAGATCACGCCTTCATCGACCGCCTCGAACTCCATCGTCGCCTTGTCGGTCTCGATCTCGGCCATCAGGTCGCCCGACTTGACCGTGTCGCCTTCCTTGACGAGCCATTTGGCGAGCGTGCCTTCCTCCATCGTCGGCGACAGGGCAGGCATCTTGATCTCGATAGGCATAAGCTGGGGAGTCCTCAGGCCGAAACTTCGCGGGGTGTTTCCTTCGCGCCCGATGCCGACCGGGTCAAGACCGCACACTTGCTTAGTGCCCAACATCGCGCCACCTATATGGTCAGGGGAGCGATGAAATGCGTGTCTATCTGGTGGTGATCGACGAAAGCCCGGAGGCGGAGATCGCACTTCGCTTCGCCGCGCGGCGCGCGGTGAAGACCGGCGGCGGAGTCGAGATATTGACGCTGCTGCCGCCGGTCGAGTTCGTCCAATGGGGTGGCGTGCAGGCGACGATCGAAGAAGAAGCACGCGTCCATGCCGAAGCACTCGTCGCGGGCGCAGCCGGCACGCTGATGGAAGAATCGGGGCTGAAGCCCTCGATCACGCTCAAACAGGGCGATGGGCCGAAAATCATCCGCGAGATGATCGCGGAGAACCCCAACATCGCTGCACTGGTGCTCGGCGCCGCCGCGACCGGTGCGCCGGGACCGTTGGTCAGCCACTTCGCCGGCACCGACGCGGGCGCATTGCCGATTCCGTTGATGATCATCCCGGGATCACTCGACCGCGACGCGATCGACCGATTGAGCTGACGCTTGCCTCACATCACCTGCGCCGCCACCATGGCGCGATGCATTATATTCCCGCCGCCGCCCTGATCCTGACCGCTCTCAGCGTCGCCATGCCAGCCGCCGCGCAGGACGCGCCCGACCCGGCGCGACTCAAGGCGACGGTCGACAGACTGGTCGGCTTCGGCACACGTCACACCCTCTCCACCGCCGACCCCGAAAAGCCCGGACGCGGGATCGATGCGGCGCGTGGCTGGGCGGGCAGCGAGCTGAGCCGCATCGCCGATGCGTGCGGTGGCTGCATCACCGTCGCCAATATTGCCCGCACCTTTGTCGGGCCACGCGCCCCCGCCGGCGTCAATGTCGTCGATGTGCTCGGTTTCCAGCAGGGCGAGGAGCCGCGTCGCATGGTGATCGTCGCGGCGCATATCGACAGCCGGGTGACCGACGCGATGAATGCGAGCGCCGATGCGCCCGGCGCGAACGACAATGGCTCGGGCAGCGCATTGGTGCTGGAGGCGGCGCGGATCCTGTCGAAGCAGAAATTCAAAGCGACGATCGTCTACGCCCTGCTTTCGGGCGAAGAGCAGGGACTATGGGGCGGCCAGTTGCTCGCTGAGACAGCACAGCAGAAAAAATGGACCGTCACCGCGATGCTCAACAACGACATCGTCGGCAACAGCATGGGCCAAGGCGGACTGCACGTCGCCGACCGGGTGCGGGTCTTCTCCGAAGGCGTGCGCGCGTCGGAGGACCTGGCCGCACAGATTGCGCGCCGCGCATCGGGCGGCGAAGATGACGGCCCGTCGCGTGCGCTGGCCAAGGCAGTGGACGGTATCGCGGCGAAATTGCCCGCCGGTCTCGACGTGTTCGTCGCGCGGCGCCCGGATCGCTTCGGACGGGGCGGCGATCATGAGCCGTTTCTCAAGCTCGGCTTTCCCGCGATCCGCTTCACCTCGGCGGTCGAGAATTGGGATGCGCAGCATCAGGACCTGCGCACTGAAAAGGGTGTTCGGTTCGGTGACACGCCCGACCGGATGGATTTCGCCTATCTGGCCAAAGTCACTGCGATCAATGTCGCGACGATCCGCCGTCTCGCATCGGCGCCGGCCGCGCCTTCGAGCGTCACCCTGTCGGGTGCGCTTTCGCGCGACACCAGCGTGAAATGGGACGCAGTTCCCGGCGCGACCAGCTATCGCGTGCACTGGCGCCGCAGCGACACACAGGACTGGGCCAACAGCCGCGATGTCGCGACACCGGGTATGGTACTTACGGAAATACCGGTCGACGATAATTTCATCGGCGTCTCGGCGCTATCCGCCAATGGCGACGAAAGCCTCGTCACCTTTGGCGAGCGCGACAAGCGCTGACGTCCGACAGCGAAACGCCGTGCAAAGTTCCGAGCCTTGCACGGCGTTTCGCCCGTCTTCGCAATTTCCAGAACCGGGCGCTAACCGATCAGCGGCAGCGGCACTGGCGCACCTTGGGCCGCCACACTTTCTTCTTGGCGCGATAGACCTTGCGCGGCGAATAGGTAACTTCGTCGATATAGGTCGTGGTCGTCTCGATCACCGGCGCGGACTGCACCGTCACCGTCGTCGTGGTGGCCGGCGGATACCAGTAACCACCGCTGACATAACCGCTCGAGGCATAATTGCCGGAATAGCCCGACGTGGAATAACCGCTCGAATAGCCGCGCTGCTGCACGACTTCGCGTGGTGGCGCATAGGCGACCTGCGGTTCGTCATAGCCCGGCTCGCCATAGCGGGCGCCATAGGGCGGGGGCGGCGCGGACTGATAGTCCTGCTGCACATAACCCCCGCCAGCGCTCCCCCCGGCGCCTCGATAAGGATATTCGCCATCCTGGCCGTCCGGCCCATCGGCATAACCATCGTCATAGTCGTCGCGATCGTCATAGCGGTCCCAATCAAGGCCGCTGACCGAATCCCAGACTTGACCGCGACCGTCCCTCAGCACCGCGTCGTCATAATAGCGGGTCCAGTTGTAACCGCGCGGCGGGCTCGACAGGCCATAGGACGACCAGTCGCTGATGAAGAAGGTCGGTGCGATCCAGTAGCGCGGCAACATCCAGCCACGCACCGGACGGCGATAAGCGTTCCAGCCGCCGGGCGCGTGCGAGCCGCCATACCAGCGACCGCCGACCTGAGCGCCCCAGCGCTGGCCACCGCGATGCTGTCCAGCCCAACGCTGCCCACCATTATTCTGGCCGCCCCAGCGCTGACCGCCGCCATGCTGATTGCCGTTCCAGCGCGCCGGGCGTGGCATGGTCGTGCCGCCCGGCTGCGGACGATAGGTGCCTGGCCCACCGACCTTCGGACCCGGCAATGGCCGCATCGGGCCGGTTGTCGTGCCCCCCTGTGACCCGAGTCGCTGTGCGTCTGCGGACGCAGTGGTGGAGCCGAGCATCAACGCAAATGCGGCAATCGTGCGGGTTCGCATGGTAAACACTCCAATCAAGACGCCGCACCCCCGCGCGACTTCGGTTATTCTTAACGAAAGCGTTACCATTTCTGGCGATTTCCCGCCAGAATTCAGAATGTCCCGGAACGGGTCATCGCGCGATGCGTGATGCAATCAGCCCGACCAGGGCCTCGCAGCCGGCGGCATCCTCCGCATCGAAACGCGCCCCGCTCGGGCTGTCGAGGTCGAGCACACCGAACAGCTGCCCATTGTGCATGATCGGGACGACCAGCTCGGACCGGCTCGCCGCATCGCAGGCGATATGGCCGGGAAACGCGAACACATCCTCGACCAGCTGCGTTTCGCGGGTCTGCGCCGCCGTGCCGCAAACGCCCTTGCCCATGGCGATGCGGATGCATGCCGCCTTGCCCTGGAACGGCCCGAGCACCAGTTCGCCGTCGATCGCGCGATAAAAGCCGGCCCAGTTGAGATCGGGCAGATATTCCCAGATCACCGCCGCGACATTGGCCATATTGGCGACGGCATCCGCTTCGTCCGCGGTCAGCGCATCGATTGCGGCATGGAGGTCGTGATAGAGTTCCGCCTTTGAACCGGCCTTGATCGCGAAGTCGAACATCGGATTTCCTTGTTGCGGGTTCATGTCGGACCCGCTTCTCGTAAAGATGAGATCGGCCGGTTGAAGCCGCAAGTCAGGCAGATGCTATCTCTGCCGCTGATCCGGTTAGGTGGGATCGTCGTAAACGATTCCGTGCCGCCTCGGGAATGTCGACAGCGCGCGCTGCCAGCGGTCGCTGTCGGTCAGTCGCGACTGGATGATCTTGAGCTTTTCCCACCCCGCTATCCCATGGATCACGGCGCGCGCCGAGGCCACCAGTTCGGGGTGCATGAAAGGGCTGAACGTGATCTGCCGCAAGGCGCCCTGAACCAGATCGATATGCAGCGCGGGCACTGGTTCGATCGAATGCCCGACCACGCGGAGCTCAGCCTCGTCGATAAAACCGCGCCGTTTCAAAAACGGCAGGCTGTGAATGTCCGACGCGTCGATCTTGGCGATCTCGTCGATCTTCACATATCGCATTGGCGCGAACAGGCAGCGCGGCGTCGCGGCGATCATCTGTTCAAACTGCGTGCGGTCGAACTGGATGCACACCCCGGCGGTGTCGCCGGCGAACACCTGCCAGTGATGAAAGGTTTCGGGCGCTTCGGTCAGGCAGATCGCGCCAACGAAGCTATAGTGCATCGTTTCCTGATACACCTCCATCGACCGGCGATCATTGGCATCCTTCCAGGCCGAGTAGCTGACCAGCGTGAGGCGCTGCCGGAGCAGGGTATCGAGCAGCACTGGCAGGCTGGTGTAGCGGCGCAGCGGCTTCGGAGTCGGAACGGGATTGACCATGGAGGCGACATACACCGCCGAATTCGGCTATGGAAACGCCTCACGCTGCCGCAAAGATGGTTCGATGCCCCTGCTCCCCGTTACCCGATCGATCGCCATAGACAGCGACGAATTGGAAGAAAGCTTCGCCCGGTCGTCCGGGCCAGGCGGCCAATCGGTCAACACTACCGATTCCGCCGTCATGCTGCGCTTCGACGTGCGCAATTCGCCCAACCTGCCCGAGGCGGTGAAGGCGCGGCTGGAGATTCTCGCTGGGAGCCGCCTCACCCGCGACGGCGTGCTTGTACTAAAAAGCGAAGGTGCGCGGTCACAATTGCTCAATCGCCAGGAAGTGCGCGAGCGGCTGTTCGACCTGATCCGCGAAGCGACGATCGTGCCGAAGAGACGCCGTCCGACCAAACCGTCCAAGGCAGCCAAGGCGCGGAGAATGGACGGCAAGACCAAACGGTCAACGGTGAAGAGCTTGCGGGGCAAACCAATCGATTAGCGCGAGGGCGATATTCTTTTGCGCCAAACCAGTCGGCGCGATTCACCTCCTCTTCTGGCGTCGCCATACCTGCTCTCCGCCGAGCATGTTGCGCTTCAAGATTGCACGCCCATTCTAGAAATCATTTGAATCGAGCGGCCCCGCAATCGGGCCGATCATGACCTCCGCCCGTCAATTCCAGTTGCGCCTAAAAGCACCCGAAAATTCCCGTAGCGTTCCAGCCAAATTCCCGCAGGATTTCCCGCAGATTCCCGTAAAACGCCCAAAAAAGCATTTTTGGCAGCAATTCCCGTAACTGCGGGAAAATTCCATGTTGGCAGCGGAGATTTCAGGGCGGTAAATTTTCACTGATTCAAACCCGATTGTCCAGCCGTTAGCACTGTCCTCAGACACAGGTTACCAACCGCCACCCGCTCTTTCACATAATGAAGCAATCGCTCGCTTGTCCGGCCCCACGGACAGAGGTCCAGTGGAAGCGCAACAGAAGTTTGCGCGGCAGGCGGCTTACCGACGAGAGTGAACTCGACCGCTTTAGCGATCAGGCAGCGTCAAACTAAATCCTGCTTCCGCGAACCGCTCCGGCAACGGCGCCTCGGCGATGATCGGATCCTTGCCCTCGCGCGGAACCATCAATGACGCAGCATGGAGCAAGCTGTGCTTACCACCGCTGCCGTAGATCGGATCGCCGACCACCGGCGCGCCGAGTACTTCCGCGGCATGGACGCGGATCTGATGGGTGCGGCCTGTTTCGGGCATGAACTCGACGAAGGAGCGACCGTCCTTCACCTCCAGCAAGCGCCAGCCAGTGCGCGCCGCTTTGCCGTTTGGGTCGCCGCGCATACGCCAGCCATCCTCGGCGGTGCTGGTCTTGCCCAGCGCGAGATCGATCAAGCCACTTTCGCCTTCCGGCACGCCTTCCAGCACGGCGAGATAGCGTTTCTTGACCAGCCCCTGTTCGAACGCCTGTTGGAACCGCGCATGCGCCTTGGGATTGCGCGACAGCAGCAGACAGCCCGACGTATCGCGGTCGAGCCGATGTACGGGGACGGGCCAGCGCTTGAAGCCGAATTTCAGGCTGTCGAGATGGTTTTCGAGGCTGATCGAGCCGTCGCGCGGTCGATCGACCGGCAAGCCGGCGGGCTTGTCGATGACCATCGCTTCGCCGTCGAAGAAAAGAACATGATTTGCGAGCATGCACGGCCCTTGCCACTCCAAGCGCGCTCATGCCAGAGAAACACCTTATGGGGCTTCTCCAAAAAACTGCGGCCGGTATCGCCGGCTGCGCCCTCTGGGTTCTGCCGGCCATCGCCGCCACCGCGCCGATCGAGATCTGCACCGGGCACATCGTCTATCCGTTCATGGACGGCCGCTTGCTCGGGCATTTGCCCTATGGCGACGCGTCTCCGTTCGATCTGGTTGCGGCACCACCTGGATTTGGGATCGGCGAGAACTGCCTGGTCCAGCGAGCCGCCGCGGTCGATCTCACCCGCCTGCTTAACGCCGCTAACGCGGTGCCGGAGGTCGCAAACCAGTTGCGCGGCGTATCCTGTCACCGCTCCATCTCCCGCCAACGCGCGGTTTTCTGCGGACAGGTCGGACCGGCCCGACGCTTTGCGACGCCGGGCCAGCGGGCGCAATTCGTCGCGCCGCCAGGGTTTAGCGAGCATTCCACCGGCTACACGATCGACTTCGGCATCCGTCCGGCGCTCAACTGTTTCGATGTCGATCCCTGCATCGCCTCGACCGCAGCCGGTCGCTGGCTGACCGCTCATGCTCGCGAATATGGCTTCGAACTGTCATTTTCCTGGCGCAACAAACAAGGCGTGACGTGGGAGCCATGGCACTGGCGTTGGGTCGGTACCTCTGCCAGCGCGGCCGGTGCAGCTCAGGCGCGCGCAATCTTTGCGCGCGCTCGCACTACCTTTGCGGCAAACCCCGCGGTTGTCGATGTGCCGACACCATGGCCGCAGCAGCTGCCCAATCCGGCCACTCCGCAAACGCCACCGGGCGTTTTCCGGGGACCGCCACCAAAACCCTGATCCTGAACCGCCCCGAATCGAAGCGGCCGGCCAGCTGGATACCCAGCTGACCGACCGTATTCGAATATCGGCGGTGCGTCAGGCTGCCAGCTTGGTCGCTGTCTCCGCGATACGCTTGCCCTGATAACGCGCGCCATCGAGCTCAGTCGCGCTCGGCTGGCGGCTGCCATTGCCGTCAGCAATCGTCGTCGCGCCGTAAGGCGACCCACCCTTGACCTTATCGACGCCCATCTGACCCTGGAATCCATAGTCCAGGCCGACAATGGTCAGGCCGAAGTGCAGCAGGTTGGTGATGATCGAAAACAGGGTGGTTTCCTGCCCGCCATGCTGGGTCGCGGTCGAGGTGAAGGCGCCGCCGACCTTGCCGTGCAGTGCGCCGCTCATCCACAGGCCGCCGGCCTGGTCGAGGAACGAGGCCATCTGGCTGGGCATCCGCCCGAAACGCGTCGGTGCGCCGATCACGATCGCATCGTAATTGGCCAGCGTGCTGATCCCTTCGATCACCGGATGCGCGATGTCCGCCTTGAAACCTGCCGCGGCAGCGACCTCGGGCGGCGCGGTTTCGGGAACGCGGCGGATATCGACTTCGGCGCCGGCCGAACGCGCGCCATCGGCGACGGCATCCGCCATCTGCTCGAGATGGCCGTAGGACGAGTAATAGAGCACGAGGACTTTGGTCATGAGAATTGCCTTTGGTTGATGGGTTCCCCCTCCCGCGATCGGGAGGGGCTGAGGGAGGGTCCGATCCGGGGGAATGATCCGGCCCTCCCCCGACTTCCCCGCAAGCGGGGGAAGGATGGGATTATGCTGTGTCCACCAGCACGATCTCGGCATCCTCGATCGCCTTGATCTCGACCGTCTGGCCGCCGCTGAGCGCGGCACCATCGCGGGCGTTGAACCGTACGCCATCGATCTCGATCGCCCCGGTCGCGGGGACGAGATAGGCGTGACGCCCCTCACCCACGCTATGGCTCAGGCTCTCGCCGGCCTTCACCGTCGTGCCGAGCACCCGTGCATCGGCACGAATGGGCAGCGCGTCCTTATCCTCGGCGAAACCGCTGGCGAGGACCGCGAATTTGCCGTCCCGACCGTCCTTGGGGAAAGGCTTGGCTCCCCAGCTCGGGGCACCACCGGTGCGGCTCGGTTCGATCCAGATCTGGAACAAAGTGGTAGTTTCGGCTTCCAGATTGAACTCGGCATGACGCACGCCGGTGCCGGCGCTCATCACCTGTACATCGCCCGCGCCAGTGCGGCCCTTGTTGCCCATCGAATCCTGATGGGTGATCGCGCCGCTGCGGACATAGGTGATAATCTCCATATCGCGATGCGGATGCGGCGGGAAACCGCTGTTTGCCGCGATCTCGTCATCGTTCCACACGCGGATCGCGCCCCAGCCCATGCGTTTGGGGTCGTGGTAATCGGCGAAGGAGAAATGGTGGCGCGCGTTGAGCCAGCCGTGATCGGCATGGCCGAGGGTGTCGAAACTGCGGCGCTCGATTCTTTCGTGAGTAGCGATCATTGTCGAAACTCCAGTTGGTTCGTTCTGTTGCCGCCAAGATAGGGATTTCGATCATGCGGTAAATGGAAACGCTGGAAACTGATCGTTTCATCATTTACACCCTCTCCGGCACGGGGAGGATAAGTCATGCGATTACCAGATCTCGAAGCCTGGGCGATCTTCGCCAGTGTCGTCGATCACCGCTCGTTCAGCGGCGCGGCCGACGCGATCGGCCTGTCCAAGGCGACGGTATCGAAGGCGATCACCCGACTGGAGGCGCATCTCGGCCAGTCGCTGTTCCATCGCAATTCGCGCCGGTTGACGCTGACCGAGAACGGCAAAAGCCTGTCCGAACACGCCGCGCGGATCCTCGCCGAAGCCAATGCGGCGGAAGAAGCCGCACGCGATGCCGCAACCGCACCGACCGGACTGGTGCGCATGACCGCGCCGATGACGCTCGGGCTGGCCAAGGTCGCACCGGCAATCGCGGAATTCCTGATTGCGCATCCCGGGATCGAGATCGACCTTCATTTGTCCGACGCAAAGATCGATATCGTGGCTGAGGGTTTCGATATCGCATTACGCATCGCCGACCTGCCGGATAGTTCGCTACGTGCGCGTCGCCTCGGCGCGATCAGGACGCATATCGTCGCGGCGCCGGCCTATCTCGCCAGACATGGTCGCCCGACCCACCCGGCGCAGCTCGGCGAACATCCCTGCTTCGCTTATACGAATGTTACCGGGCCCTGGCGGTTCTCCGGACCCGACGCCGGCGAGGCGGCGGTCCGGCCGACCGGACCGCTGCGTTCCAACAATGGCGACGCACTGCTCCCCGCTCTCCGCGCCGGGCTCGGCATTGGTACGCTGCCCGACTTCATCGTCGGACCTGACCTGTTGGATGGCACATTGGAGGCGATCCTGACCGACTGGCATGGACCGCCGATCGCGCTGCACCTGATGACCCCACCCAGCAACCTGCGCCCGGCCCGGGTCGAGGCGCTGATCGCATTCCTTTCGGATCGGCTGCGCAACCTGTGCGTACAGGCGGGTTAACCCTGCAAAGCCTGCGGTACGTGGATTCACGGGTCAGGGATTCCCCGCGACTCGTGGATTCAAGCCGATTAATGCGAAATTAACCTTTTACCTTCATCACTGATCAGGTTAATGGTTTGTTCGCAGGTTGGGTCGAGCCGAAGGGGGCATCGAACACCGCGAGTGACAGGGGAACGGCCGATGCGCGTGTTGCTGATCGAAGACGAGCCGACGACCGCGAAGGCGATCGAGCTCATGCTTACGACCGAAGGGTTTAACGTCTATACAACGGACCTGGGCGAGGAAGGCCTCGATCTGGGCAAGCTGTATGATTACGATATCATCCTGCTCGACCTGAATCTGCCCGATATGCATGGTTACGACGTGCTGAAAAAGCTGCGCGTCGCCCGTGTGCAGACGCCGGTGCTGATCCTGTCGGGTATCAACGAAATGGATTCCAAGGTGCGCAGCTTCGGCTTCGGTGCCGACGATTACGTCACCAAGCCCTTCCATCGCGAAGAGCTGACTGCACGCATCCACGCTGTGGTGCGCCGCTCCAAGGGTCATAGCCAGTCGGTCATCCGCACCGGCAAGCTCGCCGTCAATCTCGATGCCAAGACGGTCGAAGTCGATGGCAGCCGCGTCCATCTGACCGGCAAGGAATATGCGATGCTCGAGCTGCTTTCGCTGCGTAAGGGCACCACGCTGACCAAGGAAATGTTCCTCAACCACCTTTATGGCGGAATGGACGAGCCTGAACTCAAGATTATCGACGTGTTCATCTGCAAGCTGCGCAAGAAGCTCAGCCTGGCCTGCGACGGCGAGAATTATATCGAGACCGTCTGGGGCCGCGGATATGTGCTGCGCGAGCCCGATGAGGTCGCCGAGCCCGTTTCCGAAGTCGCGTAAGGAACCTCCCGCGTATCGGGGAGAAAGGCCGCGGCCTCCGGGGGGAGCCGCGGCCTTTTTGTGTCCGGCAAGGCACTGGCCTGGGCGCCGCTCACTTTTTCTCCCACACCTTCTCGCCGCCTACCCACGTCTCCTGCACCTTGGTCGCGCGCAGCTCGGTCGGTGACGCCAGCAAAGGGTCGCGGTCGACGATGATGAAGTCCGCGCGCTGTCCGACGCCCAACCGTCCGAACTTGTCCTCGGCAAAGCCGGCATAGGCCGCGCCGCCGGTAAATGCCCACCACGCCTGTTCGCGGCTCACGCGCTCTTCCGGCCGCCAGCCACCGAACGGCTGACCGCTGGCGTCCATGCGCGTGAAGGCGGCGGCCCAGCCGGCGAAGGGATCGGGACTTTCGACCGGATAGTCGGAGCCGAAGGTGAGCGCTGCGCCGTTCTTCAGCATCGACGCCCAGGCATAGGCGCCGGCGAGGCGCGTTTCGCCCAGCCGTGCCTCGACCATGCCGCGATCGCTGGTTTGATGGACCGGCTGCATCGAGGCGATGATGCCATGCTTGCCGAAGCGCGGCAGATCGACCGGATCGACGATCTGCGCATGTTCGACGCGCCAGCGTCGATCGCCCTTATACGTGTCCGACATGGCGTCGATCGCGTCGAGCACCTGGGCATTGGCCTTGTCGCCGATCGCATGGATCGCGACCTGGAAACCATCCATCGCCGCGCGGCTCATCAGGTTGCGGATCACGTCCTCCGACATGAATTGCAGCCCGGTCTCCCTGGGCGAGTCGGCATAGGGCGCCTTCAGCCACGCGCCACGCGAGCCGAGTGCGCCATCGGCGTAGAGTTTCACGCCGACCATGCGCAGCCGGTCGCCATAGAGCCAGGGTGTCGGACCGTTGCCGGCGATCTGGATTGCGGGCTCGACCCCCGAAGAATAGCTCATGATGCGGATCCGCAGCGAGCCCTTGTCACCCATCCGGCGCAAGGCCAGCCAATCGTCGAGCGTGGTGCCCATATCGGCGGTGGCCGTGATGCCGAAGCCGAGCAGGATGTCCTGTGCCTTGAGCAGTGCGCCGTTGCGGTCGCGCGGCAAAGGCGGCGGCACAAGCTTCGCGATCAGCGCCTGCGCCGCATCGATGAACACGCCGTTCGGTTGCAGGCCGGTCTTTTCGATCCGGCCGCCCGCCGGCGAAACGCTCTTTGCGGTGACGCCTGCCAGCTTCATCGCCATGCTGTTGCCCCAGCTGGCATGGCCATCGGCGCGCGACAGCCAGACCGGGCGGTCGCTGACCACCGCATCGAGTTCGGCTGCGGTCGGGAAACGGCCGAGGTTCCAGACTTCCTGGTTCCAACCGCCGCCGAGGATCCATTTGCGATCGGTATTCGCCGCCGCATAGGCCGCGATCTTCGCCTTGGCCTCATCGAGACTCTTTGTTTCGGACAGATCGAGTTCGAGCGCGCGGAAGCCGAGATCCATAACATGACCGTGCGCGTCGATGAAGCCGGGCAGCATCACCTTGCCCTTCATATCGGCACGCCAGTCGAGCTTTTCGGGCCGTTTCTCGCCCTGTTTTAGCAGCCTGGCGACCTTGCCGTCGGGGGTCATCAACAGGCCGGTGAACTGAATGACCTTGCCATCCTTGTCCATCGTGATGCCGTTGACGTTATCGACCAGCGCATCGGCGAGGACGGGGGTGCCGGAAAGCGCCAGCGATATCGTCGCCGCCGCCAGGAAATAGGTCACACGGGCAATCACTTCGGCAATCTCCTCACCAGCGAGCTCGTGTCCTGACGCGCGCCGCCCAGTTTCTGCACCTCGGCATAGAATTGGTCGACCAAAGCCGCGACCGGCAGCACCGCGCCATTCTGCTTCGCCTCGTCGAGCGCGAGGCCGAGATCCTTGCGCATCCAGTCGACCGCGAAGCCGAAATCGAAGCGGTCCTCGCTCATCGATTGCCAGCGATTGACCATCTGCCAGCTCTGCGCCGCACCGCCCGAGATCGCGTCGAACACCTTGGCGGTGTCGAGCTCGCTCGCCTGGGCAAAACGCAGCGCTTCCGAAAGCCCCTGAAGCACGCCGGCAATGGCGATCTGGTTGACCATCTTGGTCTGCTGCCCAGCGCCGGGGCCGCCGACATGGATCGTCCGTGCGGCATAGGCGGCAACGATCGCCTCGGCGCGCGCAAAGGCTTGGGGCGAACGCGCGCCGCACATGATCGACAGAGCGCCCTTCTCAGCCCCTGCCTGCCCGCCCGAAACGGGAGCATCAACGAATTCGACGTCGGCCGCGGCGGCGGCATCGCAAATGCGGCGCGAGATATTTGCAGAGACGGTGGTGTGATCGATGATCAGCCCGCCGCGCAGCCTGGCGATCGCATCGGGGCTGTGCAGCAGCAGCGCATCTAGATCGGCATCGTTACCGACGCAGGTGATCAGTATCTCGACGCCATCGATCGCATCGAGTGCGGTCGCGGCCGATTTGCCGCCATATTGCGCGACCCAGGCGGCAGCCTTTTCAGGCGAGCGATTATGGACGGTGACAGTGTGCCCGGCGGTGACAAGGTGCCCCGCCATCGGCGCGCCCATCACGCCGGTTCCGATGAATGCGATTTCAGCCATGCGCCAGCGCATAAGGCGTGTTCCTTCATCACGCCAGATGGTCTAGGCGCCTTCGCCTATGGCTACCGATCCTCTGTCCGCCGCTGAACAGCTCCCCGTCACCATCGACGATGTCCGCGCCGCCCATGCGCGGATCGCCGAGTCGATCGTGCGCACACCGACCTTCATCAGCAAGACGCTGTCCGACCTGACCGGCGCGACGGTCTATCTCAAGTTCGAGAATCTGCAGTTTACCGCAGCGTACAAGGAACGCGGAGCTCTCAACACGCTGCTGCAGCTCGACCCGCAGACCAAGGGCGTGATCGCCGCGTCCGCCGGCAACCATGCGCAGGGCCTGGCCTATCACGCGCACCGGCTCGGCATTCCCGCGACGATCGTGATGCCGACCAACACCCCGACGGTGAAGGTGACGCAGACCGAGGGGCATCACGCCAATGTCGTGTTGTTCGGCGAAACGTTCGACGCCGCCTATGCCCATGCGCGCGAGCTCGAGGCCGGCGAGGGTTTCACCTTCGTCCATCCGTTCGACGATGTCCGGGTCATTGCCGGGCAAGGCACGGTGGCGCTTGAGATGCTCGAGGATGTGCCGACGATCGACACCTTCATCACGCCTATCGGCGGCGGCGGGCTGATCTCCGGCATGGCGGTGGTTGCGCGCGACGCGAGCGAGAGAGCCAGCAACGAGGCCAGGGGAAAGCCGATCGAAGTGATCGGTGTCGAGGCCGAGCTTTTCCCGTCGATGTACAACCGCATCAACGGCACCGACATGCCCTGCGCCGGCGATACGCTGGCCGAGGGCATCGCGGTCAAGGAACCTGGCGCGATCACCAGCGGCATGGTCAAAATGCTGGTCGACGACATCCTGCTGGTCAGCGAACGCAGCCTGGAACAGGCGGTCAGCCTGTTGCTGCAGATCGAAAAGACGGTGGTAGAAGGCGCCGGCGCCGCGGGCCTCGCCGCGCTGTTGCAACATCCCGAGCGTTTCAAGGGCAAGACCGTCGGCGTCGTGCTGTGCGGCGGCAATATCGATACGCGGCTGCTCGCCAATGTGCTGTTGCGCGACCTGGCGCGATCGGGCCGGCTCGCGCGCCTGCGTATCCGGTTGCAGGATCAGCCCGGCGCGTTGTTCAACGTCGCGCGGATCTTCGACCAGCAGCGCGTCAACATCATCGAGATCTATCACCAGCGCGTCTTCACCACCCTGCCGGCCAAGGGCTTGATTACCGATATCGAATGCGAGACGCGCGACCGCGCGCATCTCGATCGGCTGATGGTCGCGCTGCGCGAGGCCGGATACGAGGCAAGCCCGGTCGAACTCGCTTAAGCATTATATCGGACGCATGCGCGGGGCCCTTGCGCGCGTGGCGATCCTGTCCGACGGTGAGAAAGAGCGTGCCGGTCCAGGTCCGGCAAGAAATGCCAGACCATATCCTGCGCGATGGTTGAATCATTGCCGGCGGTGGAGCGGCGGGAGATATGGGACACCGGTAATGTCCCGTATCTCAGGCTTCGCTTCACGACCAAATCAATATAGTCGTTATATTTCATATACTTGACGCCAATAGACGCAGTTGGGCTGTACCGGGACATCAAGAGATATGGGACATCGAGCATGTCAGAAGTCGATGGGACTCCAGCGCGCCCGTTGCCGCACCATTGTGCGCTCCGACCGCTCATCATAGGGTGCCGGATGCGGCGCCCATCGTGCCGGCAGCAGGGACAATGCCAAGATGACGCGTATATTGGTCTGGACGCTGCTGATCGGGAGCGCGCTACCGCTCGGTGGCTGCGTCGCCGCCGTGGCGACGAGCGCGGTCGGCATGGCGGTCCGCGGCGCGCAGGGCGAGCCGCAGAACAACGAACAATTGGCGCCGACGGCAAGACAGGCCTGCGGCGCACAGGCGTCACAATATGGCACAGTGCATATCATCGACGTTCAGCAATCCAGCCCGAGCAAGATCGTCGTTTGGGGGACGGCCGACGACGGCAAGCAGCGGCGTTCGTTCGAGTGCCGCTACGGGACAAAGATCACCGGCTTCAAACTGCGGGCGATCAAGGCGTCTCGCTGAATATTATTGCCGCTTGATCGATTCCTTGGGTGGGATCGGTTGCGGGTTGAGACTCACCCTGTTGCCGATCTTCATCGCTGCGCTGAGCACCGAGCGGGCTTCGCGCTGGGCCGACGTCGATGGATCGCGCATGCCTTGCTGCGGAAAATCGACGTGATGATTGGGCGCGCCGCCACCAAAGCGGCTGATGCCGCAATTGATCCCGTCGGGGATCGGCCGCCCTCTCGTTAGCGAAGCGAGTGTGTCGAACTTGATCGCATCGAGCCGCCGCCACAACGCCTTGACCTCGTCCGGGTCGGTCTTGCCCGACGCCTTGCGGTTCCAACCCATGCGTTCGATCGTCCCGTCGGTGCCGATACGCATGCTTTCCATTCGTCCGGCCACACCGCCGCTGCACCCGACCTGGATGAAGCCGACCGATGACGGCGGGAGGCTGCGCGGAACGTGGCTCGTTGGGGCAGCTATTGCGAGGATGGCAATAAGATAGATCATTGCTCGGCTCCGTGATTGTTCACTGCCTTGGTAAAGCCGCCTGGCGGGGCCTGCGTCCCTCGATCGTGGGAGGATATTCGCCCAAGCGAATCTGGCATGCGACCAGTCGCGGGCGCACCGCTTTCTCCTGTTCGGTGAATGCGCTAAGCCGAGCGCGGCCCGTTACGCGCTCGCATGAATGTGACACTTTCTATGTCACGCGCAAAGCGTTAACCTTCATTCATGGTAAAGCCGCTTTTCATCACGACGCGCACGATTCATAACGCCCCCGAACCGGGCATCTGCGCGGCAGGAAAAAGGGCATACAGGCGGTGACTGCGCCATTTCGTTTCCCACGTTTCTTTGTGACCAGCCCGTCACCTTGCCCCTATTTGCCCGGGCGCCAGGAACGGAAGGTGTTTACCGAGCTCAATGGCCCGCATGCCGGCGAACTCAACGACGCGCTCGGCCGGATCGGTTTCCGCCGCAGCCAGTCGGTCGCCTATCGACCGAGTTGCGCCAGTTGCACCGCCTGCGTCTCGGTCCGCGTCGTCGCGCCTGAGTTCGAACCCAATGCCACGCAGCGCAAGCTGATCCGGCGGCACGGCGATATCGAGGTCACTGCCTGCCGCCCCTGGGCGACCGACGAACAATTCCAGTTGCTCCGCCGCTACCTCGCGTCACGCCACCCCGGCGGCGGCATGGCGGGCATGGACGAGGGCGACTATGCCGACATGGTCGAACATTCGCCGGTCGACAGCTTCATCGTCGAATATCGCGAGCCCGCGAAAAATGGTCAGCAGGGCAAGCTGATCGGCGCATGCCTGACCGACCAGCAGGCCGATGGCCTGTCGATGATCTACAGCTTTTTCGATGCCGACCTCACCGAGCGCCCCGGCCTCGGCAATTTCATCATCATCGACCATATCCTGCGCGCGCGGTCGGCCGCCCTGCCCAACGTCTATCTTGGTTATTGGGTAAAAGGGTCGGCGCGGATGGAGTACAAGACGCGCTATCGCCCGCTCGAAGTGCTTGGCCCATCGGGCTGGACGCTGCTGGTCGACGAACCGGTCGCCGTATCGGCGATGACCCAGGCGGCGCTCGAAGGCGAATTGGCCTAGCGCGCAGTGGCGTTACGAAAACCGTTCAGGCTGAGCCTGTCGAAGCCTCCACGCCATAAGCGAAGTTCCAATCGTGGAAGCCTGCCCTTCGACAGGCTCGGGGCGAACGGAAGGTAAACTGCGCGGAATAGTCTGGCGATGACGCTATTGCGCGCTACCCACCGTTACGTCGACGTCCAGTTCCTCACAGCCCTCGCCCAATCGCGAACCAGCGATCGGCGCGGCGCCAGCTGAATCGAGCGCAACGGCGACCCGCACATAAGCCTCATCAGCCGACAGCCCGGTACAGGGGTCGAACGCAACCCAGCCCAGCCTGTCGACATAGGCTTCGGCCCACCCATGCGGCGCGGGGAGCCTGTCGCCACCGAAACCAGCCGCGCTATAGCCCGAGACATACCGCGCCGGCATTTCCAGCGCGCGCGCGGCCGCGATGTACATCTGCGCCAGGTCGCGCGATGTCGCGGTCTGCAGGTCGAATGCTTCCGCCGCACTCCGCCCCGAAACCGGCCGCTCGCGATCGAGTTGGAAACGGCGGTGGAGCGCCCCATTCAACAAGTGCAGACGCTCGACCGGATCGGTCTTCTCACCCATCGCGCCGCGAGCGAATGCCGCCAATGCCTCACCGCCCTCGGTCAACGGCGTTGCGCGCAAGAACACCGCCGGTGGCAGCGGTTCGAGCGTCCCATGCAATATGCCGCCGCTGCCGTTGGTCAGCACCTCGCCCGATACCTCGATCTCGATGCTCTCGATCGGCCCATCGACGTAAAGCATCGTCGTGCGGTTACCGAAACCGTCGCGACCGTGGCGCATCCGCGCGTCGCAATCGACATGGATACCCCAATTTGCAACAGCCTGACCGTCGGTCCCGGCCGGCGTCAGGCGAAGGAGTTGGGTGAGGCGCCCCTGCGCCACCGAGAAGCGATACGTCGTGCGATGATCGACGGTCAGCCTCATCCGAATTTGAACTGCCGGCCGATGGCCTCATGGAGCAGGTCGTTCTCCGCGTTGAACGCCTGGAGATATTGGTGAAGGCCATTGGCGATCACCTCGCCCGATCGCGTCTTCGCCAGCCGCGCCTGACGCATTCGCGCCATCCGGTCAGCCTCACCGTGCAAGCCGGTGCGCTTGGCAAGCAGATTGAGTATCTCCAGCGTCTCTTCCGCCGACGCGGCAAGCGAACGCGGCAATTCGGCGCGCGATATCAGCAGGTCGATCACATTCGCGGGTTTCAACCCCTCGGAATAAAGCCAGCGATAAGCCGTGACCGCCGAGACGGTTTGCAAAATGGTGGTCCATTGATCGCGGTCCACGACGCCGCCAACCTGCTCGCCCTCGGGCAGCAGCAGATGATATTTCACGTCGAGCAACCGCGCGGTGTTATCGGCACGTTCGACCGCCTGGCCGAGCCGGATGAACCACGTCGTCTGGTTGCGCAGCATGCGGTGAATCGCGCCCTCGAACCCACGCGCCTCGGTTTTGACCGCTTCGACAAGGTTGAGCGTCGCCATTGCCCCGCCCGGACTCGACCGGCCATGGAACATCAGCCAGGCGCGGTTGATCGCGGTCCAGGCTTCGCGGGTCAATGCGGTGCGCACCGCCTTGGCATTGTTGCGCGCCCTATCGAGACAGCGGACGATCGATCCGGAATGAGCTTCATCGAGCGTCAGGAAACGCGCAACATGCAGTTGAGTGACGGTCTCGCCCGTCGCCTTGAACGCGGTGTCGGTCTCGGTCACGGCCAGCGCACTGGCCCACGCCGCTTCGCCCGCGGGACGCGGCGACAGCACATCGAGCCGCACCGTGGCCTCGACCAGCCGGGCGATGAAATCCGCGCGTTCGATATAGCGCCCAAGCCAGTAAAGCGAGGAGGCGGTACGTGAGAGCATGACTAGATCCTCCCCATACCGGGGAATAGTGAAGTGGCGACCGCACTCATTGGCTCTGCGCCTGAGTCATTCCGTCCACGGTCTGGATCTGCGACTGAATCTGCGTATTGCCGCCGTCCATCAGCACGAAGCTGTCCTTGGTCCCGCCGCCCTGCGAGGAGTTCACGACCAGCGACCCTTCCTTCAGCGCCACACGAGTCAGCCCGCCGGGGACCACTTGAACGGTCTTCGATCCCTTCAACACGAACGGCCGGAAATCGACATGGCGCGGCGCGAGGCCAGCGTCGCACAAGGTTGGAACAGTCGACAACGCCAATGTGGGTTGCGCGATGTAGCGATGCGGCTCGGCGATCAGCGCGGCGCGAAAATCCTCGATCTCCTGCCTGGTCGCGGTCGGCCCGACCAGCATGCCATAACCGCCCGAGCCGTCGACCAGCTTCACCACCACGTCCTTGAGATTGTCGAGGACATATTTCAGCGCCTGCGGCTCGCGGCAGCGCCAGGTCTCGACATTGGGCAGCTTGGGCTCTCCGCCAGAGTAAAATTTCACGATCTCAGGCATATAGCTGTAAATCGCCTTGTCATCGGCGATGCCGTTGCCCGGTGCGTTGATCAGCGCGACATTGCCTGCCGAATAGGCCGAGATCAGGCCGGGTACGCCGAGCATCGAATCCGGATTGAACACCAGCGGATCGAGATAGTCGTCGTCGATCCGACGATAGATCACATCGACCTTCACCCGTCCGGCGATGGTGCGCATCCATACGATATCGTCGTCGACCACCAGATCGGCCGATTCGACCAGTTCGACGCCCATCGTATCCGCAAGAAAGCTGTGTTCGTAATATGCGGAGTTGTAGTGACCCGGCGTCAGCACCACGCATACCGGCGCGGCGATGCCGTTGGGGGCGACCGATTTCATCGTTTCCAGCAAGCGGTCGGGATAGCTGTCAACCGCCGCGACGCGGAATTCGCGGAACAGTTCGGGGCAAAGCCGCAGCATCGCTTCGCGATTCTCCAGCATATAGCTCACGCCCGACGGGGTCCGCGCATTGTCCTCGAGCACGAAGAACTCCTCCGGCCCGGTGCGCACCAGGTCGATGCCACAGATATGCGCCCAGATGCCATGCGGTGGCCGGATGCCGGCGATCTCGGGGCGGAATTGCGGATTTCCGAAGATCAGGTCTGACGGGAGTACGCCGGCATCGAGGATTTTCCGTGCGCCATAAATGTCTTCTAGAAACGCATTGATCGCTTCGACCCGCTGGATCAGCCCTTCGGACAGCCGCGCCCATTCGTTGGCGAGGAAGATGCGCGGCACGATGTCGAACGGGATGATGCGTTCGCTCGCATCACTATCGCCGTAAACCGCGAAGGTAATGCCAAGCTGACGGAAAGTTGCTTCCGCGCTTTGCTGGCGACGGCGTAATTCGCCAGCGGGGGTTTCTTCGATCCAGCGACCGAGCGCGGCGAGTTCGGCGCGGGGCGTCGTGCCGCCCCCCTGCCCCATGACCTCGTCGAACGCGTGTCGTTTCCCCATCGAATTAGTAAAGCCCCCCCAGCACTGACAAGTTCCATGCTGCGACGAATTGCTGCGGCGCACAAGGGATTTTAACCGAGCGTGGAAAAGCGGCTTTCCGCTACTCGATCAGCCCGCTAAGCAAACCTGGCGTCAGCACCTGTGGGAGTATTTGCGGCTCGGTCGCGCCGGGGGCGTAATAGAGATAGAGCGGCACGCCGGCGCGATTATGCTGTTCGATAAACCGGCCAAGCACCGGATCGCCATCGGTCCAGTCGCCGACCAGCACCGCGACTTTGCCCTTGGCGAAGGCCGCCTTGGTCGACGCCACATCGATCGCCGCCGCCTCGTTGACCTTGCACGTCAGGCACCAGTCGGCGGTGAAATAGGCGAAAACCGGGCGACCTTCCGTGCGGAGCGCGGCCAGTCGCGCTTCGCTGAACGGCTCAGTTCCCGCCGCCTGGACCGGCGCTGCGGTCGAACGTTCGACAAAGGCGATCGACGCGCCGGCAATTGCCAGCAACGCACCCACCCAGGCGATGCCAAACGCCAGCCCGCGCACCTGCCGTCGCCCGGCGATCCACAAAACGACGGCGATGCCGAGCGCCGCGACAAGGCCGAGCGTCATGCCGTTAACTCCGGCTTGTCGCCCAAGCACCCAGGCAAGCGCGATCGCGGTAAGCCACATCGGCACACTGAGGACATGCCGGAATGTCTCCATCCATGCGCCGGGTTTGGGCAACAGCTTGCGCAGGGCGGGCACGAAGCCGAGCAAGAGAAACGGCAATGCCAGCCCCAGCCCAAGTCCGGCGAACACCGCCAGTGCGGCGGGCCAGGGCAGGATCAGCGCCGCGCCCAGTGCGACGCCCATGAACGGTCCGGTGCACGGCGTGGCGATGAATGCCGCCAGCGCTCCGGTCGCAAAGGCGCCGCCGACTCCGCCGGCATTGCCAATAAAGGTCGGTGTCGGAATCTCGAACAGCCCGGCAAGGTTGAGCGCGATTGCCACGGTCAGCAGCAGGAGCAGCAGGATCATGCGCGGGTCCTGCAACTGGAAGGCCCAGCCGACCGCGCTGCCCCCGGCGCGGAGCGCGAGGATCGCACCGCCCAGCGCGACGCAGACCGCGACGACGCCCGCCGTGTAGGCGAGCGCCTCGCGCCGCGCCGCGCGCTCGTCCAGATGCCCGCGCGCCAGGCTGAGCGCCTTGAGGCTGAGTATCGGGAAGACACATGGCATGACGTTGAGCAGCAGGCCGCCGAGCAACGCGCCGCCGAACGCGAGCAACGTCGCCGCCAATATCCCGTCGTCGCCCTTCGCCGCGACTGTCACAATGCCCGGTTCAGCCGTGACCGCCAGGCCGCGACCATCGCCGATGCGTAACACGCCGGCCAGTTGCCCACCCGCCTTGCCCTTGGTCGCGATCAGGATCCGGTCGCCGTCGCGCGTCACCGCCTGCGGCGCGGCATAATCGATCAACTGAGTGGTCACCGGGAAGAAATAGGCGTCGGCCAGCGGTGCATTCGCCGGATATGGTATTGCGATGGTCGCGACGCCGCTGGACACCTGCCATGTCGCCCTGGCATCGAGCGGCTTGGGGATGGCGCGCCGCCAGGCGTCGAAGGTCGCGCGCGCGCCGGGCGTGACGAGGCCGTCACCGATCGTCAGATCGACCGCAAGCTCAGCCGTCTCCGGCACGCAGATTTCGGCGGTGCAGACGAGATAGGCCGTCTTCAGCCGAACCGGGAGCTTGGTCCCCGCCGCCAGACCGGCCGGCAATTTCAGCGTCACCAGCGGCGCATAGGGTTTTTCGAACACATAATTCATCAGGCCGGCGATCAGCAGCGTGCCCGGAACCGGATAGGCCGGCGCGCTCGCCGTCACCCCGGCGGGCAAGGTCCAGTCGAGCTTTGCCGGAAAGCCGGCATCGCCTGGATTGAGCCAATAGCCATGCCACCCGGGTTGCGGACGCGTATCGAGCGCGAGCGTCACCTCGCGTCCCGCCGCCGGACGTTCGCTTTCCGCAACCAGCCTGATCGCGAGATGCGGTCCCGCCGCGTTGGGATCCGGCAGCTGCGCCAAAGCGGGGGTCGCCAGCAGCGCGAGTCCCAACTCCATCAATAACGTCACGATCAAGCAATATATACCGCGCATTGAGCGTCCTTGCCGCAAATCCAGAGCTCGCCCATACAGCGCGGCGCAGTAATATGCACCGGACCGAAAAAGGAATCTCTATGCAGACCACGGCGTCGATCTTCGCTCTCGCCGCAGCCCTTATCGTCGCTACACCGGTCTGTGCGCAACAGGCGCCGGCGGTTGCCGCTCCAGCCGATGCGCCAGTGGTCGCGCCGGTAAAAATGGTGCCGCCAAAGGATGCGCCGAAGCTGATCGTCGCGATCTCGGTCGATCAATTCTCGGCCGACCTGCTTGCCAAGAATCGCGCCTATTTTACGGATGGTTTCGCCCGACTGCTCAAGGGTGCGGTCTTCCCCGCCGGCTATCAGAGCCATGCCGCGACCGAGACATGCCCCGGCCATTCGACCATCCTGACCGGTTATCGCCCCGCCAATACCGGGATCATCGCCAATAACTGGACCGATCAGGCGACGCCGCGCGCGGGCAAGTCGGTCTATTGCGCCGAGGACGAGAGCGTGCCCGGCAGCAGCGCGTCCAATTACACCGTTTCCGCCAAACATCTGAAGGTCCCGACCCTGGGCGAGCGCATGAAGGCGGCCGATCCGCGCACCCGCGTCGTCTCCGTCTCGGGCAAGGACCGCGCCGCGGTGATGATGGGCGGGCATAATGTCGACGAACTCTGGTGGTGGGACGGCAAGTCCTTCGTATCCTATGCCGGCCGCACTGAGCCCGCCGTGGTGACTCGGGCGAATGCGGCGACGACAGCGCTGGTCGCCACGGCGCAGCCGGCGCTGGAGATGCCAGCATGGTGCGCGATACGCGACAAGGCCGTCTCGATCGGCGGCGACAAGACGGTCGGCACCTGGCATTTCGACCGCGCGGCCGGCGACACCCGCGCCTTTCGCGCCTCGCCCGCCTATGATGCCGCGGTCATCGCGCTTGCCGCCGGTCTGATCCAGGACATGAAGCTCGGCCAAGGGCCGGCCGTCGACATCATCTCGATCGGCGCGTCGGCGACCGATTATGTCGGACACAGCTTCGGCACCGATGGCGCGGAGATGTGCATTCAGCTTGCCAATCTCGACGCGACGCTTGGCGGGTTGTTCGACATACTCGACCGGACCGGCGTCGATTATGAGGTCGTGCTGACCGCCGACCATGGCGGCAACGACCTGCCCGAACGCGAGATCACCCAGGGCATCCCCGAAGCGCAGCGCGTCGACGTCGCGCTTGCCCCCGCGGTGATGGGCAAGTCGATCGGCGAGAAGCTGGGCATCACCACCCCATTGCTGTTCGGCGACATTCCCAATGGCGATATCTGGATCTCGACCGCCCTGACCGCCGACCAGCGCAAGACCGTGCTGGCAGAGACGATCGCACGCTACAAGGCGATGCCCCAGGTCGCCGCCGTGCTGACCGGCAAGCAGATCGCGGCGACGCCGATGCCCAAGGGCCCGCCCGAACAATGGACGTTGATCCAGAAAGCGCGCGCGTCCTATGATCCGGCACGGTCGGGCGATTTGGTGGTATTCCTGAAGTCGCGCGTCACCGCGATTCCCGTGCCCGGCACCGGTTATGTCGCGACACATGGCAGCCCCTATGATTATGACCGTCGCGTGCCGGTCCTGTTCTGGCGCAAGGGCATGACCGGGTTCGAACATCCGGGCAGTATCGAGACGGTCGATATCGCCCCGACGCTGGCCAAGACGATCGGGCTGCCCATGCCCGGTGTCGATGGCAAATGCCTGGACCTCGGCACCCAGGGCGGCCCCTGCCGTTGAGCACCGCACCCGCCACGACCACCTCGCTCGACCATGTTCGCGGCCTCCCAACCTATTGGGCATCGCTGACCGGGCGGTCGGCCGAATCCCTGCCCTACAAGCAGTGGCGGATGCTGCTCGATACGCTTGGTCTTGGGATCGAGCAGGTGATGACGCATGTCGGCAGCCAGCGGCCCGATTATAACGGCTTCGTTGACTGGGTCGTCGAGATCGGGGGGCTGCCCGATCCGATCACGGTGGCGCGTTACAACGCTGAGGTGGACGGCATTGCGCCGCCGCCTGCGGCGAGTGAGCGGCTTGCCGCGATCGATGCCGCGCCGCCAGTGTTCGATGAAGCCGATCTGACCGTTTGGGAAGACAACGGTGTGATCGTCTTGCGCAACGCGATCACCGCCGCCGAGGCAGCGGCGGCCGCGGATGTGCTGTGGCAGCAGGTTGGCGGGCAAGCCGGCGATCCGGACAGCTGGTATAGTGGGCCGCGCGAGAACGGCATCATGATCCAGCATTTCCAGCACCCGGCCCAGGCCGCGATCCGCCGGTCGCCGCGCATCCTGAAGGCTTTTGCGCAACTCTGGGGCACGACCGACCTGTGGATGACGACCGACCGGATGAGCTTCAATCCGCCCGAGCGGCCGGATTATCGCTTTCCCGGCCCTCATCTGCACTGGGACGCCAGCCTGGCCCAGCCGATGCCGTTCGGCACGCAGGGCATTCTCTATCTGACCGACACCGCCGCCGATCAGGGCGCGCTGCAGCTCGTGCCGGGTTTCCATCGCCGCATTGGCGCCTGGATCGATGGGCTGGGCGGTCTCAATCCGCGCCAGGTCGACCTGTCAGCCGAAGCGGTGACGGTGCCGGCCAGTGCGGGCGACCTGGTCATCTGGCGCGAAGACCTGCCGCACGGCGCCAGTCCCAATCGCTCGAGCCGCCCGCGCCTCGCCCAGTATCTGAACATGTATTCGCCGGTGCCCGGCCCCGAGCGGCCATGGTTGTAAAGCTCAGCGTGTCTCGAACGCTCTGACCCCCGCGCCGAGGCGATTGGCACCGATCGCGAGGCGCTCATGGCTGTAGTCCGCCACGAACGCCGGTGAGCGCGTCTCGCCTGGTGCGAGCGAAGCATCGTTGCCCTCGACCCTGAGACCGGCTGACCGGTATTTCCGCGCCTCCGCCGCGACGACGATGAAGCCGGTCCAATTCTCCTTGTTGCGCCCCTGAACGAAGGTGTTGCGCGAAATCAGGCCGGTGCCGCCCTCCGGCAGGTCGATCATGTAATTGGTCTTCTTGCCGGCGGTGTCGTCGAAGCTGTTGTCGGTGATCGACACGTTGGGCACGCGCAGCTTGACGTAATGCCCGCCAGTGCCGCGTTCGAAGCGCGAATTAGTGATCGTCACCGACCCCTGATTGGCGAGGTAGATCGCGTGGCTGCAATCGGCCGTCTCGTCGCACTGGCCGAGCCCGGAAAAGGTCGAACGGTCGATAAGTATCTTCTGGTTGGTTGGCTCACCGCCAAGGATGCCCTCCTGACTATCGAGAAACATCGAGTTGCGCACGGTGAGGTTGCCTATCTCGGTGCGGATGCCCGAGCCGTTGCCGTCGTCGACACGGATGCCGCGGAACACCAGTCCGTCGACGATCGATTCCTGGCCGCGCAACACGAACGCCGCCTTGCCCTCGCACGACGTGCCTTCGAAGATCGCCGTGCCGGGCCGCACCGCCTTGAAGGTGATCCGGCCGCCAGCCTGCACGGTGCACTGACGATAGGTACCGGGCGCGATCAGGATCGTCGCCGTGCCCATCCGCACCGACTGCACCGCATCATCGATATTGGCGAAGCCTTGCCCGGTTTCCTGGATGACGAACGGCGCACGCGCTTGCTGCGCGGCGGCGGGCACGGTCAGCGCGAGGGCGATCAGCGGGAGTATGCGACGCATGGAGCGGCTCCTTTGGCGGAGGAATGCCCTGCAGAGTCGGGGAAAGGAAGGCGAATTGAGGGTTAACCGTAACGGCCGGAAGCGTTATGCGAGCCCAGCATCAATACACGTCTCGCTCACACACCCCGGCGATGCTTGCCGCCGTAACGCGTGCCGATATAACCGCCGATCCGGGCCATCTCGATCGCCGCCACGTTAGCGGTTTGCTCGCTGCACGGGAAAGGCGCGCATTCAGCCTGTTTGGCGCGGGTCGAGACCCGGTCGCACAATTCCTCTATGTCCGCGCGGGTCAGCAGGTTCTTCTCACGCAACAGGCAAAGCAGGCTTTGCAGGATGATCAGGCTCTCGTCACCCGAGCCTTCGGGTACATTCAGCGTTCCCATCGCATACTCTCCAATTTTCTTTGGAGATTATGCTCTTTCCTGCCCTTCGCAAGCACCTTGTCAACTGCCTGCGAACGAACGGCCTGGTTCGATCTGACGACGATCAATCCAGATTGGGCCGAAGCCAGCGTTGCACCGTCGACAAATTCGCACCACGCCGTACCGCATAGTCGGCAACCTGGTCCGAGCCGATGCGGGCGACGCCGAAATACTCTGCCTGCGGATGCCCGAAATAGAAGCCGGAGACCGCCGCGGTCGGCATCATCGCGAAACTCTCCGTCAGTACGATCCCGGTCGCATCGGTCGCGCCGAGCAGGTCGAACAGCATCGGCTTTTCGCTATGGTCGGGACATGCGGGATAACCCGGCGCGGGGCGGATACCGCGATATTGTTCACGGATCAGTGCCTCGTTGGTCAGCTGCTCACCCTCGGCGTAACCCCATAAGGTCTTGCGGACATGCTGATGCAACCGCTCGGCAAAGGCCTCCGCGAGGCGGTCGGCGAGCGCCTTCAACAGGATGTCGGAATAATCGTCATTGTCCGCCTTGAAGCGCGCGAGATGCGGTTCGATGCCGTGCCCGGTGGTCACCGCGAAGCCGCCGATCCAGTCACCCGCCGGATCGATGAAATCGGCCAGGCACATATTGGGCCGGCCTTCGCGCTTGGCGATCTGCTGGCGGAGGAAGGGCATGCGCACCTCCTCGTCAGCCTCGATGATTACATCGTCGACCTCCTTGCGACACGGCCATAGTCCGGCGACGCCCTTGGCGGTCAACCATTTCTCCGCGATAATCTTGTCGAGCATCGCATTCGCGTCCTCGAACAACGACCGTGCGCTTTCGCCAACCACCGAATCCTGCAGGATCGCGGGGTAATTTCCCGCCAATTCCCAGGCGCGGAAGAACGGCGTCCAATCGATCACCTCGCGCAGATCATCGAGATCCCAGTCGGGAAACACGTGCAAGCCCGGCTGAGCCGGCGCACCCGGTTTTAGCGCCATGTCAGTCGGGAAGGCGTTGGCGCGCGCCGCCGCGATGGGGATCAGCGCGCTCTGCCCCTTATTGGCGCGCGCGACGCGAACCGCTTCATATTCGTCCGCCGTGCGCTGGACGAAGCCATCCTTCTGCGTATCGCTGACCAGGGTCGAGGCGACGCCGACCGCGCGGCTGGCGTCGAGCACATGCACCACCGGGCCGTCATAGGCCGGGGCGATGCGCAGCGCGGTATGGACCTTGGACGTCGTCGCGCCGCCGATCAGCAGCGGCATCTTCATGCCGGCGCGCTTCATCTCCTCGGCGACGGTGACCATCTCGTCCAATGACGGCGTGATCAGCCCCGACAGGCCGATCATGTCGGCGTCGTTCTCGTTTGCGGCTTTCAGGATATCCGACCAGGCCACCATCACGCCCATATCGACCACGTCGAAGCCGTTGCACTGCAGGACCACGCCGACGATGTTCTTGCCGATATCATGCACGTCGCCCTTGACGGTGGCCATGATGATCTTGCCCTTGCCGCGTGCGCCGGGCTCTTTCGCCGCTTCGATAAAGGGCAGCAGATGCGCGACCGCCTTCTTCATCACGCGGGCGGATTTCACCACTTGCGGCAGGAACATCTTGCCCGATCCGAACAGGTCGCCGACGACGTTCATGCCGTCCATCAGCGGTCCCTCGATCACCTCGATCGGGCGGGCGAAACCGAGCCGCGCTTCTTCGGTGTCTTCGACGACGTGCAGGTCGATGCCCTTGACCAGAGCATATTCGAGCCGCTTGTTGACATCGAGGCTGCGCCATTCCGCCGCCGCCTTTTCCGCCACCGCATCGGTGCCGCGATAGCGTTCGGCGAGCGCGATCAACCGGTCGGTCGCGTCGTCACGGCGGTCATAGACCACGTCTTCGCACGCCTCGCGCAGTTCCGCGTCGATATCGTCGTAAATATCGAGTTGCCCGGCATTGACGATCGCCATGTCGAGCCCGGCGGGGATCGCGTGATAAAGGAACACGCTGTGCATCGCGCGGCGCACCGGTTCATTGCCGCGGAAGCTGAACGAGAGATTCGAAAGGCCGCCCGAGATATGGCAGTGCGGGCAGCGGATCTTGATCTCCCGGCATGCCTCGATGAAGTCGATCGCGTAGCGGCGATGTTCGTCGATCCCGGTTGCGACGGCAAAGATATTGGGGTCGAAGATAATGTCCTCGGGCGGGAAACCGATTCCGACCAACAGGTCATAGGCGCGGCCGCAAATCTCTACCTTGCGCTCCTTGGTGTCGGCCTGACCGACCTCGTCGAACGCCATCACGACCACGGCGGCACCGTAAGACATGACTTTACGTGCTTGAGATAAAAACTGAGCTTCGCCCTCTTTCATACTGATCGAATTGACGATTGGTTTGCCCGAGACGCATTTCAGCCCGGCCTCGATCACCGACCATTTCGAACTGTCGATCATGAACGGGATACGCGCAATGTCCGGTTCGGCAGCGATCAGCTTGAGGAAAGTGGTCATCGCCTTTTCGGAATCGAGCAACCCCTCGTCCATGTTGACGTCGAGCACCTGCGCACCCGATTCCACCTGCTGCCGCGCGACTTCGACGGCAGCGGCATAATCGTCCGCCATGATCAGCTTCTTGAAACGCGCCGAACCGGTGATGTTGGTGCGCTCGCCGATATTGACGAATTGGGCGGTGGACGTGGTGGTCATTCCATACTTTCTCCTGCTCCCCATCGGGGAGAGGGTCGGGGAGAGGGGCGTACGAAGAGGTGCTTGTGACTGCCCCTCTACCAACCCTTTCCCCGATGGGGAGAGGGTTTTGTGACGTCAAGCCGCCATCGTCATCGGCTCCAGGCCCGCCAGCCGCGTTACCACCGGCGGCACCGGCAACTCACGCGGCGGCAGTTCGCCGACTGCCTTGGCGATCGCTGCGATATGCTCAGGAGTCGAGCCGCAGCAGCCGCCGAGAATGTTGACTTGCCCCTGCGCCGCCCATTCGCGGACCAGACCCGCGGTGGTCGCCGGCTGCTCATCATATTCGCCAAGCTCGTTGGGCAAACCGGCATTGGGATAAACCATGATCAACGTATCGGCGATTTGCGACAGTGTCTTAACATGCGGCCGCAACTGCTCAGCACCGAAGGAACAATTGAGCCCGATGGTGATTGGTTTGGCATGCCGTACCGCGTGCCAGAATGCCTCGACCGTATGCCCGGACAGATTACGCCCGGACAGATCGGTCAAGGTCATCGACATCATGATCGGGACGTCGCGACCGAACGCCTCGGCCGCCTCGAGCACCGCCATGATTCCCGCTTTGGCATTCAAGGTGTCGAACACCGTTTCGATCAGGATGAAGTCGGCGCCGCCCTCGATCAGCGCGTCGGTCTGTTGGCGATATACGTCCTTCAGATAATCAAAATCGATCTCGCGGAACCCCGGATCGTTGACGTCGGGCGACAGCGACAGCGTCTTGTTGGTCGGCCCGATCGCCCCGGCAACGAAGCGCGGACGCCCGTCCTTCGCCGTGTATTCGTCGGCCAGCCGCCGCGCGATCTGCGCCGAGGCCAGGTTGATTTCGCGTACCAGATGCTCTGCGCCATAATCCGCCTGGCTGATCAGGTTCGCGCTGAAGGTGTTGGTCGATACGATGTCCGACCCGGCATCGAGATATTCGCGCGTAATCTTCTCCGGCACTTCGGACTTGGTCAGCGCGAGGATGTCGTTATTGCCTTTCTGATCCTTGGACAGGCCCAGATCGCCGGCATAATCGGCCTCCTTCAGCTTCCAGTTCTGGATCTCGGTACCGAACGCCCCGTCGGTTATCAGGATGCGCTTGGCGGCCTCGGCCAGCAGTTTTTCTCGTGCACTCATATCGAATTCCTCAGGCCGCCGCAGATGTGGCGATGGTCGATGGAACGGATTTCGCCCTGATCCCCAGCAAATGGCAGATCGCGAAGCTCAATTCGGCGCGGTTGAGCGTGTAGAAATGAAAGCCGCGCACGTCGCCGGCATAGAGTTTGCGGCACATCTCGGCGGCGATCGTCGCCGCGACGAGCTGGCGTGCGGCGGGATGGTCGTCGAGCCCCTCGAACAGCCGTCCCATCCAGTCGGGGATTTCCGCATTGCACATCGCGGCGAACTTGCGCGTCTGCGCGACGTTCGACACCGGCAGGATGCCGGGCACGATCTCGGCCGTGATGCCGGCCGCCGCGACGCGGTCGCGGAAACGGAAATAAGCCTCGGGCGAGAAGAAGAATTGCGTGATCGCGCGGTTCGCGCCAGCGTCGAGCTTGCGCTTCAGATTCTCCAGATCGACATCGATGCTCCCCGAATCCGGATGGCACTCCGGATAGGCCGCGACCGACACCTCGAACGGGTGAAGTTTTTTCAACCCGGCAACCAGCGCGGCAGCATTCTCATAACCACCCGGCGGCGATGCGAACTTCGTACCTGCGACCGGCGGATCGCCGCGCAGCGCGACGATATGGCGAACACCTGCCGCCCAATATTGCTCGGCGACCTCGTTGATCTCTTCCTTGGTCGCTTCGACGCAGGTCAGGTGCGCCGCCGCGGCCAACGAAGTTTCGCGCTGGATCCTCGCAACCGTCGCATGGGTGCGCTCACGCGTCGAACCGCCGGCGCCATAGGTGACCGAGACGAACCGCGCCCCAAGCGGCTCAAGCGTCTTGATCGCGTCCCACAGCGTTTCTTCCATCTTCTCGGTCTTGGGCGGGAAGAATTCGAATGATATTTCGGCATCGCCCGCGACATCGGCGAACAGTGGCGCTTCCAGCGCGCGGCGCGCCTCTTCCAGCTGATTGATGGAAATCGTCATGCCGCCTTCACCTCGTGTACCGGAACCTGTTTGGACTTAGCCACTTTGCGGCCGAGCCATAATTTCACCGTCAACTCACCGCCCTCGAGCGTCTCGGTCCGCGCCATCGCAAGGCCGCTCGCATCGAACCAGGCGGCGATCTGCTCGTCTGAAAAGCCGAGCCTTGTATGCGCATCCTTGGCGCGCAATTCCTCGCGATCATGCGCCGCGAAATCAGCGATCAGCAATCGACCGCCCGGCGCCAGCACACGCGCCGCCTCAGCGATCGCCGCCCCCGGCTGCTGCGCGAAATGCAAGACATGATGGATGATCGCCGCATCGGCCGCGCCGTCACCGAGCGGCAGCGCATAGAGATCCGCCTGGCGCAGCTCGGCATTGGCCAGCCCACGCTCGGACAGCTTCGCCCGCGCCAACCGCAGCATTTCCGAACTGCGATCGATCCCAAGCGCAGCCCTGGCACGCCCCGCGAACAGTTCGAGCATGCGCCCGGTGCCGGTGCCGATATCGATCAACTGACCGATCGGCGCGTCCCCGAGCACCGCCGACATCGCCGCCTCGACCTCACTCTCGGCGATATGGAGCGAGCGGATCGCGTCCCATTGTCCGGCATTATTCTCGAACCAGGCCGCCGCCGAGGCGGCGCGATCAGCGCGTACCGCCGCGAGCCGCGCGACGTCGGCCACCGCCCAATGATCGGGCTCGATCGCGGCCCAGCCGTCGAGCGCGGCGAGCACTGGCGTGACCCGCGCCTCCGCGCCGACCCCGACAAATACCCAGCTGCCCTCCTTGCGCCGCTCCGCCAGCCCCGCGTCGCACAAGATCTTCACATGGCGGCTGACGCGGGGCTGACTCTGGCCGAGCACCTGCGCCAGTTCACCGACCGACAGCTCCATCGAGCGCAGCAACGCGAGGATGCGCAGCCGCGTGGTGTCGGCAAGGGCGCGGAAGATGTCGAGTGCGATCGTCATGTCGATACAACATATAAAGATATCTTTATATCAGGTCAACGCAGCATGTGCCGCACTGGTGGAAACATACGCTTCGCCGTACGTATTGAAGCGGCCCTTGCCCTCCGCTAGCTTCCCCATCCTATCGACTAGCCTATCAACAAGACGGGAATCGCCACATGAAGAAGATCGTTGCCATCACTGCCGCCCTTTCCGCCGCCGCGCTTGCCGCCTGCACGCCCGCGGCGCAGAACGAAACCGCTCAGGCCGCCGACCAGATCGCCGCCGATGCCAATGCGACGATGGGCGAAGCCGTCAATGACACCGATGCCGCCGCCGACCGTGCGTTCGGTTCGGCCGAAGCGACCATGGACAATAGCGGTGCCGCGATCGGCAACGCCGCCGATGGCGCAGCCGATGCGACGGGTGCCGCACTCAAGGATGCCGGCAACGCGATCGAAGACTAAGTCGAAATAAGGGTCGTTGGCGCCTGCGCGCGCAGGCCTCCAACACGCTGGAAACGAACAGGAGAAGGTGCAGATGTCCGGGCTCAAACCACTGGGTCTAGGTGCCCTTCTCCTGCTTTCCGCGTGTGGTGGCGCGCCCGACACGCCCGGCGCCGTCACTTCGGGTGAGGCCCAGGCATTGAACGATGCCGCCGCGATGCTCGACGCGAACAGCGTCGACGCCAATGCCATAAACGTCGAAATCGACGGCGAAAACGAGGCTCAACCACAATGACCGATCTTCGCCAGCCCATTCTTCGCCGGCTGGGCGCAACCGATATCCACATCGCTCCACTGGTGCTGGGCGGCAATGTCTTCGGCTGGACCGCCGACAAGACCGCGAGCTTTGCGGTGCTGGACGCCTTTGTCGCCGGCGGCGGCACGATGATCGACACCGCCGATGTCTATTCGGCCTGGGTGCCCGGCCACCAGGGCGGTGAATCCGAAACAATGATCGGCGAGTGGCTCAAGGCGAGCGGCAAGCGCGACAACGTACAGATCGCGACCAAGGTCGGCATGTTGCCGGGCGAGGGCGGCGTGAAGCTCGCGCCCGCGCGCATTGCCGCGGCGTGCGACGCGTCGCTCCGGCGTCTCGGCGTCGAGCGCATCGACCTTTATTTCGCGCATCAGGACGATGACGCCGTTGCCCAGGACGAGGTAATGGCGGCGTTCGCCAAGCTGGCCGAAGCGGGCAAGATCAACGCTCTGGGTGCGTCGAACTTCCATGCCGCGCGGCTGAAATCGGCCAATGAGGCGGCACTCGCGGCGGGCGTACCGCATTATCAGGTGCTGCAGCCCGAATATAATCTGGCCAGCCGCCACGCTTTCGAGGGCGAGTTGCAGGACTATTGCGTCACCCACAATATCGGCGCGGTGCCCTATTACGGCCTCGCCTCGGGTTTCCTGACCGGCAAATATCGCAGCGAGGCCGATCTCGGCAAAAGCGTGCGCGGCGGCCGGATGACGGATATGCTCAAGGGCAAGGGCCTCGCCGTACTTACCGCAATGGATGCGGTCGCCGCCGAGACCGGTGCCTCACTTGCGCAGATCGCGCTCGCCTGGCTCGCCGCACAGCCCGGTGTCACCGCCCCGATCGCGAGCGCGACGAGCGTTGCGCAGGTCGAGGAATTGCTCGGCTCAATGGCGTTGGCGTTGACCAAGGACCAGCGCGATCGTCTGGATGCCGCCGGGAGCTAGGCTGTTGCGATTTGAGTGGAATGCCCCCTTCCATGGGTGATTCCGCATAAAGCGAGCCCGGGAGTTAGATTCCGGCCGTCACCACATCTGTCAGGGCAAACGCCAGCGGCGCGCCGTCTCCGCCGGTCATCACGATGCTCGCGCTGGCCACACCGGCGAGAGACAAGGGCGTTGCCTCCTCCACGGTGATATCACCGGCCGGCGAACAGGTTTCGTCCGGAGCGACAGCGGCGCCGACCCAGATCAAATCGAGCGGACTGTCATTGCTTTCCGCCGGGATCGTGAAGGCGTGACCGTCACCAACGTCGCGAAGGTCGATCACCTTCAGCGCGGCGACCGGCTCGTCGAGATTGGTCGTCACGACCTGGCCGAAGATGACCACCGACGAATTGTTCGTGTCGCTCGACCGATTGATGAAATTCAGATTGATGCTCATCAGCAACTTCCGATCACCACATTTCCACCGGGTAACGATAACATCGATCGATCGTGACGCGAACGAAACTTTCCAGAACTTCCCGAAGCACGAAAAGGCCCGCGACGCCAGATGGCATCGCGGGCCTCCAAGACCGTCTAAAGACGGTCGGTCGGGCCTTAGTGCAGCTTGCCGCTGAACGAGATGCCGACGACGCGCGGTTCGTTGAACACTGCCGCCAAGTAATTCTCGATCACGCCCTTGAGGTTCTTCTCATTGGTGATGTTGCGGCCGAACAGCGCGATCTCCCAGTCGCCGTTACCGCCGGTATAACCGACCTTCACGCCGCCTTCGAAGTTGCCGTTCGCGTAGAATTCCCTGGTCTTATACAACACCAGGCTGGTGTAGCCCTGCAAATTCCAGTCGGTCGCGATGAACACCTTGCCGCTATCGCTGATCGGCAGGTCGTACCGGCCGGTGAAATCGAAGGTATATTTCGGCGCGTTGGGCAGGGGATTGCCGTCGATCTTGGCGAGGTAGACCGGCCCGAATGCGCCGGCGACCCTGCGCGTCGGATTCTGCACCGTGCAGACCACCACATTATTCAGCGCACAAACCTGCACTTCGGTATTCTTGTCTTCGATCTCACTATGCAGCAGGCTGAAGCCAGCGGTGAGGGTTAGGTTGCGGATCGGACGCCAGTCCAGATCGGCCTCCACGCCGTAGGCCTTCGCCTTAGCGGCATTGAACAGGATGCCATTGCCATTGTTGGAATCATTGCCGTTCAGCTGAATGTTATCGACCGTGTAGGTGAACGCGGTCGCGTTCAGGCGCAGCGTGTTGTTGAACAAGCGGCTCTTGAAACCGCCTTCGAACGACAGGATCGTTTCCGAATTGGCAGTGGTGAAGTCGGAATTGAACACCGCGGAACGGCCCTGGATTGTCGGCCCACGGAAGCCGCGCGCCGCACGGGCATAGAGGCTCAGTTCAGAGCTAACCTCGTACAGCGCGCTCAAATCCCAGCTGGTCTTGTCGTCCGACAGGCGCACATAGCGGCGGCCGGTATAAGTATCGGCAAAGCCGGCCGAAAGTGAGGTCTTTTCCAGCCGTGTCGACTTGGTGTCGTTGGTCTGCCGCACGCCGGCGGTGATGGTCAGGCTTGGCAATACTTCATAGCTCGCCTGGCCGAACACCGCCCATGAGGTGTTGATGTTGCGCAACCGCACGAAATTGTTCGGATTATAGGCGCGTTGGTTTGGCAGCAGGAAATAGTTACGCTGGTAAAATTCGGTCGTGTCGCGCTGATCGAAATACATGCCGCCGATCTGCCACTTGAACGGTCCGTCGCCATCGCTGGCAAGACGCAATTCCTGAGTCAGCTGGTTCAGGTCGCGCAGATTGCCTTGGCTCTGACCGAAACCGTTAGCGATGGGCGTGGCTGGCGGTACGGCGAACGGGAAGTTCGCCGCCGCGCCGCCATCGGTATCGCCGCGGCTATAGCCCGACGACCCCTCGAACGCGCTGATCGAGGTCAGCACGACCGGGCCGAAATCATAGGCCAGCTTCAGCGACTCGCCATAGGTCTTGTAGGCCTGAGGATTGTTGTTGCCCTCGTCGAGCGCAATGCGGTCGCGCGGCTCGGCAGAGATATCGTTCGAGCCTTTCTTCAGCGCCGCGCGATGGAAGATCGTCGAGGTGCCATCATAATCGCGAGCATGCGCCGACAGCAACAGCGAGAAATTGTCGTCCGGCGTGAACAGCAATTGAGCGCGGATGTCCTTTTCGTTGAAGCCGCCCATCGCGTTCTTCTTCGGCGACACGGTGCCATCGGCACTGGTGCCGGTATAGGTGTTGTCGATCCAGTCGTCGCGGTGCTGATACAGCGCCGATACGCGCAGCGAGAGCACATCACCGGCGATCGGGCCACCGAGGCCGCCGTCGAAGGTCACCGTGTTATAGCTGCCGTAGGTCGCCGTACCGCGAGCGGAAAATTCATTCGACGGGCGGATCGTGTCGAACTTGATGATGCCCGCCGTGGTGTTACGGCCAAACAGCGAACCCTGCGGACCGCGCAGCACTTCGACTTGTGCCACGTCGAACACCGGGTTCGATTTAAGCACGACATGTTCGAGCACGACATCGTCCTGGATGATCGACACCGGCTGCGACGCACCGAGATAGAAATCGATATTGCCGAGACCGCGAATGTAAAAGCGCGGGAAGATACGGCCAGTGGTGGTTTCGGCATAAAGGCCCGGAACGCGGCCGGCGAGCGCAAGGATGTCCTCGCCGCCGCCCTGGAACGCACGCAATTCGTCACCACCGACGACGCCGACCGACAACGGCACCTTTTGCAGGTTTTCGGAGCGACGCTCCGCGGTGACGACGATCTCGTCCAGATCGTCGTCCGACGCGGCTTCCGCGGCAGGCGCAGCGGGCGCATCCTGCGCCGATGCGACGCCAGTGCAGAGCAACGCGCCGACCGCGGCACCGAGGAACAACGACTTGCGCACGAAAATGACCTTGGACACTGAAGGACCCCTAACCAGGAAATTGACGGATCGCTAAGGCCCAAACGGCGCGCGCAGATGCGCCAGCGTGAAAGCCATTTTCATATGGCCTCCCGCCGGACATCATCGTCTCGTGCAGTTTTGAACCTCTCGCTCGATCGAGCCGCTAGGCCGCGATCATGACCTATTCGTGACAGGCTGATCGTGTAACGAAAGATTGCTGGGAGCGTGACAATCAGGTCACATTGCGGGGTGCGCGGAGACCCGTTCGAGGGTCCGGGCAACGCTGCCACCCAAAGCAAGAGGCCCGGCGCTTTTCGCACCGGGCCTCCCCATCCTCTCCCAAGGTGATGTGCAGTTCGCTATGCCGCGAACTGGTTTGCTATCGCCTCTATGCGGCGAACTGGTTCATCGTGTTGTGCGCACCGCCCGCTTTCAGCGCGGCATCACCGGCGAAATATTCCTTGTGATCGTCGCCGATGTCGGAGCCCGACATGTTCTGATGCTTCACACAGGCGATTCCTTCACGGATCTCCTTGCGCTGCACCCCCCTGACATAACCGAGCATTCCCTGGTCGCCGAAATACTCCTTGGCGAGATTGTCGGTCGACAGCGCCGCAGTGTGATAGGTCGGCAAGGTGATCAGGTGATGGAAGATGCCCGCACGCTTCGCCGAATCCGCCTGGAAAGTGCGGATCCGCTCGTCCGCTTCGTCGCCCAGCGTCGTGCCGTCAAAATCGACACTCATCAACTTGGCTCGATCATAGGCCGACACATCCTTGCCCTCGGCAACCCAGGCGTCGAACACCTGCTGGCGGAAATTCAGCGTCCAGTTGAACGATGGCGAGTTGTTATAGACAAGCTTCGCGTTCGGAATGACTTCGCGGATGCGATCGACCATGCCGGCGATCTGTTCGATATGCGGCTTCTCGGTCTCGATCCACAACAGGTCGGCACCATTTTGCAGCGACGTGATACAGTCGAGCACGCAGCGATCCTCGCCCGATCCGGCGCGGAATTGGAACAGGTTCGACGGCAAGCGCTTGGGCCGCAACAATTTGCCGTCACGGTTGAGGATCACGTCGCCATTGCGCGCGGTGCTCGGGTCGATCTCTTCGCAATCGAGGAAAGAATTATACTGGTCGCCGAGATCGCCCGGCTCCTTGCTCACCGCGATCTGCTTGGTCAGGCCGGCACCGAGCGAGTCGGTGCGCGTAACGATGATCCCGTCTTCGACGCCGAGTTCGAGAAACGCGTAGCGGCACGCCCGAACCTTGGCGAGGAAGTCCTCATGCGGCACGGTGACCTTGCCGTCCTGATGGCCGCACTGCTTTTCGTCGCTGACCTGGTTCTCGATCTGCAGCGCACAGGCGCCGGCCTCGATCATTTTCTTGGCGAGCAGATAGGTCGCCTCGGCATTGCCGAATCCGGCATCGATATCGGCGACGATCGGCACAACATGCGTCTGGTAGTTCTCGACCGCCTGGACCAACCGCTGCTCGGTCAGTTCGTTGCCGGACGCGCGCGCCGCATCGATCTCACGGAACATGCCGCCCAGTTCGCGCGCATCGGCCTGACGCAGGAAGGTATAGAGTTCCTCGATCAGCGCGGGAACGCTGGTTTTCTCATGCATCGACTGATCCGGCAGCGGACCGAATTCGGAGCGCAGCGCGGCAACCATCCAGCCCGAGAGATAGAGATAGCGGCGCTCGGTCGACCCGAAATGCTTCTTGATGCTGATCATCTTCTGCTGGCCGATAAACCCGTGCCAGCAGCCCAGCGACTGAGTGTAGTTAGCCGGATCGGCATCATACGCCGCCATGTCCTTGCGCATGATCGCTGCGGTGTAGCGCGCGATATCGAGGCCGGTCTGGAAACGGTTCTGCACCCGCATCCGCGCGACGGCTTCCGCGTCGATCCCGTCCCAGGTGCCGTTCTGGCTGTTGATCAACTGAGCCGTTTGCGTGATGTGGTTCTGGTAGGTCATTGCTCTCGCTTTCCAGTTTGGATGAAAGCGATGTACGGAGATTTACAGCGGATACAGCCCATTTACCGCAATTGATGAAGTCAATATGTCACGCACCGATATAGCAGCATGTAATTTTGTAATTTATTGACAGGCATAAGGTTCGTTATACATGGCGCCGGAATCGCGCATCAGCGTGGCTCTCAGCACCACGGCGGCGATGCCAACCGCCCATTGTGCCGGGGTGATAGCCCCCTTTTCCGAGTAGAAAAAGAATGAGAACTGGACGAGCGTCAGCGTGAAAGGCGAGCGCCGTGTTCAGCGGATCCGCCACCAGCCGACCGTCGAAACGATGCGTATCGATAAATCGCTCCGCAGAATGGACATTGAGTTGATCGCCGGAAGGAATGCCAGACCACTGTTCGTCAGCGAAGCGGAAGCTGTGACCGCGTCTCATCGGCCCGGCTCACCTCAAATGCTAAGAATCCAAATGCGGTTTGGAACGACGGGCTTGCCCCTTCGGCGCGCGCAACCTAGCGCCGAAAGGATGAAGCAGCAGACGCTACGCCGCATCCGGCAATATCATCTCTATCTCGGCGTGTTCTTCGCTCCCGCGATCGTGCTTTTTTCGTTGAGCGGCGCGCTGCAGACTTTTCGTCTGCAGGATAAGAACCCACTCGGTGGGAAACCCAATGCTGCCATCGTGTGGATGGCGAGTTTTCACAAAGACCAGCGTCTCCCCCACGAAAAGCCCAAGCGGGCGGTTTCGGCGGCGACCGCCAAGCCAGTGGCGGAGCCGGTCGTGCCCAAACCCAATACGCTACCGCTCCAGATCTTCGTCACATTGCTATCGATCGCGCTGATCGCTTCGACCATCCTTGGCCTTACGATCGCGCTCACCAGTCGCGCGACGCGGCGGATTTCGTTCGCCATGCTCGCTGTCGGGACGACGTTGCCGCTCGCGTTGCTGCTTGTCTAGGCACTGACGGCCCGGTGCTGAAGATGAAGTCCGATCCGACTTAGAACAGACCCGGCACTTCGCGCTGCGCGGTGCTCGGTCGCGTCGGCATAAGCAATTCCCGCTTGCTAACGCCCGATTGCGCCCGCTGGCCGGCCGCGACCGCCGACGAAATCGGCGTACAGCTTCGCCCGGCGAGGAAGTCGAGTGCCTGGCGCGTAGACGCCTCGCGCGGATCGCCGAGTTGATAACCGATGTCGTCGGGCGCCTGACAGCTCGCCTCAGCCGTCCCCGCAAGGCCATTAAAATAGGCCCCCTGACGTGCCGAATTCTGTATCGCGAAGGCGATTATACGAAAACGATCATCACACGCCGACCGATCGATCGCGATCTGGCCAACCGGCTTGCCATAGGTGTTGGTGCCGATCAGGCCCGCATTGGCATGGAGGTAAGGGATCATCGCATTGATCACGAACTCACTGGCCGAAGCTGTTCCACCGGTGCCAATAAAGGCGATCTTGGCGGGTGCAATCGATTCCGGCTGCGTCATGAAATTACGTGTATCATTTTCCGCCGATTTTTCGGGCCTGAAGGTGGTGTAGCCCAGCACGTCTGAAGTCGACCGATTGCGCCCCAGCAAGTCCCCGAACAACTCCGCGATCGAGACCAACCCGCCGCCATTGTAACGGAGATCGACGATAACCTCGGTCACACCTTGTGCACGAAAATTGGCGAAAGCCGCACGAAGCGCCGGATCCGCCGTGCTGATGAAAGTGCGCAGATTGACATAGCCGACCTTGCGACCGCCATCGTTTATCACCTGCGCGCCATAGGTCGGCGATACGGGCTGAATGTCATATTCGGTCTTGGTCAGGGTCACGGTACGATTGCCCCCGGTGCCCGACAATTGCAGTACGCGTGCCGTACCCACCGTGTCTGGGCCAAGCGCGTCGACGATGCCGTTGGATCCGTCGGTGGCGACGATCGTGCTGACCGAGCGAAGATTGGCGGTGGTCGTGCCGATAGCCACGATCTCGGTACCGCGCCCGGCTCCGGCAAGCTGCGCCGGGGCATTCTCGAACGATTCTGCGATGAACAGGCGGCTCGAAGGATCGAAGCCGAGGCGGAAGCCAAAGCCAGCGCTCGATCCCGATGCGTAGAACGCATTCTCTTCGGCGATCGAGGTGAGATAGGTGAAGTATCGATCGCGTCGCTGGCTGCGCGCAGTTGCGGTTAGCGCATCGATGTACGAATCGACCGTGCTGTAAGGTGACGGGTCGAGGCTGGCGGGCAAGGTTTCCGGGAAAAGATACCATTCGCGCAGCTGCGCCGCCGCCCAATCCTGCCGGTCGCGCAGCGAGCACGTCCCTGCGGTCGGGGTTGGCGTTGATGTGGAGGTCGGCGTAGGCGTAGGCGTAGGCGTCGCGCCTGTTGAACCACCCGTAACGCCGGTGCCGCTCCCGCCGCAAGCCGACAACATCGCAGCCATACCTAGGATGGCGCCAAGCCGATGACGTTTCATGATTTTCTCCCCGATTTCGACTAACTAGCAGTTTTCCACCTGGTGTCAGCGCGAAAAATCACCATCACCTCCGTATTGGTCCCATCACACCCGACGGCAATCAATCTCCAGCAAAAGTGAAAGCGCTCACGCCACGTTCGCGTTCGTTCATGGCCAGCACGCGCCCGTGCGGCGGCATCGACCGCTGCGGACATGCGCCGCGCAAGCAGGCCCGGCAGCCCAAGCCAATCGGCGTCGCTTCACCACGCAAATCGATACCGCGAGCGACCGCCATCGTGCCCGCATGCTCCGCCGCGACACCGATACCAACCGCGAACTCCGCCGGGACCGCACCGTAGCGCCGCCCCTGCGGCGTCACCGTCCGCGCCAGGGTAAGCCAGCGCGTCGCATCCTCCAGCTCGACCAGTTGTACGGCGAGCGCGCCCGGGCGATCGAATGCATGGTGCAGCCGCCACAAGGGACACCGCCCCTCGGTCTCCGCCAGAGGAGAACCGCTCGCGCCCGAAAAGCGCTTCGAGGCCTGTCCGGCCCGGTCGATCCGTACCATGAAGAACGGCAAGCCGCGCGCGCCGACGCGCTGCAATGTCGTCAACCGGTGCGCGATCTGTTCGAACCCGGCGCCGAAGCGCCGCTGCAGCAGTTCGAGATCATATCCAGTCGCCTCGCACGCGCGCAGAAAGCGGGCATAGGGCATCATCACCGCCGCAGCGAAATAGCTGGTCAGATGACGGCGATAGAGCCGCTCCGCCGGCCGCTCGGCAAACCCCGCACCCTTGACCAGTGCTTCGATCTCACCACGCGCCTCGATCTGCGCGAGTTGATACGCGGCGGCAAAGGTGCGGGATGCCGGATCAAGCGTCTCGCTCAACTGCAATTGCCGGGCATGCAGGTCCGTTCGGCGCAACAGGTCGGGCATGACATCGATTGGCAACACGCGAATGGTCAGCTGGTGCTTGACCCGCAAACGCTCGGCGATCGCGCCATAGAGGTCGCCCGCGCCGAGCCGCAGTTCGTCGGCCACGCCTTCGGCCACGCCATCGAGGTCGGCGAAATGGCCGCGCCATCGCTCGATCTCGCGCCGTACTTCTGCGACCGGATCGACCGCCGCCGCTCCCAAAGCCTCGCCGCCCGCCCCGATCCGATCATAGGCGCGCGCAAAGGCTTCGGCGCCGCCGGGTGCGCCCGCCAGCCATTCCTCGATCTCGTTACGGTCGATCTCGAGATCGGCGAAAATCGGGTCGGCCAGCCGCCGCCGGATCGCGGATTCGCCACCGCCCGGCTCACCCGCCGCCAGAGAGCGTGGATCGAAATCGAATGATTCCGCGAGCTTGACCAATAGCGACGCCGACAAGGGTCGCTGATTCTTCTCGACCAGGTTGAGATAGCTCGGACTGATCGTCAGCACCTCGGACATCGCAGCCTGGGTCAACCCGGCCTGACGCCGCAACCGTCGCACCGCGTGTCCGGCAAAAAGCTTGCGATCCGCCATAATCCCCGACTCCATGAACTCGCGCCCCGGCGCTAACTGTCATATCTTTACAAGAGCACAAGCGTTTGGCCAAGCAACGACCACAACTTGACCTTCGATGAGAACGGTTGGTGCTGGCACATGCCGGTAATTTATACGAATTCCGCCCCCAGCTTGATGATGGCGGCTGAACGGATTGTAAAATTCCTACCGCCCAAGCATCGGCCTTTGAGAGTTTCCTGGGGAGGAAAGGATGCCCGCCGCGTACAATCGCGGCGGGCATTTCCATTGGCACTCCCCCTGCCCGGCGCATAAGGCGGTCGATCACCAGGGAGCGCGCAATGTCGACAGTGAAAAAAGGCGGCTCCAATCTGGTCGTCCTGGCCGCGCTCGCCGCCAATCTCGGTATTGCGGTCGCCAAGTTCATTGCGGCGGGCATTTCGGGGTCGTCATCGATGCTGACCGAGGGTTTTCACTCGGTCGTCGACAGTCTCAACCAGATATTGCTGCTCTACGGCCAGCATCGCGGCAAGCGTCCACCCGATGAGGACCATCCGTTCGGTTATGGTCGCGAGCTTTATTTCTGGGCGTTCGTCGTCGCGATCCTGATCTTCGCGATCGGCGCGGGCATCTCGGTCTATGAGGGTTATGAGCATTTCGTCCAACCCGACGCGCTGTCCAGCCCGACGCTCAACTATGTCGTTCTCGGCGTAGCCTTCGCAATGGAGGGGGCATCATGGTTCATCGCAATGCGCGAATTCAACCTAACGCGAGGCGATGTCGGCTGGTGGCAGTCGGTTCGCGCGTCGAAAGACCCGGCCGGCTTTATCGTATTGTTCGAGGACAGCGCGGCATTGGCCGGCCTGATCATTGCCGCGGTCGGCATCTGGGCCAGCCATTATTTCAACGATGCGCGGCTCGACGGTGTCGCCTCGATCGCGATCGGCGTGGTGCTGGCGCTGGTTGCGGCCCTTCTCGCGCGCGAAGCCAAAGGCTTGTTGATCGGCGAAGGCGCCGACGCCGCGATCGTCGCCAGGGTTCGCACGATCGTCGATAGTTATCCGGCGATCACCACGGTCAACCATGTCCGCACCATCCACACCGCACCCAATTCGATCTTTGTCGCGATCAGTGCTGATTTTTGCGACACCGTGACGATGGGTGAGGCCGAGACGCTGATCGAAAATATCGAGACGGACCTGAAGGCCGCCGAGCCGATGCTGTCGTCAATCTATATCCGCCCGGAAAAGGCCGAAAACGCGCCGCGCATCAGCGTCGAAGCGAAAGCGCCCAAGCCTAGCTAACCGGCACGATTTCAACCACGTCGAGCATCGATTCGAAGCGCGGATAGGGCAACACGATCCGCCAGCGCCTGTCCCCCACCCGCTCGATCAGTCCAGCCATGTCGCGATCGGCGTCGCGCCCATAGTCGAGCGCTGTGGTCTCATCGCCGATCATCATCGTGCCGAGAAATACGCCGCGCACATCGCCGTCGCGAAACACCAGCCCCACCGGGCGCTGCGATCCGCTGGTCTTATAGAAACTCGACACTTCGCCTTCGGCATCGACGCGGCATTCGAACCACGGATAGGCGGTGAAATCGCGCGTCGCCGTACCATTGGCGCCAAGTTTGAACACACGACAGCGATAGGCGCCCGATGGCGGCATGGCGTCGGCCAAGGCACGATCGGGCTCGAACAACTCGCCCTGGGCCGCGATCGCCTTAGTATTCCCAGACGCGCGCGCCTTGGTCAGCGCAGCGACCCACGCCTGCCGCCAGTTGCGCAACCGGTTGCGATCGGCATCGGTCGCCACTTGCCGCCAATCCAACGCCACGGGCGCCGCCGCGGCGGCGGGACGATCGCCCTTGCCACTGCACGCCGTCAGCGCCGCACAAGCGGCCAACCCCAACCCCAATCTCATCATGCAAACGCGACCAGTTTTTTCGTCCCGGTTTTTCCGGGCCTCTACCGGCCAACGAACCACGTCTGACGATCCTTGCCAAGCCATAACGGGGCTTGCCATGCCATATCAGGCATTTACCCATTCGGACTTGGGCTCAGGCAGCCGTCCAGCCGCCATCGATCGACAGGTTCGCGCCGGTGATGGACTTGGCGGAATCGCCGCACAGGAACAGCGCGAAGGCGGCGACTTGCTCCGGTGTCACGAATTCCTTGGTCGGCTGTGCATCGAGCAGCACGTCGTTGATCACTTGCTCGCGCGTCAGGCCACGCGCCTTCATCGTGTCGGGAATCTGACCCTCGACCAGCGGCGTCCAGACATAACCGGGCGAGATGCAATTGACGGTAATGCCATCGGTCGCGGTCTCGAGCGCGATCGTCTTGGTCAGGCCGGCGATGCCGTGCTTGGCCATCACATAAGCCGATTTGTTGGGCGACGCGACGAGCGAATGGGCCGAGGCGGTCGAGATGATCCGACCCCATTTCGCCGCTTTCATATGCGGCACTGCGGCCTGGATCAGATACCAGGCGGAGGTCAGGTTGATCTTGATGATCGCCTCGAACTTGTCGGCCGGGAAATCTTCGATTCTGGCGACGTGCTGGATACCGGCATTGTTGACGATGATATCGGGGCCGCCAATTTCGGCATGGCAGCGCGCGACCATCGCCGCGATCTGGTCGGGCCTGGTCATGTCGGCGGCATCGTAGAGCGCCGTGGCGCCGCTGGTCGCCTCCAGCGCGGCGCGTTCCTTCTCGATCTCTGCCGCATCGCCGAAGCCGTTGATCACCACGCTCGCGCCCTCGGCCGCGAACGCCTTCGCATATGCCAGCCCGATGCCCGATGTGGACCCGGTGACGATCGCGCTTTTGCCTTTGAGAAACATCGGGAAACTCCTTGTTGCCATCATCCGGATTTTATCGTGCCGTGAGATCGAACGCGGCGCTCTTGCCGGTCTGGATATTCTCCGCGACCAGCCGTGCGTTCGCCATGGTTTCGTTCACCGCCTCACGGCCGGCGTGCCAATGTTCGCGCATCGTCCGCGCGGAGAATTCGAAGTCGCGGCTGCCACCTTCCCAGGCGTTGGCGCGGTAGATCAGATGGACGAGATTGACCGGATCCTCCGCCGCACGGGCCGCCAACGCGACGACGTCGAGGTCGCTGCGCATTTCCTTGGGCAGTTTCGCGAGCACCTTGCGGATCGCTTCGCGGTCCTGCCGCATGCGCATCAGCTGCGACGACACCTGGCGTGTCCGGCTGGAAAAACGGATTTCCTTTTCGCGCGCCATGACGTCCATGATCGTCTTCATCTTTTCCGTGGTGGCGGAAAAGAGATCGACCTGGAACACCAGCAATTCGCCGCTTTGATGATCGAGCACATGAGTCAGCGGCGTGTTCGATACCAGGCCGCCGTCCCACCACATCCGCCCGTCGATCTCGATCGGCGGCAGTCCCGGCGGCAACGCACCGGACGCCATGATATGGCGCGCGTCAAGCGGGCCGTCTTTGGTGTCGAAATAGTTGAAATTGCCGCTCTCGACATCGACCGCGCCGACCGACAGCCGCACCGGGCCATGGTTGAGCAATTCCCAGTCAATCAGTGAATCGAGCGTCTTCCTGAGCGGTGCGGAATCGTAGAAGCTGAGCGCCTCCGGGGTGCCCGGCGTGGCGAAAGCTGGAGAGATCATGCGCGGCGTGAAGAAACCGGGGACGCCGGTCATCGCGACGAAACCGGCCGACCATTCGTGCACGAACTCACGCACATGATCGTTGGGAAAGATCGGAAAGCTCGGCAGATAGCCGGTGACCGTGTCCCAGAATCTGTTGAGCCGCTCTACCCGGCGTTCGGGCGGATTGCCCGCGACGATCGCGGCGTTGACCGCACCGATCGAAATACCCGCAACCCAGTCGATCGCGATTCCGCTTTCCGCCAGCTCTTCGATCACGCCGGCCTGATAACTGCCAAGCGCGCCGCCGCCCTGCAGCACCAGCGCCACGTTTTCGGGCAGCGGCATCGCCTTGGCCTGACGGCGCGGCTTCGGGGCGGGTTCGATATCGACCATCGCCAAGACATGGGCCGCCAAGACCGTCGGTTCAACGACAGTTTAATGAAATCGCCGTCACGTTTCGCGCAATCGCGAGAACCCGAAATCATGTCGGAACGGCAAAGCCTTGCAACCACCGCGCCGCCCGCGCATTCATGCCGTAACGGCAACGAACGGGGCATTCGCCATGCGGCTCGACGATTTCGATCCCAATATCAATGTCGAGGATCAACGCGGCCGGGGTGGCGGCGGCTTCAACCTCGGCGGCGGCGGTGGCGGCGGTATGCTGCTCGGGTTGATCCCGCTGGTGTTCAGCCGCTTCGGCTGCGCCGGCGTCGCGGTCCTGATCGCGGTGATGTTCTTCTTCAGCGGCGGGCTGGGCAGCCTATCGCAACTCTCCGCCCCGACCGCACAGGTCGGCCAGCCACAGCCGCGCGTTGCCGACGGTGCGGCCGCCGCCGCCTGCACGACCGACGCCTCGGCCCGCGCCGCGTGCAACGCGTTCAGTTCGGCCGACACGACCTGGAAGCAATTGCTCGGCAGCCAGTTTCGCGCGCCCAAGCTCGTTTTCTTCGGCGGCGAGGGTCAGTCGGGCTGCGGAGCGGCGCAATCGGCGATGGGGCCGTTCTACTGCCCAAGCGACCAGGGCATTTATCTCGATACCAGTTTCTTCGCGGAGCTTTCCGATCGCTTCGGGGCAAAGGGCGACTTTGCACAGAACTATGTCATCGCGCATGAGTTCGGCCACCACATCCAGAACCTGCTCGGCACTTCCGATAAGGTCCAGTCGGCAATGCAGCGGAGCAGCCGGACCGAAGGCAACGCCCTCTCGGTCAAGCTCGAACTGCAGGCGGATTGCTATGCCGGGGTATGGGCCGCACGCAATCGCGACCGGATGGATCCGGGCGATCTGGAGGAAGGGCTGACCGCGGCGCAAGCGATCGGCGACGATACGCTGCAGCGCGAGACGCAAGGTCGCGTCGTGCCCGACAGCTTCACCCATGGCAGTTCGGCACAACGCCAGGCATGGCTCAAGCGCGGCCTCGACAGCGGCGACCCGCGCACCTGCGACACGTTCGGCGGCGCGGTCTGACTCTGGAAAACCTTCAGATGGAGTGACGAAAGAAAACCCTCTCCCGGTCGGGGGAGAGGGCGCGCGACATGGAAAACGGGAAATGGTGTAGCCGCCCTTACCGCCCCGCTTAACCCTCTCCGTCAAGAGCGGGGCGCCCGATGATCCATAAGCTCCCGAAAAGCTTCTGTTCAGTATGTGCCCCTGTGTCGTCGATCTTACTGTTGTCGGTGGCGCCATCCAGATCCTCATTGAAGAACGCTTGGCTGCGTTACTCATTGCGAGTGCGACTTGTCCCATCGGCGGTCTTGCGCACCTTGATCTAGTCATCGACGCTCTCGATCCAGCGCGAGGGGATCGATTGATGACGCCACCCGGCATCCTGATCGTTTTTGGTTATGACGATGCGGTAACCGCGTACCTTGTCGGCCGTGCCGATATCTCGCCAGCGGAGCCGACCGCTTCCATATGTTCGGCCGCCTGGACAGTGAGGAAGAGGCCCGAAAAGGCCTTTTGTTCATACACTGGCCGGACCATCTCGCACATCGTCGTCCGCTTCGCGCAGCTCGACGCATTGACGCTCATGATGATGGTGGGAGAGCCGGTTGCATCCCGGAAAAAGCCTCGCTAGAGGCGATATTTCCGGCCCCAATCCCGACCGGGGCCGGGGTGGAGCGGGGCTGTAGCTCAGATGGGAGAGCGCTGCAATCGCACTGCAGAGGTCAGGGGTTCGATTCCCCTCAGCTCCACCATTCAAGCGGGCAATTGGCCGACTGACGGTTCCCGCCAAATCGGCCAATTCCAAGTGCCAAAGCTTATCCCGCGGGACGGGAAAGCGGTTTTAAGCAAAGGTGTCGGCAAGCGTTTCGACGCTGTCTTCCTTCGGATCCTCGCCGAAACGGTTCGGCCCCTTGGTGCCGTTCATGCAATACCAGACGAGCAGGACGATCGCGGTGACGAAACCGACGAACATCGCAATCCCGCCAAGGATCGCCAGAGCGCCGCCGCCACCCATCGCACCGGCGACCAACAGGATCGCACCGAGCAGATAGGGCAGGACCGGCGCGAGAATCCACCAGCCGGTGCGGTCGATATCATGCAGACGCCGCACACTGACCGCGACACCGGGAACCAGCGTGGCAAGCGCGAAGATGCTGGCCAGGACCCCGCCGGACACGAACGCGCCAACGCCCGCACCTGATCCGTAAGGATTGGCGCCACCACTCGGACCGAACGAGCTTCGCCCACCCAGGCCAAGCGCTGAATCGATGATGCTCAACACGACATAGACGACAAATACGAACAGTACCCACATCCAATATTCCTTGCGCCGCGAACGGCCGCTGAACTGGAAGTATTTCTTGAGCGGCAGGATCATCCATTCCATGTCGTTTCCCCTTTTTGCCCTTCTCCATTTCATCGACGACAAGATGCCGGTCGATGAAAATGCCATGGACGTAACGGTCAGAGCAGCAATCCGTCGCGACCTCGCCTTGCATCTCGTGCCCCTGCACGGAAGGTCAGCCTAGCGCATCGCCGCCGGCGTACAAGTCGGCTTCGCGATGCCGGCCCCGGAGCGCTTGGGGCGGCGTAACCTACCCGTACGATCATACGATGATGAACACCACGCCGAGCAATGTGCCGAGCGAAAAGCCGAGGGTCATGATGGTCCGTGCCGTGGACGTCGGAACGGCCGCCACGAAGCGGAGCGCTTCGTGATGAAGAATCGTGACCAGCGTGCTCCGGTGCGTAGCCCGACTTGATATTCAGTAATATCAACATGTTACCGACCAGTGCCGTGCCAAGGATATGTCTCAATACGGTGTGACATATCTCCCGCGTCCCCGTCGCATGGCGCGATTCAAACGCCGTTCGACCCCATTTATCTCGCCGGTATGGAAACGCGCGCCTCGACCTTTAAACCCGCTTATGTCCGCAAGGCGATTGAGCGGGTCGCTGCGATAGCACCCGACTACCGCGCGGCGTCACACTATCATGCGCGGGAATAAGCGCGCGGTCGGTTCCGCCCTAATTGCGCGGCGCCTGCCGCCGATAGCTCAACGCCTCGGCGATATGGATTCGCCCCACTCCTTCGCTCCCGGCCAGATCGGCGATGGTTCGGGCGACGCGCAGGATGCGGGTATAGCCGCGTGCGGACAGTCGCATCGCTTCCGAGGCCTGGGCGAGCAGCTTGCGGCCCGGCTCGTCGGGTGTCGCGACCGCCTCCAACAATGTGCCGTCGATCTCGGCATTAGTGCGCACCGGGTGGTCGGCGTAGCGCGCCGCCTGGATCGCGCGAGCAGCCGCGACGCGGGCGCGGACTTCGGCCGAGCCTTCGGCGGGCGGCGGCAGGACGAGGTCGGCGGCGCTGACCGCCTGGACGTCGACATGCAGGTCGATGCGGTCGAGCAGCGGGCCCGATACCTTGGCCTGATAGTCCGATGCGCAGCGCGGCGCGCGGGAGCAGGCGAGCGAAGCATCGCCGAGATGGCCGCAACGGCACGGGTTCATCGCCGCGACCAGCTGGACGCGCGCCGGGAAGGTCACATGGGCATTGGCGCGCGCCACGCTGACCGTGCCTGTCTCAAGCGGCTGGCGCAGCGAATCGAGCACCGCGCGCTGGAATTCGGGCAGCTCGTCGAGGAACAATACGCCGAGATGCGCGAGGCTGACCTCGCCCGGTTTCACTTTCAGCCCGCCGCCGACCAGCGCCGCCATCGACGCCGAATGATGCGGCGCGCGGAACGGCCGCGTGCGGGTCAATCGGCCGCCGTTGAGCGTGCCGGCCACACTCGCCACCATCGAAACTTCCAACGCTTCCGCCGGGTCGAGCGGTGGAAGTATGCCCGGCAGGCACGCCGCCATCAGCGACTTGCCCGCGCCGGGAGGACCGACCATCACCAGATTATGCCCGCCCGCCGCCGCGATCTCCAGCGCGCGCTTGGCGGTCTCCTGGCCCTTCACCTGGGCAAGGTCAGGGCCATAAGCGACCTCCTCCGCTTCGCCCGGTTCCACCGCCGGAAGCAGGCCATGTCCTTTGAAATGGTTGAGCAACGACAGGATGTCGGGCGCCGCGACCACCTGGATCGACCCGGCCCATGCTGCCTCCGCGCCCTGCGCCGCCGGGCAAATCAACCCTTTGCCGATCTCGGACGCGTGCAGCGCGGCGAGCAGCACACCGGGCGACGGCGCGATCCGCGCGTCGAGCCCGAGTTCGCCGACCACGACATAATCGGCCAGCGTCTCGGCATCGACCACGCCCATCGCGCCGAGCAGCGCGAGCGCGATGGCCAGGTCGAAATGCGACCCTTCCTTAGGCAGATCGGCGGGCGACATGTTGACGACGATGCGCTTGGGCGGCAGCGACAGGCCCATCGCGGCGATCGCGCCGCGCACGCGCTCGCGGCTTTCCGCCACTGCCTTGTCGCCAAGCCCAACGACATGAAAGGCAGGCAATCCCGGGATAAGCTGCACCTGAACCTCGACCGCACGCGCCTCAAGCCCGAGATACGCTACCGTCGACACGACCGAAATCATCCACCCCTCCCCGCAATCATTGCCACTGGTAACGGCTTTGTGGCGAAGCGGAACAAAAAAGCACCCGAGCGGAAAAGCAGTTGCCGGTTCGGCGCTGCTCGGCAGTATCGGTTTGGCTGGAATCATCCTCCGAGCATGGTGGATCAATTCAGCTTGAACGCTCTACGCCGACGCCTTCGTTCCGCCGGAACGATCCGCGGCCGCGACGACCAGCAGCAGGACCATCAGCGCCACGCTATATTCGCTGCCGCCCGTACCATGCTCACCGACGAACCAGCCCTGGTGACGATGGATCAGCACGATCCCGGTGCCGGCGATCACGAACAGCGGCACCGCCGCCCAGCGCACATAAAAGCCGAGGATCAGCATCGTGCCGGCGATCAGCTCGGACAGCGTGATCAGCCAGACTACCGTAATGCCCTGAGGAAAGCCGGCATTCTCAATGAAGCCGCCGAAACGCGGGATCGTCCCGTTCAGTATCCGCACGACGGCGTGCGCCATGAAGAAGATCGCGGTCATGATCCGCGCGATGACGAGTGCCTGAGGCAGCGTGATAGAATTAAAATGCCCGCCGCCATTTGCTGTCAGATATGTCCCGTCCCGGCAATAGATGCGCAAGCCGTTCACGGCGGTGTCTTGCAAGAGCAATACAGCCATACCATATCCCGATCATGACCGACGCCAATCCTCGCAACCCCATGGTGCGCACCGGCCTGTTCTCGCTCGGCGTCGCGCTGGTCGTCGTCGCGCCGGTAGTCGGGCTCGTGCCCGGTCCGGGCGGCGTGGTCGTGTTCGCCGCAGGGCTTGCCTTGATGCTGCGCAACTCGCACTGGGCGAAGCGACAGTTTGTCGGCGCGAAGCGGCGCTGGCCCACGGCAGGCGATCTCGCCGATCGCGGCCTGCGTCGGGCGAGCAGTGCACGCCGTCGATCGCGCGCCGAACGGGACGCTCCACGTTGACTTGTGACACGGCTTTGCCTATGGGCACCGCCTTCAAGGCCGTCCCTGTGGCGGCCCTTTTATATTCAGAATACCCTCCGGGTTTAGAATTTTAGGGAATGACCGATGAAGCGGACCTTTCAACCGAGCAACCTCGTGCGCGCCCGTCGTCACGGTTTCCGCTCGCGCATGGCGACCCCGGGCGGCCGCAACGTGATCCGCGCCCGCCGCAATCGCGGCCGCAAGAAGCTGTCGGCCTGACACCTTCTGCTGGCGACGCCGGGATCAAGGCCGTCGGCGACGCCGGGATCAAGACCCTTGCGATTCGTCGCGACTTTCTTGCGGCGAACGCCGGCAAACGTGCACCGATGCCGGGCTTCGTCCTGCTCGTGCGCGATCGCGACGACGGTGATGCGACGATGCGAATCGGCTACACCGTAACCAAGAAAATCGGCAACGCGGTGGTACGCAATCGCATGAAGCGGCGCCTGCGCGCGCTGGCGCGTGACCTGCTACCCGAATCAGGCATTCGCGGCGCCGATCATGTGCTGATCGGCCGCAATGGCGGGATCGAGCGCGATTATGGCCAGCTCCGCACCGAGCTCGGCAAAGCGCTGGCAAAGATAAAGCGGTGATCGCGAAACTGCTCATCGGGCTGGCGCGCGCCTGGCAGATCGGTCCTTCGGCGATATTGCCGCCGACCTGCCGCTACGCTCCCTCTTGTTCGGCCTATGCAATCGAGGCGCTTCGCCGCTATGGCGCGCTGAAGGGCGGGTGGCTGGCGGCACGGCGGATTTCGCGGTGCCATCCCTGGGGCGGGTCCGGTTATGATCCCGTTCCGTGAAATTCAGCTTCAGTGACAGACACCCAATATAGTCGGGCCAATATGATCGGGATCCAAGCGCGGTGAACAACGACAACAAGAACTTCATCCTGTTCGCGGTGATCGCGGCGGTGATCCTGTTCGGCTCGCAATTCCTGCAGAGCCACTTCTTCCCCGCGGCAAACCCGCCGGTCACCAAGATCGAGGGCGGCCAGACCAAGGTCGTGCCCAATCCTGGCGCGGACCCCGCCGCCGATGGCGCTGCCGCGGTGCGCGATCGCAATGCCGTGCTGAGCGAAAGCCCACGAGTGCGCATCGACACGCCCACGCTCAAGGGCTCGATCAACCTGAAGGGCGCGCGGATCGATGACCTGGTGCTGGTCACCTACAAGGAAACCATAGACAAGAATTCGCCACCAATCCGCCTGCTCTCACCGTCGGGCACCGGCGGCGCTTATTTTGCCGGTTTCGGGTGGCGCGACGACGGGTTGAAGCCGCCCGCATCGGACACGATCTGGAAGGCGACCGGCGATGTTCTGTCGATCGGCAAGCCGGTCACGCTCGATGCCGCCAACGCGAACGGCCAGCGTTTCCGTATCCAGATTTCGGTCGATGACGGCTATATGTTCACCGTGCGCCAGACTGTCGCCAATGCTGGCGCCGCGCCGGTCCCGGTCGCCGCCTATGGCCTGATCAACCGCATCGGCGTGTTCCACGATCCCGACACGTGGACAGTGCAGATCGGCCCGATGTCGGCGCATAATGGGGGCGCACATTACGACGTCAATTTCAGCGACGTCGATGCCGGCCCGCAAAAGTTCAGTACCACCGCCGGCTGGCTCGGTTTCACCGATAAATATTGGCTGACCGCCTTGGTCCCCGATCAGGCGGTGCCGTTCGACGGTCAGTTCCGCCCCGGCCCCAACAAGGCCTATCAGGCGGACTATTCGGTCACCCCGCGCCTCATTCAGCCGGGCACCGCGATCACCCAGACCTCGCGCTTCTTCGCCGGCGCGAAGGAAGTGAAGCTGCTCGACCGCTACACCGACAACGAAGGCATCGCGCTGTTCGATCACGGCATCGACTGGGGCTGGTTCCGCATCGTCGAGAAGCCGATTTTCTACTACCTCCACTGGCTGTTCCAGATGGTCGGCAATTTCGGCCTCGCGATCATCCTGCTGACGGTCACGATCCGCGGCCTGATGTTCCCGATCGCGCAGAAGCAGTTCGCCTCGATGGCGTCGATGCGCGCCTTGCAACCCAAGATGAAGGCGCTGCAGGAACGCTACAAGGACGATAAGCCGCGCCAGCAGCAGGAGGTCATGGCGCTGTACAAGACGGAGAAGGTCAATCCGCTTGCCGGTTGCCTGCCGACCTTCCTGCAGATCCCGATCTTCTACGCGCTGTACAAGGTGCTGCTGCTGACCATCGAAATGCGTCACCAGCCGTTCATCCTGTGGATCAAGGATCTGTCGGCGCACGATCCGCTGACGCCGCTCAACCTGTTTGGTTACCTCGCCTTCACGCCGCCGGCGTTCCTGGCGATCGGCGTGATCCCGATCCTGCTTGGCATCTCGATGTACTTCCAGTTCAAGCTCAACCCGGCCCCGATGGACGAGACCCAGAAGCAGGTCTTTGCGATCATGCCCTGGGTGCTGATGTTCGTGATGGCGCCGTTCGCGGTCGGGCTGCAGGTCTATTGGATCACGTCGAACGTGTTGACGATCCTGCAGCAGAAGCTGCTCTATTCGCGACATCCGGCGTTGAAGGAAGCCCCTGTAAAGTGACCGAAGCTTTCGACCCCGAACTGATCGAGACCGCGCGCAAGACCTTTGCCGGCCCGGTCGCGTTCCTGAAGTCTGCGCCCACGCTGCAGTTCATTCCGGACGCGACCGTGCCCGAGGTCGCGTTCGCGGGGCGCTCGAATGTCGGCAAGTCGTCGCTGCTCAACGCGCTGACCGGGCGCAACGCGCTCGCCCGCACGTCGAACACGCCGGGGCGGACGCAGGAGCTGAACTTCTTCGATGTCGGCGAACCGCTCGCCTTTCGACTGGTTGACATGCCCGGCTACGGCTTTGCCAAGGCGCCGAAGGACATGGTCAAGAAGTGGCGCTTCCTGGTCAACGACTTCCTGCGCGGCCGGCAGGAATTGAAACGCGCACTGGTGCTGATCGATGCGCGCCACGGCATTAAGGAAGTCGATCGCGAGATCATGGAGATGCTCGACAAGGCGGCGGTCAGCTATCGTCTGGTCCTGACCAAGGCCGACAAGATCAAGCCGACCGAACTGGCCGAAGTCGCCGCCAGGACGGCGGAGGAGGTGCGCAAGCGGCCGGCGGCGCACCCCGATATCCTCGAGACGTCGAGCGAAACGGGCCTGGGTATTCCGGAATTGCGCGCCGCTGTGCTGGAAGCGATCGGCTGAGGGTTTAGCGGCCCTAATGAAGGTCGAATGCCGATTCACTCTCGCACTCGGTCGTTATACGTTGCATATCGCCACCCAAATATTGGGAGAGATTTGCGATGACCATCACCACCGGACTCCAGCTCAGCTCGTTGATCACGCCCGAGGGCGAACTGCGCCTGTCGCTCGACGATGTCGCAATTCCCGCACCGCGTGCTGACCAGGTCGTCGTGCGGATCGAGGCGTCGCCGCTCAACCCTTCCGACCTCGGCCTGCTGCTCGGGCCAGCCGATCTGTCGACGATCCAGGCCGGCGGCACTGCCGATCGCCCGACCGTGACCGCATCGGTCGCCCCGGCGATCCTCCCCTCGCTCCAGGCGCGGCTTGGCGAAGCGATGGCAGTGGGCAATGAAGGCGCCGGAATCGTGGTCGATGCCGGGGACGACGCCAAGCATCTGATCGGCCGCACCGTCGCGCTGCTCGGTGGGTCGATGTATTCGCAGTACCGCGTAATGAAAGCGTCGGACGCGCTGGCCCTGCCGGAGGGTACCACCGCCGCGCAGGGCGCATCCTGCTTCGTAAATCCGCTGACCGCGCTCGCCATGGTCGAAACCACGCGCGCCGAGGGTCATACCGCCTTGGTCCACACCGCCGCCGCGTCAAACCTCGGTCAGATGCTCAACCGAATCTGCATCGCCGATGGCGTGCCGCTGGTGAACATCGTGCGCAGTGAAGCCCAGGCGAAGATCCTGACCGATATCGGTGCGAAATATGTCGTCGACAGCACCGCACCCGATTTCCGCGCCAAGCTGATCGATGCGCTGATGGAAACCGGCGCGACACTGGCGTTCGACGCGGTCGGCGGCGGCCCGCTCGCCGGCCAGATCATCGCCGCAATGGAAGTTGCCGCGACGCGGAAAATGACCGATTACAGCCGTTATGGCTCGACCACGCACAAGCAGGTCTATATCTATGGCGTGCTCGACCTGCGCCCGACAGAGATCGGCCGCAACACCGGCATGGCCTGGGGCATTGGCGGTTTCCTGCTGACCTATTTCCTGATGAAGGCCGGACCCGAGGTCGGCAAGCGCATGCGCGCGCGCGTCGCCGCCGAACTTACCACCACCTTCGCCAGCCACTACACCTCGGAAATCTCGCTCGCCGAAGCGCTGCAGCCCGATATCATCGCGGCATACGCGAAGAAGGCGACCGGCGAGAAGTTCCTGATCAACCCGAGCAAGGGGCTAGCGGGCTGATCTGATCGGGCGGCCCCATCGGCGCTGCCGGTGTTGCCGCCTGCTCTCTGCCCGTCTATCCACCCGGCCATGCTTAAGCTCATCATCGGCAACAAGGCCTATTCATCCTGGTCGCTGCGCGGCTGGCTCGCGTGCAAGCAGTCCGGGCTGCCGTTCGAGGAGGTCGTCGTCCCGCTCTATGACGAGCAATGGGACAAGCGCCGCGAGGGCGACGAGTTCGCGCCGTCATCGGGCAAGGTGCCGATCCTGTGGGATGGCGACGCGGTCGTGTGGGACAGCCTGGCGATCATCGAATATCTCGCCGAGAAAACCGAGCGCGACAAATTCTGGCCGGAGGACGACAGCGCGCGCGCGATGGCGCGATCGATGTCGGCGGAGATGCATTCGAGCTTCACCGCGCTGCGCCGCAAGCACAGCATGAACATCAGACAAGCCTTCCCGCCCAAGCAGCCGGACGAGGATGTTATCGCCGATCTTGCGCGAATCATGGAGCTTTGGGCGCAGGCGCGGGCGCGCTTCGGCGGCGACGGCGAATTCCTCTTCGGTCCGTTCGGCGCGGCCGACATCATGTTCGCGCCGGTCGTGACGCGCATCGTCACGTACAGCCTGCCGATCGCGCGCTTCGCCGCCGGTTACATGGACGCGGTGATCCAGCACCCCTTCATGCAGAACTGGATCGCGGCCGCGCAGGAAGAGGAATGGGTGATCGAGAAGTTCGAGGCTCCCGTCGACTAGGCGTTTACGCACACATCGGATGGCTGGCGTCCCGATCGAACTCATCGACTGAAGGTCATTCCGTCATCCCTTCTTCCGCTACCACAGACAATCCCGATCCGGTCGCCAGGGTGCCGTTGGTCTGCATCGATTGCCGCTATATCCGCGCGCCGCCGAGCGGGATTGGCGAAGTGGTACAGGCGCTGGTCGATCATGCCCCCGCGCTGGCGCCAGACCTGCGCTTCTTGCTGCTCAAACATCCGGAGGCACCCGCGATCCTTTCGGGGGCGGCGAACGTGACGGAGCGCGCCGTGACGTTCGCCGCCAACGGGCCCGCAACGATGTGGATGATGTCGCGCCTGACCGACCTGAGCGAGGTCGATCTGTTCCACGCGCCCGCCAACATCCTGCCCCATGGCCTAACCATGCCGACCGTCACCACGGTGCATGACGTGATGTGGCTGAAGCACCCCGACTGGGCGGCGAAACCGGGCCTGCGCGGTCGCATCGATCGCGCCTTTTACCGCCACGGCATCAGACACGCGCTCGATCGGTCGACACGGATCGCGACGGTCAGCCAGGCGACCCGCGACGAAATCGCCACGATCGATCCGGTGGCGGCGGAGCGGACCTTTGTCACGCTATCGGGCGTCGCACCCGATTTTCGCCGGCTGGCGGCGCAGGATGGCGGAGCAGCCGCCCTGCCCGCGCTGGCCGGTCGCCGCTATATACTGACGGTCGGACAATATGCGCCGTACAAGAACCATCTCGCCGCGCTCGAGGCGTTCGCCATGGCATTCGGTGACGATCCCGATATCGCGCTGGTCTTCGTCCAGCGACAGGGCGACGGCGCCGCCGCCTTGCTGCCCCGCGCGGCGACCCTGGGCGTGGCGGACCGCGTGCTGTTCGTACCCCATCTCGACCGCGAGCACCTCATCGCGCTCTATAACGGTGCCCTCGCGCTGTGCCATCCGTCGCTCTATGAAGGGTTCGGCAATCCCATCGCCGAGGCGATGGCCTGCGGATGCCCGGTGGTGACAAGCAACGTGTCGGCGATGCCCGAGGTCGCCGGCGGCGCGGCTCTGCTGATTGATCCCAGCCAGGTCACCAGCATCGCGGCGGCGTTGCACCGTGTCGCGAGCGAGCCGGGCCTTGGCGATGTGCTACGACAGCGCGGGCTCGATCGCGCCGTGAGCCTGCCCTGGATCCGCTTCGCCCAGGCCAATGTGACGCTATACCGTGAAGTTCTGGCCGGGCAGCGCGAGCGCAAGGCAGACAAGACCGCCCCTGCCCCGCCGAGGCTCTTCCCTCAGCGAGCCGCATCAGCAGCCTGACCGCGGTCGCGGCGTTGCCGCACCGTCACACAACGGCTTTCGGCGCAATATCGTCGGCGGTCGCCTGCAACTAATAATTCGTGCCTTGATGAATTCCATGCCGAGCCGTTGCATTCCCCATCTGGCGGCTGCACCACTGCGTCATCAACGATAATCGCAGGATGCCTCTCCATGATGAAACCGATGCTGCTCACAGCAGTGGCCGCGCTCGCTTTGTCCCCCGCCGTCGCTCAGGATTCGCCCCAGGCCAAAGCCACCGAAACGCACACCGCCACGCCCGGCGGGGACATCCCGGCCAAGTTCATCCCGCCCAATGCGCAGAATGATTATATCAAGCGCGAGGAAATGATCCCGATGCGCGACGGGGCCAAACTCTACACCGTGATCGTCATTCCCAAGAACGCGACCAACGCTCCGATCATCCTCACGCGCACCCCGTACGACGCCAAGGGCCGCGCGAAGCGGATGGACAGCCCGAACATGCTCTCGACGCTGAACCTGGCCGACGAAAGCTTCGTGAAGGCGGGTTATATTCGCGTTTATCAGGACATTCGCGGCAAATACGGATCGGAGGGTGATTATGTCGTGACCCGTCCGGTGATCGGCCCGCTTAACAAGACCAAGGTCGATCATGTCACCGATGCCTATGACACGATCGACTGGTTGGTGAACAAGGCCAATTTGCCGCAATCTAACGGCAAGGTCGGCATGATCGGGTCGTCCTATGAGGGCTTCACCGTCGTGATGGCGCTGCTCGCCCCGCATCCCGCGCTGAAGGTTGCCGCGCCGCAGAGCCCGATGATCGACGGCTGGATGGGCGACGACTGGCTGCATTATGGTGCGTTCCGGCTCGCCAACATCGCCTGGCTGGGCGGACAGACCGGTTACAAGGGCGATGGCAAGGCGCCGCCGACCGGCGGCTACGACGATTATGCGAATTTCCGCGATATCGGTTCAGCCGGCGACTGGGCGAAGAAATCGGGTTACGACCAGCTGCCCTATTGGCAGCGCATGGTCGCCCATCCCTCCTATGACGCCTTCTGGCAGGGCCAGGCGCTCGACAAGCTGATCGCCGCCAATCCGTCCAACGTGCCAACCATCTGGGAACAAGGACTTTGGGACCAGGAGGATATGTATGGTGCGATCACCGCCTGGGAGGCGCTGAAGGCCAAGGGTAAGATGGGCAATAACTTCCTCGTCATGGGCCCGTGGCGCCACAGCCAGATCAACCGCGAAGGCCGCTCGCTCGGCGCGTTCGAGTGGAATGGCGATACGGCCGAGCAATATCGCGACGAGATGGTCCTGCCGCTGTTCAACCAGTATCTGAAGGACGGCCCGCCGGCCAATCTGCCCGCCGCCGCGATCTACAATACCGGCGAGAATCATTGGGACCGGTTCGCCAACTGGCCGCTCGCCTGCCAGCAAGGCTGTGCTGCACCGCTGACGCCGATCTATCTGCAGGACGATGGCGCCCTCGGTTTCGAAAAGGCGCAGACGGGTGGCGATTCCTATGTCTCCGACCCGGCCAAGCCCGTGCCGCATTTGCCTCGCCCGGTAAACTTCGGCGACGGCCGTTGGGGCGACTGGCTGGTCAGCGACCAGCGCGGGGTCGATGGGCGGCCCGACGTGATGACCTATCAGACGCCGGTGCTGACCGACGCCGTGCGCGTGTCGGGCGCACCAATCGCCGATATCTTCGCCAAGACGACCGGCACGGACGGGGACTTCGTCGTCAAGGTGATCGACGTCTATCCCGATCAGGTCGCCTCCGACCCCAAGATGGGCGGATATCAGCTACCGATCAGCCTCGACATCTTCCGCGGGCGCTATCGCGACAGCCTGGAAAAACCATCGGCGATCCCGGCGGGCAAGGTGCAGGAATACAAGTTCCGCCTGCCGACGGTGAACCATGTGTTCCAGCCCGGCCACCGCATCATGGTGCAGGTGCAATCAAGCCTGTTTCCGCTCTACGACCGCAATCCGCAGGCGTATGTGCCGAACATCTTCCTCGCGAAGAAGTCCGACTATCGCAAGGCGACGGTGACGATCGAACGCGGCGGCGCGACACCGAGCAGCGTGTGGTTGCCGGTGGTTCCGGTCAACCAATCGGCGACGCTGGCCAAATAAGCGTCGAGACACTGACTCCTCCCCGCCGAGGGAGGAGTCAGAAGGTGCCGCCGTCCTTGCGCGTAAAATCGCCGCCGTCGGCGATGTGCATGTCGATATCGGGATAGTGGCAGTCGCCGGCATTGGGCCGCCCGACCGCAACGAACACACACGGGCGATCGCTGCGGTTCTGCAGGACATGACCATTACCGTCATTCTTCGGAAATGCAGCGCAATCGCCAGGGCGCATCATCCGCTCGCCGCTGTCGTCGACCAGCACTGCCTCACCTGACAGAATCACGACGAATTCATCCTCGCGCTCATGCCAATGGCGCTGTGACGACCAAGCGCCGGGCTCAAGCGTGACATGGCTGACACCATAGTCGGTAAGCCCACTCGCCGGTGCCAGGCGCCGATACCAGCGCCCCTGAACCGGCCCCGCATGTTCGGGCGGATAGCCCGTCGCATTGGTCTGCGGGATTGTATCGAGGTCGAGCTTGGGCAATGTCCCCTCCATGCATAGTGAAGACAATCTGCCCGAAGTCGTCGCCCTTACCAAGGCACTGATCGCTTGTGACAGCGTAACCCCCGCTCGTGGCACGGTGTTCGATGTGCTTGAGGCGGCGCTGATACCACTAGGCTTCGATGTGGAGCGCTTCGTAACCGGCGAAGCACCCGACGGTCCGGTGGAGAATATGCTCGCGCTACGCGGTGCGTCGGGCAAGCACCTCGCCTTTGCCGGTCATCTCGACGTCGTTCCCCCCGGCAGCGGCTGGACCAGCGGCGCGTTCGAGCCCGAGATTCGCGGCGGTCTGCTCCATGGGCGCGGCGCGGTCGACATGAAGGGCGCGATCGCCGCCTTTGTCGCGGCGATCCCTGCTCCGGGCGAAGACGGGGGCGACGGCATGATCAGCCTGATCATCACCGGCGACGAGGAAGGGCCCGCGACCTATGGCACGGTGGCGATCATCGAGCGCATGGCCGAGCGCGGCCTGAAGCCCGATCTGTGCCTGGTCGGCGAGCCGACCAGCGCCGCGCGGCTCGGCGATATGATCAAGATCGGGCGGCGCGGATCGGTTAATATGTGGATCGATATCCCTGGCAAGCAGGGTCATGTCGCCTATCCGCATCTCGCCGACAATCCGATCCGCCGGCTCGTGTCGATCCTGTCGGAGATCGACGCGATCACGCTCGATGCCGGCAGCGACTGGTTCCAGCCGTCGAATATCGAAGTGACCGACATCACCGTCGGCAACCTCGCGACCAATGTCATTCCAGCCCATGCCTCGGCGCGGCTCAGCATCCGCTTCAACGACCTTCAATGCGGCGAGGATCTGGTCGCGCGGATCGAGGGCATCGTCCATGCTCATGCGCCGGAGGGCAAGCTGATCGCGCGCATCTCCGGCGAGGCATTCCTGACGCCGCCTGGCGCCTTCTCAGCGCTGATCGGCGACGCGATCGAGGCCCATATCGGCACGCGCCCGGACCTGTCGACCACCGGCGGCACGTCCGACGCGCGCTTTCTCTCCGCGCTGTGCCCGGTGGTGGAGTTCGGGCTGGTCAATGCGACGATGCACAAGCTCGACGAAGCGGTCGCGTTGGACGATCTCCTCGCTTTGCGTGACATCTATGCTGTCATCATCCAGCGGGCGCTGGTCGGACCCGCGACCTGAAGCGCGGGCACATATAAGGAAGTGCTGATAATGGCCGACATTCGCATACGCTCGGTGGCGCTAGCCGACTTCAATGCCTGGCTCCCATTATGGGATGGTTATAACGCCTTTTACGACAGGTCCGGTCCGACCGCGCTCGCGCCGGCGATCACGCAAGCAACCTGGGCCCGCTTCCACGATGCGGCGGAGCCGGTCCACGCGCTGGTGGCGGAGGATGACGGGCAATTGCTCGGCTTGGCGCATTATCTCTTTCACCGCAGCACGACGGCGATCGCCGATACCTGTTACCTCCAGGATCTGTTCACCTCCGAAGCAGCGCGCGGTCGGGGTGTCGGTTCGGCGCTGATCGCGGCGGTCCATAACCGCGCCCGGATCGCCGGCTCGGGTCGGGTCTATTGGCAAACGCACGAGAACAATGCGGTGGCGAGACGTCTGTACGATCAGGTCGGTGAGGATAGCGGCTTCATCGTCTATCGAAAGCTGGTCGTCTGACGCTCACCCCGCGAGCGCGCGCCGTTCGTCGGTGCGCGACCATGCGATGAAGGCGTCTTCGTCCATCGGCATGGCAATGGCATAGCCCTGAATCACGTCGCAGCCGATCACGCGCAGCACATCGGCCTGCGCCTGGGTTTCGATCCCCTCGCCCACGGCCTCGCAGCCAAGGCCGTGAATTAGGCCGATCACCGCATGAGCGATCGTGCGGGCCTCGTTGCTATCCGCGATATGCTCGATCAGGCTGCGGTCGAGCTTGACCCGGTCGACCGGCAGGTCGCGCAGCCGTGCAAGGTTGGAATAGCCAGTGCCGAAATCGTCGATCGAAATCGTAGCGCCATCGGCGCGCAATTGCGCGATCGCTTCGATCACCTCGCTGCTGCAATGCATTGCCAGCGTCTCGGTAATCTCCAACTCGAGCAGGTGCGCCGGGGCGTTTGCAGCCTTCATCGCCGCGCGCAAGCGGCGGAAGAAAGCCGCATGGTCGAGTTGACGCGGCGAGATATTGATCGCCAGGCGTTGCTCGATGCCCATCTTGCCCCAGCGCGCGATAGTGTCGGCGACGGTCGCGATAACCCATTCGCCGATCTCGACGATCAGGCCAGTCTCCTCGGCACGCTTGATGAATGTGCCGGGCAGCCTTAGCCCGTCGCGCGGGTGACGCCAGCGCAACAGCGCCTCGGCGGCGACGATCCGCCCGGTCGGCAAGCCTATCTGCGGCTGGAAGACGAGCGCGAATTGATTCTGTTCGATTGCCTCGCGCAGGTCGCTTTCGAGCTGGGCACGGTCAGCGATCTGTTCGGCCAGCTCGGCACTGAAGAACTCCGCGCGCCCGCGCCCATTCGCCTTGGCATGGTACATCGCGGCATCGGCCGCACGCATTAGATCAGTCAGGTTGATACCGTGTTCGGGCCGCATCGCGATGCCGATCGAGGCACCAATCTCGACCTCGGTGCCGGCCAGGTCGAACGCCTCGGCGAGTGCGAACAATATGCCGCGCCCGATTCGCGCGGCGTCGGCGGGATCGCGCAAGTCGGAAAAAAACATGGTGAATTCATCGCCCGCGAGCCGGCCGATCAACGGTTGCGGGGCACCGATCTCTATCACCACCCGGTCGGCCACCGCGCGCAGGCGATTCGCGACCATGCCGAGCAGCATGTCGCCCATCGCATGGCCCATCGTGTCATTGACCACCTTGAAGCGATCGAGATCGATGAAGAACAGGGCCGCGTCGGCACCCTGTGGCATATCGCTGAGTACGCGCTCGCAGGTGCGGCGGAAATTGGTGCGGTTGGGCAGTGCCGTCACGGGGTCGAACATCGCGAGGCGATGGACGCTTTCCAAATTGGCACCGAGTTGCTGAAACAGACCGCGCATTGCGCTGGCCAGTTGCGGCACGTTTTCAGCGATTTCGGCGGGAATTTCGCTATCCAGATCGCCGTGTGCGGCGCGCGTCAACCGCGCGATGGCGGAATCGATCGCCGATGCGGTGGTCGATATCGCCCGCTCCGCCGATGCCCAGCACATCACGGCGCACACGATCGCCGGGATCAGCGCCCGCGATATATTGCCGATATCGATATTGCCGTTGGACGTCGCCACCAGCGCGAGGATGAACGCGACCGCGCCCGCGCACATCGCAAAAGCGATCGCACGACTCTTCAGCGATACGCCTTCCATCGCGATTACAGATCCCCCCGCGGTGACAATCCAGCCATTCCGGTCCAAAAATGCACATTGCGCGCAACAGGTTAATTTTTCCTCGTGCCCGTCGGTTTTGGGCCCGGTTTCGGCGCCGGTTTCCGCAGGATGATATAGAGCGCGCCCGTCCCGCCATGGCGCGGATGCGCGCCGCGCACGGCGGCGATGGCGGAGGCGTGACGCGACCCCGCCAGCCAGTCACCAATCGCGGCGCGAATCGCACCGCGCGCATGGGGTCGTTCGCTTTCGGGGCGCGGCGGTTTGCCAGTGACGAGCAACACGACCCGGTCGCCATCGCGGATCGCCCGGTCGAGCGCGCTGTCGAGCGTGGCATAGGCGGTGGACAGGTTATGACCGTGAAGGTCGATCGAACGATCCGGCACGACTGCGCCACGCGACAGCTGGCGGTCCCATGATCCGTCGAGTGTTGCGTGCTCCTTGCTCACCGTCTTTTTGGGCGGCGGGATCACGATAGGGCGGTGAAGCTGTGCCATAGGTGGCTTTTTCGGCATCTTTGATGGCGGCGCCGGCCGTGGTTTGGCGCCGCGATCGGCCACAGGCGCGGACGTCGCGGCGGTCAGCGCCATTTTTACCGGCGCCTTTGCCACACGCATGGGTCGCACCGTCTCAAGCACGCGCGCCCATAATGCGGCTTCCTCAAGGCTTAGCGGCCGCTCCGCCACGTGCGGTCTCCCCCGCCAGCCGCGCCAATGTACCGATCGGCAGAAACAGGAACGCCGACCCCTTCGCGCTCATGCCGCCGGCGATTGCGCGCGCCTCGCTGCCCGCGCCCCAGAACGTGTCGATCCGGTTGCTGCCCCGGATCGCACCGCCAGTATCCTGGACGACCCACAGACCGGTCGCGTCGGTTCGGTCGAGGGAGAGGAAGACGGGTGCGCCCATCGGCATGAATTTCGGGTCCGCCGCCGCACTGACCTGACCGGTCACCGCTAGTCCCATTGCGCCGATCGGTGCGCCGCTTTGTTCGCGGAAGAACACGAAACTCTTGTTTTCGCGCATGATGTCGCGGCCCTGCACGGGATTGTCATGCAACCAGGCGACGATACCCTGCATCGAAGTCTGCCCGGGCTTGAGCAGGCCGCGCTCCTTCATCAGCGCGCCGATCCCGGTATAAGGGCGCCCATTCTGGGTATCGTAACCGATCCGCATCACCGAACCGTCGGGCAATTTCAGCCGGCCCGACCCCTGGATCTGTAGGAAGAATATCTCGACCGGGTCCGCCGCCCAGGCGATGACCGGCGCGCGGCCGGTCAGCGCGCCCGTTTCGATCTGCGTGCGATCATAATATGGCACCAGTACATTACGATCGAGCCGGCCACGGATCTTCTTGCCCTTCAGGTCTTCGACGAACTGGCCGAGATCGGCTTCGATCAGGTCGCTGGGACGGCCAAAGATCGGTACGTCATAGCCGGCGCGACGATCGCGCGATCCGGCGATCTCCGGCTCGTAATAGCCGGTCGCAAAGGCGCGGCCGTTGCCGATCTGCACGCTTTCGAACCATTGACTGAAAAACGCCCGGGCTTCTCCGGCCCGTGCCGTGACCGCCGCGCCGCATGCCGGTTGCCAGTCGGCGCCCCGCGTCAGGCCCGACGTATCGGTGCGCCTGATCAGCGACGGACAGCTCAGGCGGAACGCCGCCAGTGCGCGTGTCGCCTGCGCATCGGTGATCGGCAGTGAATAGATTGGCGGACCGGCGATCGCGCCCGCCACCGCCGCATTGGCTGACCCCGGGGGCGCAACGACAGGCGCGGCGTCAATCGGCTTCGCCGCGACAGGCCGGCGCGCCGGTGGCTCGGAAGACGGATTGGACGGCGGGACCATTTGTCCACCGCACGCGCCCAGCACCAAAGCCAGCGCGACCACCCCCCAGCGGCGCATGCTCAAATCCCCCTTCAAGCCCAATTCAGGCTTCGTCGGTATCGGCAAGCTTCCAGTTCGGATCGCTACTCTTCAGCGTCCGCGCGAAAGTCCATACATCATGCGTCTCGACCGCATCGCTCATCGAACCGGCGACGAGATTGCCCTCGGCATCACGCGTCACCGCGGCGATATCGGCATCGAAGCGTACCGTGATCCGAGCATTGCGGCCATCGAGTGCGGCATCGGCGATGATCGCGCGTTCGATCGACACAAGGCGGTTGTCGAGCACGTGCCCGGCCTCGCGGCGTGCGGTGATCGCGTCGGCGAATGCCTGTTTGACCTCATCCTCGACCAGCCAGCCGAGCGATTCCTCGTCGCCCTTCCAATAGGCCTCCAGGATCATGCGATACGCGCTCTGGGCGCCCTCGACGAACTGGCCGACATCAAAACCGGCGTCTGCCGAGACGATCGCGCGCAGGCCGGCTTCGGCCTTGGGATCGATATTGCGGTTGATCAGTTCACGCGGTTCGGGCGCCGTCTCGATCGGGCGTGGCAATGTGGTGATCGGCAGACGATCCTCTGCCGCCTTGGGCAAAGGCTGTTCATGGCCGGTCCGCTTGCCGAGCACCATATACAGACGCAGCGCCAGGAACCCGGCCACCATCGCGAGAAGAACTACGTAAAACACTCGGATCTCCGATATTCGGCTAACGTACTACATAGGCACAACGCGCGAATGTTTCAAATGATGCGCAAGGTGCTGCAATCCGCTTGCGTCGCGCCCGTTGAACAAGCCGCCGCCCCCTGCTAATCGCGCCCCGACCGGCACGCGCCCTTTTGCGACAGGACGTAACGCCTACATTCTTTGCGGATATAAGAGGATTAAGTTTCGATGGACGAGCAGGACAATATTGTGACCGGTGGCGAGCCCTATGCGAATGGCGAGGACACGCTGCCCGCCGTCGGCCTGATCTCGCAATATGTGAAGGACCTTTCGTTCGAGAATCCGAACGCGCCGGCGGTCTATCAGAATCCGAACCAGCCGCAGATCGACGTCCAGTTCAACATCGGGTCGGGTCAGGTCGGCGAGGATGTGCATGAAGTCATCCTGCGCATCGACGTCCGCGCCGAGGCCGATGGCCAGGTCGCCTTCATCGCGGAGCTCGCTTATGCCGGTCTCTTCGGTATCCGCAACGTGCCGGCCGAACATATCCAGCCCTTCCTGCTCGGCGAAGCGCCGCGCCTGATCTTCCCCTTCGCACGCCGGGTCCTGGCCGATGCGATCCGCGACGGCGGCTTCCCGCCGCTGATGCTCGAGCCGATCGATTTCGCCGCGCTCTATCAGCAGCAGGCGGCCGCCGACGACCAGCCCGCGGTCACCACCGGGGAAACCGGCACGGCCTGATCGGCCGGCACGGGAACGACTGACATGAACCTTAACCGTGCACTCGGATCGGTCGGCGGGCTGACGCTGGCCAGCCGGGTGCTCGGGCTGGTGCGCGATTCGCTATTCGCGCGGTTTATCGGCGCGAGCTTTGCGTCCGACGCGTTCCTGATCGCCTTCCGCTTGCCCAATATGTTCCGCGCGCTCTTTGCGGAGGGCGCGTTTTCCGCTGCGTTCATCCCGATGTTCAATCGCAAGATGGCAGAGGATGAGGAAGGCAGCATGGTCAAGGGCGTGTCCTTTGCCGAGGACGCGTTGTCGGTGCTGTTGCCGATCCTGATCGTCATGACCGTCGTGCTGGAACTTGCCGCCTGGCCGGTGACCTGGCTGATGACCTTCGGCTTCAAGGAGGCGAGCAGCGAGCAATTCGACTTCGTGGTCGAACTGGCGCGCCTGACCTTCCCTTATCTGCTGCTGATCAGCCTGGTCTCACTGCTCGGCGGCATCCTCAATTCGCTGCACAGATTCTGGATCAATGCCGCCGCGCCGATCCTGCTCAACGCGACGTTGATCGCCGCCTTGCTGTTTTTCCATACCAATCCGCTCGGCACCGCGCGCAATCAGGCGATCGCGGTGACTGTATCCGGCGTGCTGCAACTGCTCTGGCTGATCTGGGCGTGCCGCAGCGCCGGCGTGAAGCTCAAGCTCAAACGTCCCCGCCTCAACACCGATGTCAGGCGCCTGCTCTCGCTGATCTGGCCCGCCGCCGCCGGTGCCGGCGCGGTGCAGATAAACCTCGTCATCTCGACCGCGCTCGCCGCCAGCCTGCTGCCCGAAGGGTCGGTATCGTACATCTATTATGCCGACCGCCTGAACCAGTTACCGCTCGGCCTGATCGGCATTGGCCTTGGCACCGTGTTGCTTCCGACGATTTCGCGTCAACTCGGCAAGGGTCATGAGGCCGAGGCGATGGAAACACAGAACCGCGGCATGGAACTGGCGCTGTTCTTCACCCTGCCCGCGACGGTCGCGTTGATCGTGTGCGGCGTGCCGATCATTTCCGCGCTGTTCCAGCACGGCGCCTTCACCAGCGCAGATACGCTGGCGACCGCCGGTGCGCTCGCCGCCTTCTCGATCGGGCTGCCCGCCTATATTCTGGTCAAGGTGCTAACTCCGGGCTTCTACGCCCGATCCGATACGAAGACCCCGGTACGCTTCGCGACCATCGCGATCGGTATCAATCTGGTGCTCAACCTGGCCTTTATCGTGCCGCTGCAGCATCTCGGCCCCCCGCTCGCAACCGCACTGGCAAGCTGCGTCAATGTCGTGCTGCTGTATCTGGCCCTCAGGAAGCGCGGCCATTTCGTTGCCGACCTGCGGCTGCGTCATCGCGCGATCCGTTTGCTCGGCGCGGCGCTGATCATGGGAATCGCCATGTATTTCCTCGACGATCTGTTCACACCCTATACCACGGGGCCGAGCCTGACCCGCTGGGCGGCGATGTTCATACTGGTCGGCACCGGCGGGCTCGTCTACGCGGTCGCCTGCTTTGTGTTGCGCGCCTATCGCCCCGCCGATCTGCGCGCGCTGCTCCGTCGCAAGCCCGTTTGATTTGAAAGAAGTTCCAATGCGCGTCGTCTCCGGCATCCAGCCTACGGGCAATCTCCATCTCGGCAATTATCTCGGCGCGATCAAACAATGGGCGGAGATGCAGGATGCAATGGGTCCGGGCGAGGACTGCCTTTTCTTCCTCGCCGATCTCCATGCGCTGACCGTTGCGATCGACCCGAAGGAACTCAATTCCAACACGATCGAGATGGCCGCGACCTTGCTCGCCGCCGGCATCGATCCCGACCGCGCGATCCTGTTCAATCAGGCGCGCGTGCGCGAACATAGCGAGCTCGCCTGGATCCTGGGCGGTACCGCGCGCACCGGCTGGTTGAACCGCATGACGCAGTGGAAAGACAAGGCGGGCAAGAACCGCGAGGGCGCCAGCGTCGGCCTCTACACCTATCCGGTCCTGCAGGCCGCCGACGTACTGCTCTACAAGGCGACGCATGTCCCGGTCGGCGACGATCAGAAACAGCATCTGGAGCTCGCGCGCGACATCGCGGCCAAGTTCAACCAGGATTTCGGTGTCGAGCTGTTCCCGCTGCCCGATCCTTTGATCTCGGCCGCCGCGCCGCGCATCATGTCGTTGCGCGACGGATCGGCAAAGATGTCCAAGTCCGACCCGTCAGACGGCTCACGCATCAACCTGATCGATGGCGACGATACGATCGTCCAGAAGCTGAAAAAAGCGAAGTCCGATGGCGATCTGCTGCCCGACAGCTTTGCCGGGCTAGCCGACCGGCCCGAGGCGAAGAATCTGGTCACGATCTACGCGGCGCTTGCCGATACGACACCTGACACGGTAATGACCGAGTTCGCCGGCAAAGGGTTCGGCGCGTTCAAGCCAGCGCTGGCCGATCTTGCCGTCGCGAAGCTTGGCCCGATCCGCGATCGGCTGAACCGGCTGCTGGAAGATCGCGGCGCAGTGACCGAGGCGCTCTCCAAGGGTGCGGCTCGGGCGACTGCGCTGGCCGCGCCGACATTAGCGGAGGCGCAGCGCGCGGTCGGGCTGAACGTATAGTTCCAATGGCATCGGGCGTGATGTGACGCCTGTGCAGGTGCTCAGATCACGCGCGAGGTCTTTGCGCTCGAAGCGCCGTAGCAATTGTGTTTTTCCGACAATAGGAAATAGCGGGCCGGTAAAAGTCCGGCAAGAGCTGGCTTGCCCGATCCAGAGTGATGGTTGAATCGCCGATAGCGACGGGGCTGAGGGCGCAATCGGCAAAAGATATGTCACACCATAATGTAACATATCTTCTTCCACCGTCGACTCAGTGAGAGATTTGTATAATTCATGTTATATCAGATAGTTAATATGATATAGGCGATAGGCATCGCCTCACCCGAGCCCGAAGCTGTCGCCGAGAAATGCAAGCTTCCCGAGCTGATCGGAGCGTTGCGCTCGATCCGGTCGGGGAGATCGAAAAGCGCGCGCCGTTCGAACCACCGGGCCTCTAACGAGCTTTAGCCCTCCAACTCCCTGAGCAGCATCCGCACCGCGCCGTCGATCTCGCGATCGGTGTCGCGCAGTGCCTCGATCCGGCGCACCGCGTGGATCACGGTCGAATGGTCGCGTCCACCGAACTTGCGACCGATCTCCGGCAGCGAGCGAGTGGTCAGGCGCTTGGCCAGATACATCGCGATCTGGCGTGGACGGGCGACGACCACGGCGCGGCGTGCAGAAACCAGATCGATCGGCTTCAACTCGAAATGCGCCGAGACCGCCTTCTGGATCTCGTCGATCGTCACGCGGCGTTCGGCGCCGCGCAATACGTCGCCGAGAGTCGCGACCGCGAAATCGAGGTCGATCGCCTCACCGGTCAGCTGCGCATAAGCGACGAGCCGGTTGAGCGACCCTTCAAGGTCGCGGATGTTCGCGGTGATCCGCGAGGCGAGCAGGTCGAGTACCTCGGCCGGCACCTTCGCCTCGGGCACATCGGCGAGCTTGCGATCGAGCACCGCGCGGCGCAGCGCCAGATCGGGCGTCTTGATGTCGGCGACCAGGCCGACCGACAACCGCGAGGTGATCCGCGCTTCGACTCCATCAAGGCCTTGCGGACAGCGATCGGCGCTGATTACCAAACGGTGACCCGCGCCCATCACTTCGTTGATGGTGTGGAAGAACTCCTCCTGGGTCGCGTCCTTGCCGGCGATGAACTGCAGATCGTCGATCATCAGCATGTCGGCGGAACGCAGCCGAGTCTTGAAAGCGTGTGTGTCCCTGGCGCGCATCGCCGAGACAAAGTCGAACATGAAGCGCTCAGCCGACATCAGGATGATCGAGGCGTCAGGGCATGCCGCGAGATAGGCATGGCCGATCGCGTGCATCAGATGGGTCTTGCCCTGCCCCGTGCCGCTGTGGAGAAACAGCGGGCTGAAACGAGGCTTGCCGGGTTCGGCCAGCGCCTTTGCCGCGTTGAACGCCACCTTGTTCGATTGATCGACGACGAACCGGTCGAAGGTAAAGCGCGAATCGAGCGGCGGACGCGCCGATGGTGCCGCAGCTTTGGCCATCGGCGCGCTCGACGTCTCGACCGTCAGGACAGCGGGCGCCACCGAGGCGGTGCGAGTCTCGATCGACACGCTGCGCACGTCGGGCAGCAGCGCACGGAATTCCGCGACGAGCCGGTCGGCATAATGGTTGCGGACCCAGTTGGTCATGAACGCGGACGGCAGCGCGAGGCGGATCGTATCCGTCTCACCGCTTTCGATCAGCTCGATTGGCTTCAGCCACTGGTCGAACAGGCGTACCCCCGCCGATTCGCGCAAATGACCACGCACGGTTGCCCATGCCTTTGCACTCTCATTCTGATGTCCGGGTCGATTGGCTGACCCGTTATCCATCCCCGCCACGCACTACCCCCTCCGCGCGATGCTGGTTTTTGCCCCCACATCGCTTGATTTCGACCGGCAAAAGAATCCCGCAGTCGGAATCAAGGTCCGCCGACAGCTAAGCTTTCGCATTGGCGCGCACGACTGATCTCGTCGCGGCGAAGGACTGATTATGAAGATCGCAGCGAGTCGATCAAGGCCTGAGCCTGTCAGAAAATTGAAATAATCCGGTTGACTCCGCTTGAGCCAAGGATTCCCGTTAAAAATCGCACAAGTCACTGTATTTACGTGATTAACTTAGAAGACGATAGAATCGTGCCTGTGCGAATCGCGGTGAATCCTGACGTTTCTATATATGTTCCGTCGGCCGATTTTCACGGTGCGCCGCAGCACGTTTCGGAAACCCCGTACGATTGCCGCAAACGATCGAGGAGACGACAAAAAGCCCGCCGGAACATGTCCCGGCGGGCGTTTTTCGCAAAGTCCAAAAGGCTTAACCGAGAGCGGTGACCGCCTTGGTCAGACGTGCGAACTTGCGCGACGCGGTATTCTTGTGGAACACACCCTTGGCGACGCCGCGCGCCATTTCAGGCTGTGCCGCTGCCAGTGCAGTGGCCGCCGTGTCCTTGTCGCCAGCCGCGATCGCCGATTCGACCTTCTTGATGAAGGTGCGGATGCGACCAACCCGGTTGCCGTTTACTTCCGCGCGACGATCGTTGCGACGGATACGCTTTTTCGCCTGTGGCGTGTTCGCCATGAAGCCCTCTAATCTAAAATAGAAAAGGGCGCAGGCGGCAAAGCCCACGGCCCCGGAAAGCGCGCTCCTTACGCAAGACGGCCCGATCGGTCAACCGTCAGCGCTGGCATTTCGGGCACCAGAAAGTCGAACGACCACCCTCGGTATAGCGTTTTACCGTTCCGCCGCATGCGCATGTCTCGCCTTCGCGGCCATAGACCGCGAACTGCTTCGAGAAATAACCGAGTTCGCCGTCCGGCCGAACATAATCGCGCAAGCTCGATCCGCCCGCCTCGATCGCTGCTTCCAGCACGGTCCGAATCGCCTCGACCAGTCGTTCGAGACGGGGCAGCGAAATCCGCCCCGCCTCGCGTTTCGGTGAGATTTGCGCGAGAAACAGCGCTTCGCAGACATAGATATTGCCGAGCCCCGCAACGATCCGCTGGTCGAGCAGCAGCAGCTTGATCGACGCCTTGCGTCCGGTAAGGGCCGCCAGCAGATAATCCGCGGTGAAATCGGGCCCGAGCGGTTCGGGCCCCATCGCGGCGAATGGCGGATAGAGGTCCAGTTCATCCGTCCGCACCAGATCGACGAACCCGAATCGCCGCGCGTCGTTGAGCACCAGCCTTCGCCCAGCCTCGGTGTCGATCAGCAGATGATCGTGCGGCAGCAATTCGCCAGGATCGACTCGCCATCGGCCCGACATGCCGAGATGGAAGATCATCGTGTCTCCGCGATCGGTATCGATCATGCCATATTTGGCGCGGCGTCCGAGCCCGGTCACGACCGCACCCGTCATGCGTTGGCGCAGGTCGACCGGAAACGCATGACGCAGGTCGCCACGCCGCGTCTCGACATTCGCCAATCGCTGCCCTCCGAGGACAGGGCGCAGCCCCTGCACCGTGGTTTCTACTTCGGGAAGTTCAGGCATCGCGGATCACTTTAAGGCCGTTCGCCTTGACCTGTCGAAGGGCGCGTGCCTGATATCGGTCCCGGGATCGGGGCACGCAGGCTTCGGCAGACTCAGCCCGAACGGGAGATTGGTCAGATCGTCAGCTAGGTTGGGTTTGCCCCTGCCACAAGGCCCGGCTAGAGCACGGCCCATGACCGACACCGTCTCCTTCGGCTACGAAGATATCGCCCCGTCCGAAAAGACCGCCCGCGTCGGCGGCGTGTTCACCAGTGTCGCATCCAAATACGACCTGATGAACGATGCGATGTCGGGCGGCATGCACCGGCTGTGGAAAGACCGATTCGTGCGGCGCGTGAAGCCGCGTGAGGGCGAGCAGATTCTCGACATGGCCGGCGGCACGGGCGACATCGCCTTCCGGCTCGCCGCAAGCGGCGCATCCGTTACCGTCGCCGACATCAATCCGGCGATGCTCGAGGTCGGCATGGAGCGCGCGGCGAAGCGCGGCATTGACGGACTGGTATGGACCGAGGCCAATGCCGAGGTGCTGACCTTTCCCGACCGTTTCTTCGATGCCTATACGATCGCCTTTGGCATCCGCAACGTGACCGATATCCCCAAGGCACTGCGCGAGGCACACCGGGCGCTGCGCCGGGGCGGCCGTTTCTATTGTCTCGAATTCTCAACGACGCTGTGGCCCGGCTTTGGCGAGGTTTACGACGCCTATTCACACAAGGTCGTGCCGAAGGTCGGCAAGCTGCTGACGCAGGATGAGGACAGCTATCGTTATCTGATCGAATCGATCCGCCGCTTCCCCGATATGGAGAAATTCAAGGGCATGATCGCCGAGGCTGGTTTCCTGCAGACCCAGGTCGAGCCGATGCTCGGCGGACTGGTCGCGATCCATAGCGGCTGGAAGATCTAGCCGGCGTGACCGCTCCCGCAGTTCATCTCTGGCGCCTCCTCAAATGGGGCCGCATCCTCGCACGTCATGGCGCGCTGCGCGGGATCGAGCGCGATCCCAATACGCCGACGCCGGTGCGCCGCATGGCGCGGATCGCCCGCTTCGGCGCGCGCGTGCCGAAGGTCCCGGCCTATGCCGACGCGCTTCAGGCGATCGGCCCTGCCGCGATCAAGCTCGGCCAGACGCTCGCGACCCGCCCAGATATCGTCGGCGACGAAGCGTCAAACGACCTGATGCGGCTGCAGGATGCGCTGCCGCCGGTTCCGTACGAAACGATCCATGCCGCGATGACACGCGCCTTCGGGCGCGATCCGGCTGATCTGTTCCAATCGATCGATCCGGTGCCGGTCGGCGCCGCCTCGATCGCGCAGGTCCACCGCGCGGTCACCACCGATGGCCGCCAGGTCGCGGTCAAGGTGCTGCGGCCCGGCGTCGAGGACGAGTTCGCGCGCGCGATCGACACTTATCAATGGGCCGCGGCGCAAATCGAGGCGATGGGCGGTGAATTGTCCCGGCTGCGCCCGCGCCTGGTGATCGAGACGTTCAAGCGCTGGACGATGCGCGAGCTCGATCTGCGGCGGGAGGCGGCCTCCGCCTCCGAACTGGCCGAGGCAATGACCGCCGAGCCGGACTTCTTCATTCCCGCAATCGACTGGCAGCGGACCACGACCAAGGTCCTGACGCTCGAATGGGTCGACGGTATCAAATTATCGAACCGCGATGCGCTGATCGCCGCCGGTTATGATTTGCCCAAACTCGCCGACACCTTGGTCCACGCCTTTCTGCGTCAGGCGATCGCGGAGGGGTTCTTCCATGCCGACATGCATCAGGGGAATCTGTTCGCGTTACCCGACAACAAGATCGCGGCGATCGATTTCGGCATCATGGGCCGGATCGATCGGCGTGCGCGGGTGTGGCTGGCGGAGATACTCTACGGCCTGATTACCGGCAACTATAAGCGCGTCGCGGAGATCCATTTCGAAGCGGGCTATGTCCCCGCGCATCACAATGTCGCCGAGTTCGCGACGGCGCTCCGCGCGGTCGGCGAGCCGATGCGCGGGCTGGCGGTCAAGGACATGTCCATCGGCATGATGCTCGACGGGCTGTTCAACATTACGCGTGACTTCGACATGCAGACCCAGCCGCATCTGCTGCTGCTGCAGAAAACGATGGTGATGGTCGAAGGCGTCGCGACCAGCCTCGACCCCGACATCAACCTGTGGGAATCGGCCGCACCGTTCGTACGCGAATGGATCAGGACCGAACTCGGCCCCGAAGCGGCGATCGCCGACCGCCTCATCACGGACTTGCGCACGCTGGCGCGGCTACCCGACCTGATCCGCAACATCGAACGACGCTATCCGTCGCCCGGCGGCGCCCCACCGGCGCCTCCGTTGCGCGAAATCGAGGTGGTGCGGATCGGGGGCGGATGGCGTTATGTCGCGGTTGCGGTAATCAGTGCCGTGGCGGCTGCGGCGGCGGTCTGGGTGATCATCGGATAGCGATGACACGTCCCGTCGCTCCGCTCTGGCTGACCATACCGAGCCGCTTTGCCGGCATCAGGACGCCCATGGCGCGCCTCGGTCTCGCGGTGCTTGCCTTGCTCCTTGCCGCGACTTTGACCGCCCTCGCCTCGCCGGGTCCGCCACCGGTGAGTCACGACCCGGCGCAGCGCGCCGATGATCAGGCCGATGTCATGCTGTACGAATCGATCGTCTCGGGCGTACGCGCGGGCGGCAATTATTATACCGTCACCGCCGATGCGCTGCGCACGGGCAATTACCCGCTCAAGCCCTTCGTCACATTCCGCCAGCCGACCCTCGCGATGGTGCAGGCCGCTCTTCCCGACGGCGTGACGGTCGCGCTGCTTTATCTGCTCGCGGCGGCGGTGATGCTCGCCTGGTTCATCCGGCTACGCCCGGCCTTTGCACGCGCACCGCCATTTGCCATTGCGCTGATCCTGCTCGCCGCCGGCATGGTCGTGTTCGTCCAGCCCGAACTGGCCAATTTCCATGAGGTATGGGCAGGCTTGCTGATCGCATTGTCGCTGGCACTGCGCCGGCCCGACCGCTGGATCGAGGCCGCCGCCTTCGGGCTGATCGCAATGCTGATCCGCGAAACGGCGGCGCTGTATGTCGGCATCATGGCGGCCCTCGCCTTTGCCGAGGGGCATCGCCGCGAAGCTTTGGGATGGTGCCTGCCGGTCGCCGTGCTCGCGGTCGTCGTCGTGCTTCATGCTCATGCCGTGGCGCAGGTCGTCCGGCCGCTCGATCCGGGCTCGCCGGGTTGGGCCGGCATGCTCGGCTTCGGTTTCTTCGTGAAGACGATGACTCTCTCCACCGCGCTCAACCTCGCCCCGGCCTGGATCGCCGCGCTGCTCATCGGACTGGCCCTGTTCGGATGGGCAGCCTGGAACGATGCGCTGGCGCTTCGCGCGCTCGCGATCTTTGCCAGCTATGGCGCATTGCTCGGCCTGTTCGGACGGGTCGATACCTTCTATTGGGGGCTGATGATCGCGCCCACGATCCTGGTCGGCCTTGCTTTCGTGCCCGACGGCGCGCGCGACCTGATCAGCGCTGCGACCGAGCGGCGCAAGATTACGGTGACCAGATTGACAAGAGGGGGCTGACGCGATGAAGATCCTGCTCATCGTCGGCGGCGGCATCGCAGCCTATAAGGCGTGCGAACTGATCCGCCTGTGCCGCAAGGCGGGGATCCAGGTGAAATGCGTGCTGACCGCCGGTGGCCAGCATTTCGTCACGCCAATGACCCTCGCCGCCCTGTCGGAGAATCAGGTCTATACAACGCTGTGGGACCTTAAGGACGAGGCCGAAATGGGCCATATCCAGCTCAGCCGCGAGGCCGACCTGATCGTCATTGCCCCCGCCACTGCCGACCTGATGGCGAAGATGGCGGCCGGCATCGCCGACGATTTGGCGACCACCCTGCTGCTCGCGACCGACAAGCCGGTGCTCGCCGCGCCGGCGATGAACGTGCGCATGTGGGGCCACGCCGCGACGCGCCGCAACGTCGCCACCCTGCGCGGTGACGGCGTGACGGTGATCGAGCCTGACGAAGGCCCGATGGCATGCGGCGAATATGGCCCCGGCCGCCTGCCCGAACCCGAAGCGATCCTTGCCGCGATCCAGCATCATCTTTCCACCTGAAATGCTGTCCGACAAGCATATCCTCGTCACCGCCGGGCCGACGCATGAGCCGATCGACCCGGTCCGTTATCTCGCCAATCGCTCATCCGGCCGGCAGGGCTTCGCCATTGCCGGCGCGCTGGCGAAACTGGGCGCGCGCGTGACATTGATCGCCGGGCCGGTGATGCTCGAAACACCCGCAGGCGTGGATCGTGTCGATGTCGAAACCGCGCTGCAGATGTCGGACGCGGTGGACAAAGCGCTACCCGTTGATGTCGCCGTGATGGTCGCCGCCGTGGCCGACTGGCGCGTGGCGAGCGCGGGACAGAAGATCAAGAAGGACAACTCGCCGCCGGTCCTCCATCTGGTCGAAAATCCGGATATCCTGGCTGGGTTGGCGAAGAGCCCGCAGCGCCCCGAATTGTTGATCGGCTTTGCCGCCGAGACCGAAAGGGTCATCGAACACGCCACCGCCAAACGGCAGCGCAAGGGCATCGACTGGATCATCGCCAATGACGTGTCGGGCGATGTGATGGGCGGTGATGCGAACACGGTGCATATCATCACCGAGGCGGGCGTCGAAAGTTGGGAGAAATTGCCCAAAAGCGAGGTGGCGACCCGACTGGCCGATCGGATTGCGGCGGCGCTTACGCCGCACTGACAGCACCTGACAATCTTCGCGACAAGCATCTTTAGCGCCCGAAAGGAGAACCGCCCTTCGACAAGCTGTCAGCGGTGGTTATTGAAGGGCGCATGACGACTCCGATCACCATCGCGCTGAAGCGCCTGCCTCACGGCACAGATCTTCCAATCCCCGCTTATGCCACCAACGGTGCGGCGGGCATGGACATCGTGTCAGCCGAAGAACTGACCCTCGCGCCCGGCGGTCGCGCTGCCGTTGCCACCGGGTTCGCAATCGCCATCCCGGAAGGATATGAGGTGCAGGTCCGGCCACGTTCCGGCCTTGCGCTCAAACATGGTGTCACCTGTCTCAACACGCCCGGCACGATCGACAGCGATTACCGCGGTGAAGTGAAGGTGATCCTTGCCAATCTAGGCATCGAGCCCTTCGTCATCGCGCGTGGAGATCGGATTGCTCAACTCGTTCCGGCCCCGGTCCAACGCGCAGTTCTGGACGAGTTGGCCGAGCTTGACGATACTGTACGCGGTGTTGGGGGCTTTGGATCGACAGGACGATGATGATTTCGCTGATCGTAGCGCTTGCGTTGCAGGTCGCCCCGGTACTGACCTTGCCCGACCTCGGCCCGCCAAAGGACTGGTCGGCACTTGCGCCCTTACACTTTACCAAACAGCCCGATTATGCCGCCGGGCTGACGACCTTTGTCGCCGATGAGGTCAAGGCTGGCCGCTGCGTGCCGCCGAAACGCATCGACGGGCAAAGCCGGATCGACATATCTCTGGCAGTCTTGGTTGTTCCGGGTGGTACGGTGAAGCGCATCGTGCCGCAGGCGATCGATTGCCCGACGGTCGAACAATATAGCGCGGGCCTCGTGCTCAGCTTGGCGCGCGAAAATATCAAGGGATCGCCTGTCACAGACACCTGGTATCGCACCAGCATGACCTATAGTTGGGGGAAATGACCCCTCCATCCCGGTTCTGAAGCGATGGCACTGACCGACGCCGAACTGGAGCGATATGCCCGTCATATCGTTCTGAAAGAAGTCGGCGGCGCGGGACAGCTCAAGTTGCGCAGCGCCACTGTGCTGGTCGTCGGTGCGGGTGGAATCGGGTCGCCGGCGATCCAGTATCTCGCGGCGGCGGGTGTCGGGCGCCTGATCGTGATCGATGACGACGTGGTCGACCTTTCCAATCTGCAACGCCAGACACTGTTCGGCAACGACGATATCGGTCAGCCCAAGGTCGCCGCCGCGGCGATTGCGGTGTCACGGCTCAACCCGAATGTCAGCGTCGAAACCCACACGGTCCGGATCGATTCCGGCAATGCGGGCGCATTATTGGCCGACGCGGATGTCGTGCTCGACGGCTGCGACAATTTCGCGACTCGTCTCGCCGTCGCGGATGCGGCATTCGCCTCCCATATCCCACTCGTCTCGGCCGCAATCGGCCAGTTCGAGGGACAGCTTGGCGTGTTTCGCGGCTGGGAAACGGACAAGCCCTGTTATCGCTGTTTTGTCGGCAGCGATCCCGATCGCCCCGAAGCGAGTTGCGCCGAGCAGGGCGTGCTCGGGGCGATGACCGGCGTGCTCGGCAGCCTCGCCGCGCTGGAAGCGATGCGCGCGATTGTCGGGTTCGGCGATGACAGCGCAGGAAAATTGCTGCTCGCCGACGCCCTCGCCTTCCGGTTCCGCACGATCACCTTGCCGAAGGATCCCGGATGTTCGGGATGCGGGGCCGGTTAGCTCGACCTTAAGCAACTCTCGTTATTCGTTCCGCGCGAATGAAAATGGGAATACTTGGTGGCCGATAAACACAAAATATTGCTCGTCTTCGGCACACGCCCCGAGGCCATCAAGCTGTTTCCCGTCATCGCCGCGCTTCAGCAGACGCCGGGGCTCGCCGTCCGCACCTGCGTCACCGCGCAGCATCGCGGGTTGCTCGACCAGGTCCTGGCGATCGCCGGCATCACGCCCGATATCGACCTCGACATCATGGAGCCGGGACAGTCGCTCGACCGTCTGACCGCGCGCCTGCTCATCGGCCTTGGCGAAGTGATGGATGCGGAGAAACCCGATCGCGTGATCGTCCAGGGAGACACCGCGACCGCGATGGTCGGCGCGCTGACGGCCTATTATCGCAAAATCCCGGTCGCGCATGTCGAAGCCGGTCTGCGCTCGGGCGATATCTACCAGCCCTGGCCCGAAGAGGTGAACCGCCGCATCGTCGCGCCGATCGCCGATCAGCATTTCGCCCCGACCGAAACCTCCGCCGAGGCGCTGCGTCGCGAAAATATCGATCCCGCCACGGTCCATGTCACCGGCAACACGGTGATCGATGCGCTCTATGCGACCCAGGCAAGGCTCGCCGCCGACCCGCTGATGGCATCGGGGCTGGACGAGATCGCCGCACGCTTCGCTGGCAAGCGCATCATTCTGGTCACGACGCACCGGCGCGAGAATTTCGGCGACGGCATGGCCAATATCGCGCGCGCGATCGGCCGTATCGCCGACCGCGACGACACCGCGATTCTGTTTCCCGTGCACCCCAACCCCAATGTCGTATCGGTCATGGACGAGATGCTCGGCGACCGGGCCAATGTCGCCCGGGTCGATCCGCTCGATTATCCCCACTTCGTGCGCGCGCTGGGGCTGTGCGACATCGCGCTGACCGATTCGGGTGGCGTGCAGGAGGAAGCGCCCGCACTGGGTAAGCCGGTGCTGGTCATGCGTGAGACGACCGAGCGGCCGGAGGGCGTCGCGGCAGGCACGGCAAAGCTGATCGGGACCGATTCCGACCGGATCGTTTCCGAAATATCAACTCTCCTGGACGACAAGGGCGCTTACTCGGCCATGGCCCGCGCCCACAATCCGTTCGGCGACGGCCATGCGTCCGCGAGGATCGCAAAGGTTATCGCCGATGGTTTCGGACTCTGAACTCAATGTCGTGGTTGTCGGTCTCGGCTATATCGGGCTTCCGACCGCCGCGATAATCGCGCGGACCGGGGCCAAGGTGCTCGGCGTCGATGTGACCCAGTCAATCGTCGACACGGTCAATTCGGGCAAGGTGCATATCGAGGAAGTCGATCTCGACGGTCTCGTCTCGGGCGTGGTGGCACGCGGATCGCTGCGCGCCTCGATGCAGATCGAACCGGCCGATGTGTTCGTCATCGCCGTTCCCACTCCCTTCGCCGACGATCATGCGCCCAATATCGGTTATGTCCTGCAGGCCGCGACTACCGTCGCCACCGTGCTTAAGGCCGGCGACTTGGTGATCCTCGAATCGACATCGCCAGTCGGCACGACCGAGAAGGTCCGCGACCTGCTCGCGCAGCTTCGCCCCGACCTCAAAGTGCCGGGCAGAACGGGTGAGAGCGCGGATATCGCCATCGCCTATTGCCCCGAACGCGTTCTGCCCGGGCGCATCCTGGTCGAATTGATTGACAATGACCGGGTGATCGGCGGCATCACGCCGCGTTGTGCGCGGAAGGCGCTGGCCTTTTACCGTCGCTTCGTGCGCGGCGCCTGCGTCACCACGACGAGCCGCGCGGCGGAGATGACCAAGCTGACCGAAAACGCGTTCCGCGACGTCAACATCGCCTTCGCCAATGAATTGAGCCGCGTCGCCGACACGATGGAAGTCGATGTGTGGGAGGTGATCCGCCTCGCCAACCGTCACCCGCGCGTCAACATCCTCTCCCCCGGGCCTGGCGTCGGCGGCCATTGCATCGCGGTCGACCCCTGGTTCCTGGTCCATGCCGACCGTGCCAACACACCGTTGATCCGCACCGCGCGCGAGGTGAACGACGCCAAGGTCGATTATGCCGTCGATCGCGCCGCGGCGATGATCGAGGCGCATCCGGGCACGCCGGTCGCCTGTCTCGGCCTCGCCTTCAAGGCGAACATCGACGATTTCCGCGAAAGCCCCGCGCTCAAGGTCGCAAGCGAACTCGCGCACCGCTTTGGCGATCGTATCCATGTGGTCGAACCCTATGCGAGCAGCCTGCCCGGCGCTTTCGACGGATCCGGCGCTACGCTGACCGACATCGATACCGCGATCGAAACGTGTGGGATCATGATCGTGCTGGTCGACCATGACGTCTTCAAATCGGTGCCGCTCGACGAACGGATCGACAAGCTGGTCTATGACACACGCGGCATCTGGCCGGACCAGCCGCAGCCAAAACTGCGCTCGGAGCCGCTCCGTCTGGCCGGGTGAACTGCCGACGGACAAACGGTATCGATCTGTCAACGGCTTGCGCGTAGGAAGCAGGCATGAACAGGCCAGCAATCCTCGTCACCGGCGCCGCCGGTTTCATCGGTATGCATGTCGCGCAGAAACTGCTCGCGCGCGGCGAACGCGTGATCGGCATCGATAATCTCAACGATTATTACGATGTGCGGCTGAAGCATGCGCGCCTCGAAGAAATCACACGCGGCGGTGTCGATTTCGATTTTCTCGAACTTGATTTTGCCGACGACGCTGCACTCGATTCGGCGCTGTCGGAGCGGCGTTTCGATCGTATCGTCCATCTCGGCGCGCAAGCCGGCGTTCGGTATTCGATCGACAATCCCCGCGCCTATATTCGTTCGAATATTGCCGGGCATCTCAACATGCTCGAGCTCGCCCGCCATCGCGGCGTCGCGCATATGGTGTATGCCTCATCCTCGTCGATCTATGGCGGTGATGCGACCCTGCCATTCAAGGTCGACGACCGCGCCGACCATCCGCTCTCGCTCTACGCCGCGACCAAACGCGCCGACGAGTTGATGAGCGACACCTATGCCCATCTCTATCGTACGCCGCTCTCCGGCCTGCGTTTCTTCACCGTCTATGGCCCGTGGGGCCGGCCCGACATGGCGATGTGGCTGTTCACCTCGGCGATCCTCGAAGGTCGCCCGATCAACGTCTTCAACGGCGGCGATATGAGGCGTGATTTCACCTATATCGACGACATCGTGGCAGGCATCATCACCTGCCTCGATCACCCGCCCGCCGATGACGGCCGGGTCAAGGCCGGCGGCAGCGTCTCGCCGCACCGGCTCTATAATATCGGCAACCACAAGTCCGAACAGCTCGATCGCCTGATCGATCTGGTGGAGGCCGCGTGCGGCGCGCCCGCGATCCGCGTTGCGATGCCGATGCAGGCCGGCGACATGAAGGATACCTTCGCCGATATCGACGCGATCCAGCGCGACCTGGGATACACGCCGACAACCTCGATCGAGCACGGCGTACCGCGTTTCGTCGACTGGTATCGCAGTTATACAGGCGTCTGATTTTTACAAAAAAGCCTGAAAACTGGATGCTTACGCCCGTCGGCTGTCAAATGCCGTCAGCACTCTCTTCGCAACTGCGGTACTAGACGTATAAGCGCATGATGCTATGGCAGCGGCATCTTTCAAACCGACCGGTTTGTACCTGATATTTTTCGCCTGGAGCGCCATCTCATGACGAAAACCGCTTTGATCACCGGTGTGACCGGGCAGGACGGAGCCTATCTTGCAGAGCTTCTGCTCTCCAAGGGCTATGAAGTTCACGGCATCAAGCGCCGATCTTCGTCATTCAACACCGGACGCATCGACCATATCTATCAGGACCCGCACGAGGCGGGCGCGCGGCTGCATCTGCATTATGGCGACATGACGGATTCGATGAATCTGACCCGCATCGTGCAGGAGGTTCAGCCCGACGAAATCTACAATCTCGCGGCCATGAGCCATGTGGCGGTCAGCTTCGAGACGCCGGAATATACCGCCAATGCCGACGGCATCGGCACCTTGCGTCTGCTGGAGGCGATCCGCCTGCTCGGTCTGGTCGACAAGACCCGCATCTATCAGGCATCGACATCGGAACTGTACGGCCTGGTGCAGGAAGTGCCGCAGTCGGAAACGACGCCCTTCTACCCGCGCTCCCCATATGCCGCCGCCAAGATGTACGCCTATTGGATCACAGTGAACTACCGCGAAGCTTACGGCATCCATGCGTCGAACGGCATCCTGTTCAATCATGAAAGCCCGCTGCGCGGCGAAACCTTCGTCACGCGCAAAATCACCCGTGCGGTGGCGGCCAATCATCTCGGCCTGCAGGAAACCTTGTGGCTCGGCAATCTCGATGCCAAGCGCGACTGGGGGCATGCGCGCGACTATGTCGAGGGCATGTGGCGCATCGTTCAGCATGAAAAGGGTGACGATTTCGTGCTCGCCACCGGCGTGACGCAGACAGTGCGGTCGTTCGTCGAAAAGGCATTCGCCGAGGTCGACAAGCAGATCGACTGGAGCGGCACCGGCGTCGATGAAGTCGGCGCTTGCCGCAAGACCGGCAAGATCCTGGTTAAGGTCGATCCGCGCTATTTCCGTCCGACCGAGGTCGATTTGCTGATCGGCAACCCGGCCAAGGCCAAGCGCCTGCTCGGCTGGGAAGCAACCACCACGCTCGACGAATTGTGCGCCGAAATGGTGCGCGAAGATTTGAAGGTCGTCGCGCGCGAGGCGGAAACGCGCCGCCCCGACGAGGAGCGCCCCGCCACACTCTACGCGATCAAGAGCTGATTCCCGTGTCCCGCGAAGTGGGCTTTGCAGGATGATCCAGACGTCGCCGATCATCGATTATGGCTATGCGAGCAGCGAGGACGTCTACACGCCCTCTTATCTGCTGCCCTCGGTGCGGGTGTCTCTGGAGCAATTCTCGCCCGGTCGCCGGCTGTTCGAATTGGGATGCGGCACCGGGTCGACCGCGGCGAAGCTGGCCGCGCTCGACTATGACGTGACCGGCATAGATCCGGCCGCGTCCGGCATCGCCATCGCACGTTCGAACGCACCCGGCTGCCGGCTCGAACAGGGCTCTTCCGATGAGAAGCTGGCCGAGCGTTTCGGTACTTTCGATTCCGTTGTCAGCCTCGAAGTTGCCGAACATGTCTTCTCGCCAAAACGCTACGCCGAAGCGATCGGCGAATTACTCGTGCCCGGTGGCATCGCGATCATCAGCACGCCGTATCACGGTTATCTCAAGAATTTGGCGCTCGCCGCGACCGGCAGGATGGAGAGCCACTTCACCGCATTGTGGGAAGGCGGGCATATCAAGTTCTGGAGTCGCGCCACACTTGGAACATTGTTCTCGCGCGCTGGATTCGAAGAAATTCGCTTCGACCGGGTCGGACGCATCCCCGCGCTCGCCAAGTCGATGATCGTCACCTATCGCAAAAAGGCCGGCTGAGCCGATGTTCGACCCGAAATTCGACCTCAAGGGCAAGAAAATCTGGGTGGCGGGCGAACGCGGCATGGTCGGTCGCGCCATCATCCGGCGGCTGGCGAGTGAAGGCTGCACGATCGTCACGCCCGACACCCGCATCGACCTGCGCGATCAGATGGCGACCTTCGCCTGGATGGCGGCGAATCCAGTCGACCTGATCTTCCTTGCCGCGGCCAAGGTCGGCGGAATCGCGGCCAATAGCGACCGTCCGGGCGAGTTTCTCTACGACAATCTGATGATCGAGACGAACGTGATCGAGGGCGCGCGCCGCACCGGGGTGGCCAAACTCGTCTTTCTCGGATCGTCGTGCATCTTCCCGAAAATGGCCGCGCAGCCGATGGCCGAGAGCGCCTTGCTCACCGGGCCACTTGAGCCGACCAACCAATGGTATGCGATCGCCAAGATCGCCGGGCTCAAGCTGTGCGAGGCCTATCGTCGCCAATATGGCTGCGACTTCATCTCTGCCCAGCCGACCAATCTCTATGGCCCGTTCGACAATTTCGACCTCGAATCGAGCCATGTCCTGCCCGCTTTGATGCGCAAGGCACATGAAGCGAAGCTGGCAGGTGCGGACACGCTGTCGGTCTGGGGCAGCGGTACGCCGCTCCGCGAATTCCTTCATGTCGATGACCTCGCCGATGCGCTGGTGTTCCTCGCGCGCAGCTATTCCGGCGATGAGTTCGTCAATATCGGTACCGGCGACGAGGTCAGCATCGCCGACCTAGCTCATCTCGTCGCCGAAGCGGTCGGCTTCCAGGGCCAGGTCGCATTCGATGCGACCCGCCCCGACGGTACGCCGCGCAAGCTGGTCGATACCACCAAACTCAACGGCCTAGGCTGGAAGCCTTCGGTGCCGCTCGGTGCCGGCGTCGCCCAAGTCTATCGCTGGTTCCTCGATAATGGCCCCGATACGAGAATTGAGCGCGCCGCGGCATGAGCGCGATTGGCGATCTTGTCGGCTATGCGCTGGACCATCCGCTCGGACGGCGCGCGCCGATCAGGACATTGTCGCGCATCGCACGCTGGCAGATCGAAAGCCGGCTGAAGCCCGGCATCCATGACAAAAGCTGGATCGAAGGTGCACGCCTGCTGGTCGAGCGCGGTATGACCGGCGCGACAGGCAACCTCTATTTCGGATTGCATGAATTCGCCGATATGGGTTTTCTGCTGCATTTCCTGCGCGAGGGCGACTTGCTGGTCGATGTCGGCGCCAATGTCGGTAGTTACACCGTGCTGGCTGCCAGAGTTGTCGGTGCAGACGTGATCGCGATCGAGCCGCATCCCGCAACCGCTGATCGGCTCGACGCGAATATCGCGCGCAACGCGATCGGCGCCAGGGTTTCGGTCCAACGTGTCGCGCTCAGCGATGCCGCTGGCACAGGAGCGCTGACCGGCGACCGCGACACGATGAACCAGCTGGTCGACCGGGCCGGCGCGGGGACGGTGGCAGTCGACCTGACCACGCTCGATATGGCGGTCGGCAAAGCGGAACCGATGATGCTCAAGATCGATGTCGAGGGACATGAACCCGCAGTCTTCGCCGGCGCCGCGGCAACGCTCGCCAAGCCGTCACTGCAGGCGATCGAGATCGAAACGGTCGATCCGACAATCCTCGCGCAACTCGCGACGGCCGGGTTCGTCGAACGTTTCTATGACCCGTTCACGCGCGCCCTGACCGTCGCTAGCGGTGGCCGGGGCGCATCCAATCGCCTGTTCGTCCGCGATGCGGATGTGGTGGCAAAACGCGTGATTTCGGCGCGACGTTTCAACGTCGCCGGCATTGCGCTGTAAGAATCAGGGGAATTTTGTGGCACGCCTTTACGACAGCAGAAAACGTATCCTGGTCACCGGCGGCGCCGGATTCGTCGGCTCGCACCTGATCGACCGGTTGCTCGAGCAAGGCCATGAGGTGCTGTGCGTCGATAATCTGTTCACCGGCGCCAAGCGCAACATCGAACATCTGCACAATCACGCGCGGCTCGAATTCATGCGCCATGACGTGTGCCTGCCGCTCTATGTCGAGGTCGACGAGATCTATAATCTCGCCTGCCCTGCCTCGCCGGTTCATTATCAGCATGATCCCGTGCAGACGACCAAGACCTCGGTGCACGGCGCGATCAACATGCTCGGCCTTGCCAAGCGGGTAAAGGCGAAGATCTTCCAGGCGTCGACCAGCGAAGTCTATGGCGACCCTTCGGTCCATCCGCAGCCGGAGGAATATTGGGGCAACGTCAATCCCATCGGCCCGCGCTCCTGTTACGACGAAGGCAAGCGCTGCGCCGAAACGCTGTTCTTCGATTATCACCGTCAGCATGCGCTCGAGATCAAGGTCGCGCGGATCTTCAACACCTATGGCCCGCGCATGCACCCGGCCGATGGCCGTGTCGTCTCCAACTTCATCGTCCAGGCGCTAAACGGTGACCCGATCACCGTCTATGGCGACGGATCGCAGACCCGTTCCTTCTGCTATATCGACGATCTGGTCGACGGTTTCATCCGACTGATGGAAACCGGCCCCGACGTGACCGGGCCGATCAACCTGGGCAATCCGGTCGAATTCACGATGATCGAGCTGGCCGAGCTGGTGCTCGAACAGACCGGCTCGCGCTCCAAGCTGATCCGCATGCCCCTGCCCGCTGATGACCCTAAACAACGCAAGCCCGACATCACCAAAGCACAGACCATTCTCGGCTGGCAACCCAAGGTGCCGCTCGCCGACGGTTTGAAATCGACGATCGACTTCTTCGCCAACCGCGACCGTTGAGGAGCGGCCGATGTCATCTGGCGATGTGCCCGACGCGATGACCCATCCGGCAGCCAAGGGTGCCCATGTCCTGATGCTGCTGTCTGATGCCTATGGCGGTTTCGGCGGCATCTCGCAGTATAATCGCGACTTTATCGACGCGCTAAGTATGCTGCCTCAGGTCGCCAGCGTGGAAGCTCTGCCGCGGATCGCAGAGCCGCCGATCGGCGATCTTCCGGCCAAGCTGACGTTCAATCTCGGCGGACTTGGCGGCATCGCACGTTTTACGCGCGTCGCGCTTGCACGCGGACTGACCGGCCCAAAACCCGACATCGTCATCTGCGGCCATATCAACCTGTTGCCGCTATGTGTGGCGATCGCCACGCTGCGCCGGGCGAAACTGGTGATGCTGATCTTCGGGATCGAGGTTTGGCAGCCGACGGCACGCACACTGGTCGATCGCCTGGTCTCGCGGATCGACACAGTCATCTCGATCAGCCGGGTAACACTGGAGCGTTATCTTGGCTGGGCCGCCGCACCTCGCCTGGGTACGGCGATATTGCCCAACGCGATCCACCTCGAACATTATGGCATGGCGCCCAAGGCCGACGATCTTGTCGCGCAGTATGGCCTGACGGACCGCAAGATATTGATGACCTTTGGCCGCATGGCTGGCGAGGAGCGCGCCAAAGGGTTCGACGAGATGATCGAGATCCTGCCGCGCCTTCGTGCGAAGGATCCATCCTTCATCTACATCGCAGCCGGCAAGGGCAGCGACATGGCCCGGCTCAAGGCGAAGGCGGTCAAATTCGGTGTCGCGGATCATGTCGTCTTCACCGGCATGGTCCCCGAGGATCGCAAGGCCGATTACTTCCGCCTAGCCGACGTCTACACCATGCCGAGCCGGGGCGAGGGTTTCGGGTTTGTCTTTCTCGAGGCGATGGCATGTGGGGTGCCGGCAGTCGCCAGCAGTAGCGACGGCGGGTTCGAGGCGATACGCGACGGGACGATCGGCATCGCCGTCGATCCGGCGAGCCAGGATGAGTTGGAAAATGCGATCTTCACGGCGCTTTCGCGAGGCAAGCAAATTCCCTCAGGGCTGGCATATTTCGCCTTTCCGAATTTCGGACGTCGTTTGGGTGAAATGTTGTTTGGCTAAGCACCATTAAGCTGTCATCGGCAAATTGATCTGAATCATCTCGGCTGACGCTAGCGCGGTGCTAGCATTTCTGTCGCGGCATGAATCGCAAGCGTTGGAATAAACGACAATTTTTTCAGTATCTTAATGTAGATATCACTCTGTTGATCTGGGAGATCAACCGCTTAATGTGTGGTTTGAACGGCATTTTTGCCTATCGTTTGAATGCGCCCTTACCCGCGCGCGAAGAGGTTGTTGCAGTTCGCGAAACCATGGCCAGCCGTGGTCCCGATGGCGCAGGCCTTTGGGCGAGCGAAGACGGCCGCTGCCTGCTCGGTCATCGGCGCCTGTCGATCCTCGATCTGTCCGATCGCGCCCTGCAGCCGATGGCCAGTCGCGATGGACGGTACACGATCGTCTATAATGGCGAGATCTACAATTATCCCGAACTGCGCGCGGCGGCGCTCGCCGCCGGCCGCACGCTGACGGCGACATCCGATACCGAAATCCTGCTCGACCTGTTCGAACATCGCGGCCCTGCGATGCTCGACGCGTTGCGCGGCATGTTCGCCTTCGCGATCTGGGACAGCCTCGAACGCTCCCTGTTTCTCGCGCGCGATGCGTTCGGCATCAAGCCGCTATTCTATGCCGACAAGGATGGCGTTTTCCGCTTCGCCTCGCAAGTCCGCGCGCTTCGTGCGGGCAGCGGCATCAGCGGCGAGAAGGATCCGGCTGGGGTGGTCGGCTTCCTGTTACTCGGGAGCGTACCTGAACCGTTCACCTGGTACACCGATATCGCATCGCTCCCTGCGGGTCATTGCATGACGATCGACACAAATGGCGTCACCCAGCGTCGTTATGTCAACGCCGGAGAAATCCTCATCGCCGCCGAGCGTGAGAATATCGATCATGCGGTAGCGCTTCGCCGCGCACAGGATGCGGTGCGCGAGAGCATCAAGGCCCATCTGCTTGCCGACGTGCCGGTGGGATTGTTCCTGTCGGGTGGAATCGATTCCGCCGCGATCCTCGGCGTGGCGATGGAGGAATCGACCCGGCCCCTTCACACCATCACGCTTGGCTTCGACGAATTCGAGGGCAGCGACAATGACGAAGTACCGATCGCCGCACGGATCGCCGCATATTATGGCGCGCAGCATAGTGTCCGCCGGATCGGGCGCGACGAGTTCCTCTCCGATCTCGACCAGATCCTCGCCACCATGGACCAACCCTCGATCGATGGCATCAATACCTGGTTCGTCGCCAAGGCGGCGCACGAACGGGGGCTGAAGGTCGCCCTGTCGGGAGTCGGCGGCGATGAAATGCTCGGCGGATATCCGAGCTTCGTCGACGTCCCCGCCTGGCATGCGCGATATGGACGGATCGCGCGATTGCCCGGGCTTGGGTCAGTGGCAGGGCGATTGCTCAGGATGGCGATGCCGCGCTTCACGACCAACAATCCCAAAGCAGCCGGACTGTTGCGTTATACGGGAACATTGGGTGGCGCGTATCTGGTTCGCCGGTCGTTGCGACTACCCGACGACTTTGCCGGCATTCTCGATCCCAGTTTCGTCAAAGCCGGTCTCGCCCGGCTCGGTATCGTCGCGCGGATGAACGATGTGCTCGACCCGATGCCCGATTCGGACCAGGCCGCGGTCACCTTGCTCGAACTCAGCTTTTACATGCGCAACCAGTTGCTGCGCGACGCCGACTGGGCGGGAATGCGTCACAGCGTGGAAATCCGCACACCGTTGGTCGATATCGCATTGTTCCGCGAACTGGCGCCGCTGATCGGTCACCTGAAACCGGGCGAAGGCAAACAGCTTCTTGCCGGTGCGCCGGTCTCTGCTCTGCCCGAATGGCATCGCCATCGCCGCAAGACCGGCTTCGCCATCCCGTATGCCAGCTGGATGGGGGGCGTTGAGGGGCTCGAAGGGCGCAGCGCCAATGCCGCCGGCAGCCATGGCCTCTTGTCGCGCGAATGGTCACGCTACCTGCTCGACCACTATCATACGGCCGACTGACAGGGGTGATTCCGACGAATGTCAGGCTCGTGCCATGCTTTTCGCCTTCCCTCGCTCGGCAAATCATGCTCTTCGCATCCGCAACAATTGGGGCGCAACAACGAGGTAGGCCTTGACCAAGCACGCGCTCATCTGCGGGATTTCGGGCCAGGACGGCGCGCTTCTGGCGAAGCTGCTGCTCGACAAGGGGTATCGCGTATTCGGCACCTCGCGCGACGCGGAAGTGTCGCGCTTCTCCAATCTCGCGCAGCTCGGGATCCTCGACCAGGTCACGCCATTGTCGATGACCCTGACCGATTTCCGCAGTGTATTGCAGGTGCTGTCGGAAGCGAGGCCGGACGAGGTCTACAACCTCGCCGGGCAAAGCTCGGTCGGCCTATCTTTCGCACAACCGGTCGAAACGCTCGAGAGCATCGCCTTCGGCACGCTTAACCTGCTCGAAGTACTGCGTTTCATGGGCGGCAAGACCCGTCTGTACAACGCCGCGTCCAGCGAGTGCTTCGGTGAGACGACCGAGGCAAAGCCTGCGACCGAGGAAAGTCCATTCCACCCACGCAGTCCCTATGGCGTTGCCAAGGCAACCGCTTTTTGGGAGGTCGCCAATTACCGCGAGGCCTATGGCCTGTTCGCCAGCTCGGGCATCCTGTTCAATCATGAATCGCCGCTGCGCCCGGAGCGCTTCGTCACGCGCAAGGTCGTCCGCGCCGCCGCGCGCATCGCCGCGGGTTCGGGCGAGCGACTGAAGCTCGGCGCGCTGAACGTGGTGCGCGACTGGGGCTGGGCGGCGGATTATGTCGACGCGATGTGGCGCATGCTGCAGCTCGACCATGCGACCGATTTCGTCGTCGCGACGGGAAAAAGCCATAGCCTGGAATATTTCGTGCAGCGCTGTTTCGAACTGCAGAATCTCGACTGGCGCGATCATGTCGAGGTCGATCAGAACCTGATGCGCGCAACCGACATCGCGACAAGTTACGGCGATCCGGGCAAGGCGGAACGGTTGCTCGGATGGCGCTCGACAGTCGATTTCGACGAACTGCTCCGCCGCCTGATCGCGGCCGAGCATGTCGCACCGGCGGCCTGACGCTGTCACCATGCTGCGTCAGCGCCTCATTGCCTGGTTCCGCTTGCTGTTTGAATTCGGCTTGTCGAGCGGTTTCGCGCAGGCGATCGGGATGGTCTCCGGCCTCGTCTATGTCCGTTACATGCCGATCCCGGATTATGCGCTTTACGGCCTTGCCGCAACGACGCTGACTTTCGTCACGATCTCCAGCGACCTCGGGCTCAACAGTTCGATCACCTATTTCTGGCGAAAGGCGCGACTGGGCGGAACGGCGTTCGGCGGTTACCTCGCCGGCATCCGTCGCTTGCGTCTGATCCTGTTCGTGTGCGTCGGTCTGATCGCGGCGGCGATCTTCCCCGCCGTCGGCCAGCAATCGCATTATGGACTCGATGCGCTGCTGATCGCCCTGGTTTTGCTCCTCGGCAGCGCGCTCATGTTGATGAGTGCAGGCATCAACCTGCAGGTCATGCGCCTGCTCGGCTGGTTCCGCCGCTCCTATGTCTGCGATATCGCCGGGCAGTCGATGCGCGTTCTTGCCGCCGCGATCATGGTGCTCGGCATTTCGCGCTCCTATTGGATGGCCCTGCTCGGCGGACTGATGTGTTCGGCGGTGACGCTGGCGGCCAGCACATGGATGTTGCGCGGACAGGTCGAGCATAGTCCCACCCCCGTTCCCGGCCTGGTCAAGGCGATCATGCACTATGTCGGCCCCGCAGCCCCCGCCGTGCTGGCCTTCGCGCTGCAGGATAGCGTGATCCTGTGGTTGGCGGCGCGCTTCGGTGGTGCGCAAGTCGTCGCATCGGTCTTCGCGGTCAACCGCATCACCGCGATCGTCGGCGTGCTGTCCGCCTTCTCGATCGTCGTCATCGTCCCGCGCCTTGCCGGGATAAGCGATATCCGCCGGTTCATCCTGGCCGGCTGGATCGCCAAGGCAGGCATGGCAGCTGTCGGGCTGGGCGTGATCGCGGTGGGTGCATTGTTGCCTGGGCCGCTGCTCTGGTTGCTTGGGCCAAAATATATGCATCTCGATCATGAACTGCTCGTCGCGCTCACGACCGCTGCGATGACGCTCGTTTCGACGCCGACCGTGCTGCTCAATCGCGCCAAGGGTTGGGTCCGGCTCGACCCGCTGGTTGCGTTGATCCAGGTCGCCCTGCTGGTCGCGACCGTGCCGTTCTGGGATTTCACCCATCCGTTGTCGGTTCTGTTACTAAGCATGACGCTCAGCGGCTCGCTATTGCTGCAGGGTCTGGCGATCAGCGTCATCGGAGCATTCCGCCCCGGCCTGGTGACGGCGCGATCATGACCACGACGCTGATCCAGATTGTCCCGCGCCGCGCGGTATCTCCGGAAGGTGTTGGCGACTATGCGCGCCTGATCGCCGAGCAACTGCTGTGCGACCATGACATAAGGACGATCTTCGTCTCCGGTTCGCCGCTGCCGCCCGACCAACGGCTGCATGACGAGTGGGAAACGCACGAGCTCGGCAAGCGAACATCGGCGGCATTGCGCGCGACCCTGAACGAGATTGCGGGAGGCGCCTCGACACCGGTTCTGTTGCATCTGTCGGGCTATGGATATCAGAACAAGGGGATACCGCTATGGCTGGCGACAGGGCTCGAACGGTGGCGCCGCGGGAATTCCGCTCGCCCCCTTTTGACGGTGTTCCACGAACTGTTCGCGACCGGCCCGATCTGGGGCAGCGCATTCTGGCTCGGCCCGGTACAGGCATGGGTGGCGCGGCGCATACAGCGCATCAGCACGGCCGGCATCGCGACCACCGGCCCCTATGCGGCACTGCTTGAGCGCTGGCGCGGCGGGCAGAGCGGATCGGTCATCGCGCTACCGGTCTTTTCGACCATCGGTGATCTCGAGAATCCGGTTCCGGCGGCGCAACGCCCCCCTTCGCTGGCGATCTTCGGTCGGGCCGGTATCTATAATGCGGTCTATCGCGAACGGATCACCCAGATCGAAGCCTTTGTCGCCGCCAACAAGATCGACGAGATCATCGATATCGGCGGTCGCACCGAGGCGCCACCGGCAATGATCGGCACCGCACGGGTCCGTAGCGTCGGACAGGTGTCGACCGCAATGCTCCGCCAGGAACTGGGTAACGCACGGTTCGGATTGCTCGACTATGATGCCGACCGCCTTGCCAAGTCGACGATCTTCGCGGCCTATTGCGCCCATGGAGCGATCCCGATCTGCCTGAGTGAAGCGGCCGGCACAAACGATGGGCTCCGGCCTGGAACGAATTATATCAGGCTCGGCAAAGGCGATGCCAGCGCGGTCATTGACGACACCGCGCTTGGGGCGTTGCAGCAGGCCGCAAAAAACTGGTATCAACCACACTCGCTGAAAAGCAGTGCGGGCATGATCTACCGGCTGCTGCGGCAATCATCAGCGACTACGGAGCGCGTTTGAGATGCTTCTGAATTTCATCCCGCTTCTGCCCATCATCATCGTGCTCTGTTTCGCGGCGATACGTTTCTGGGGTTTCGCGATCGTCGGCGTGCTCGTCTGGGCGATGTTCGAGGGCGCGGTGCGCAAATGGGTTTTGCCAGGGTTCCAGTCGCAGCTGTTGTTGGTCAAGGATTTCGTCCTGCTCTTCGCCTATCTGGGATATTTCATCTCGGCGCGCAGTAGCGAGGATCTTGGGCCGAAAAGCGGAACCTTGCTGTTTCTGCTGTTACTCGAAGCAGTTTATTGCGCCATTCAGCTGGTCAACCCCAACTCGCCATCGTCGCTGTTAAGCCTGTTCGGATTGAAGAATTATCTGATCTACCTGCCGCTCGCATTCATCATCCCCGATATCATCAAGGATCGCCTGCAGCTGCGTAAGATCATGATCAGCACCTGCTATCTCGCAGTTCCGATCGCGTTGCTCGGACTGTATCAATTTTCTCAGCCGCCGACGTCCTGGGTCAATCAGTATGTGAGCCACGAAGAGGGCGTCGAAGCCGTGGTATCTCTTTTCGGCGAACAGGGCGAAGGCGACTTCAAACTGGGCCGTGCGAGAACGTCGAGCACATTTTCCTATATCGGTGGGTTCATGACCTTCCTGTTGCTGGCGGTGCCGCTGGCGACATCGCTGTTGCTCGCATCGATTCCCAAGCGGCGGACATTGCTGATCGTCACGGCGGCACTGGCACTATCGATCGGCGGCGCAGCGACCACTGGCGCGCGAACGCCGATGGTCGTTTTCGCCTTTGCCGGCCCTTTGCTATTGCTTATCGGCGGCTGGAAAGGCCTGTTGCCGTTTCAGACCGCGCTCAGATTTGCAGTCGGTCTGGCCATTGTCGGCGTCGCCACCGTGACAATTTTCGGTACGGCTTTTTCCGCGCTCGAATATCGCGCAAACAATTCCGATAGCGCGATCAACCGACTCGCCACGCCGATCACCGAGGCGGCGGACGCCTTCGAAACGTCGCCGCTGATCGGAACCGGCATCGGCAGCAATTCAAACGCGGCCATGTCATTGATCGGGGGTGATTATCTCTGGTGGCTCAACGGCAACGCCTATGAACTGGAAACCGCGCGCGTTATGCAGGAAATGGGTTTTGTGGGCTTCACCCTGGTGTTCCTGCCCAAAGCTTTCGTCATCGTTCTGGTGCTCGGGCATCTGCGGAAATCGAAATCGCCGCTGATGATTGCGGCGCACATGGCGAGCCTGATCTTCGTCATCGTCCATCTCGTGCTGTTCACCGTCAACAATCCGACCGGCGGTTTGATATACTGGACGATCGTGGGCGTCTCGATCGCAGCTTTCCGCGTCGAGATGGCCGAACGGCGAAACCGATCGCAGCAGGACTTTTACCTGGAGCGCGGCTATCCGCTCGGGGATGTGGCCCTCGCATGATCCCGGCCACCGGCAATGCCGGACGGCCGATCCGGATCGCGGTCGTCAACACCCACCCGATCCAGTATTTTGCGCCGCTCTACGCCGCACTCAACCGTGCCGACGATCTGGAGATCACCGCGCTGTACCTTTCCGACTTCTCGCTCCGCGGCGCGCACGATCGTGATTTTGGGAAAGCGGTGACCTGGGATGTCGATCTGCTTGCCGGTTACGAATCGCGGTTCATCGGCAAGAATTTTGGTACAATCGAACCCTATGGCTTCTTCTCGACCGTCTCGCCGGAGATTTTCGCGGAGATTTCGCCAAAACGCTACGATGCGTTGTGGATCCACGGTCATGGCTATGCCGCGAAGATGATCGCGCTGGCCGCCGCGCGATTGAAGGGCGTGCCGGTCTTCATGCGCGGTGAAACCCATCTTGCCCTGGGGATCAGCCCGGCAAAGGCCGCTGCCCGCCGCATCGTGATGGGCGCTCTCTATCGCCAATGCACCGGCCTGCTCGCGATCGGTGCCGCCAATCGCGATTACTATCGCGCGATGGACGTTGACGATAAAGATATCTCGCTTGTTCCCTATACGGTCGACAACGACCGCTTCATCGCCGCTGCCCGAATCACGCCGCAAGAGCGCGAAGGTTGGCGCAAACGGCTCGGCGTAGAGGACGACGCCCCGATCATCCTGTTCGCTTCGAAATTCCAGGGCCGGAAGCGCCCCGGCGATCTGCTCCAGGCGTTTCTTCAACTGCGCCGCGATGGCCTTGACGCGCATCTCGTGATGGTCGGATCGGGGGAACTCGAAGCCGATTTGCACAACGCCGCGAGCGAGGCGGCCGATCGGAACGTGCATTTCCCCGGCTTCTTCAACCAAAGCGACCTGCCCTGCGTCTATGCCGCGAGCGAGCTGTTCGTGCTGCCTTCCGAAAACGAGCCATGGGGTCTGATCGTCAACGAGGTGATGTGCGCCGGTCTGCCCGTCATCGTCTCGCAAGAGGTCGGTTGCGTCCGCGATCTGGTGCAGGACGGCGTCAATGGCGCGACCTACCCCTCCGGCAATATCGTCGCACTCGCCGCCGCCATCCGCGGCGTGCTTGCCGACCCGGCCAGACGCGTGGCAATGGGCGCGGCTAGCCGCCGGATTATCGATAACTGGAGTTACCGCGAATGCCTGGACGGAATCCGCGAAGCGCTGGCCAAAGCGGGGATCGCACGCGCGACATCCTGATTGCCATCGCCGGGCGGCAGCATGCCGACCAGCTCGCCGCCGCACTGATCGAGGCCGGCTGGGATGCAACCCTGCATCATGCGAGCCCGATTCGGTCCGCGCTGACCGGGGCTTTGGCCGGGCACCACCGGTTTCACCGGCTGGCCGGCCTGATCTTTCGTGCCGGCAATAAGTTGCTCCCATCGCCGCTAGCCCATCGGCTTGCGCATCGCATGTATGCGCAGTTCGACCGCAATGTTTCACACGCGCTGCCGAAAATCGCACCGCGCGCGGTGATCGTCTACGAAAACGGCGCGCTCGACACGTTGCGCGCCGCCAAGGCGCTCGGCTTGCCCACCATCCTGGACGCCGCGAGCGTCCATCATCGCATGCAAGCCGAAAGTGGCTTGAGCGATATCGGCACGATGTTCCGCCAGGGGGTCAATGCCCGCAAGGACGCCGAGATCGCATTGTCGGATCATATCCTGTGCTGTTCGACGCTTGCCGCGAACAGCTATATCGATGCCGGCGTGCCGCCGGACCGGGTCCATGCCGTACCACTCGGCTTCGAACCCAGGTCGTTTGGTCCCGGCGCGGACCAGACATTGCATGACGGCCCGCTCCGGCTCGCCTTTGTCGGCCGCTTCACTGGCGTGAAAGGAGCGGACTTGCTGGCGACCGCGCTCGAAAACCTGGCCGGACGCGGTATCGCCTATGATTGTCGCATTGCCGCCGCCCGCGCCGATGGCCAACCCAATCTCGTCGCACGCCTCGACGCCTGCGCGACGTTGCTCGGCAAGGTGCCGCATGACGAACTGGCCGAACTCTATCGTTGGGCCGATCTGCTCGTCATGCCGTCACGCTTCGATTCGTTCGGCCTGGTCGTACCAGAGGCGTTGGCGTGCGGCCTGCCGGTGCTGGCCTCCGATCATGTCGGTGCGAGCGACTTCATCGTGCCAGGTGAAAATGGCGATGTGATCCCGTTCAACAACGTCGATGCGTTGACCGATGCGCTGGCGAAATATGCCGCCGATCCGGCCATCGTCCGCGCGATGCGGCCTGCCGCGCTGGCGTCAGCGCAGGGTGCGGAATGGGCGCATTACCGGCAGCGTGTCGCGTGCACCGTGGCCGGAATATTGGGCTGGGCGGAACCGTCATGAAGATTCTTCACGTCGTCCCAAGCTATTTCCCAGCGGTTCGTTATGGCGGCCCGATCTATTCCGTTCACGGCCTTGCCGCCGGCCAGGCCGCACTCGGCCATCAGGTCAGCGTCTTCACGACCAATGCCGACGGTCCCGGCGTCTCCGACGTGCCGGTGTCGATATCGGTGGACATGGACGGAGTCGCCGTGACTTATTTCGAGGTCGGATCCCCGCGCCGCCTGTACCGCGCACCAACGATGGGCGCCGCGCTGAGCGCGCAAGCTGGAGATTTCGACATCATCCACCTTCATTCGGTGTTCCTGTGGCCGACCCTGGCCGCCGCCCGCGCCGCGAAAATCGCCGGCAAGCCGTTTATCCTGTCGCCGCGCGGCATGCTCGTCGCCGACTTGATCCGCGCCAAATCGAGCGTCATCAAGAATGCCTGGCTAACCCTGTTCGAGCGCAGGACGATCCGTGAGGCAGCGGCAATCCACTTTACCGCCGACCGTGAGGCGATCGATTTCGACGCGCTCGGGCTGAAGGCAGCCGAGAAGCTGATCATCCCAAACGGAGTCGAGGAACCGGCGCCGATCACGCCCGACACGGTCTCACCCGATATCGCCGACGCGACCGCGCGGCCCGGTTATGCGCTGTATCTCGGTCGTCTAAACTGGAAGAAGAACCTCGTCGCGCTGATCGACGCGCTCGCCTTCTCTCCGGCCACGCGGCTGGTCATCGCCGGCACCGATGACGAGGCTCACTCCAACGAATTGCGCGGGGCGATCGCCAAGGCGCAGGTCGCCGACCGCATCGTCCTGATCGACCGCAACGTCACCGGCCCCGACAAGGAATGGCTGTTCGCGCAGTGCGGCCAGTTCGTGCTGCCCTCACTCAATGAGAATTTCGGCAATACCGTGCTCGAGGCAATGGTGCGGTCCAAGCCGGTCGTCGTCTCGACCGGCGCGGGCGTCGCGGAGGTGGTGAAACAGGCGGCATGCGGCCTGATCGCCGAGCCGACCGCGCAGGCATTGGGAACGGCGATCCGCACCTTTGCCGACGATCCCGCCCGGGCGCAGGCAATGGGCGTGCTTGGCCGTGAAGCTGCCCTTGCGCATTTCGGCTGGCACGCGATCGCCGCGCGCATGATCGCCGCCTATCAGGGCCTGTCGGCGTCGCGCTGACCGGCGGCCAGCTTGCGGTCGACGATCTCCATGCACAGCAACAGTTCCGCATAGCTGCGCTGCAGGGCGTAGAACCAGCCCGGCCAGCCATCGAACAGGCATCGCTTGATGATCAGCGCGTAGATCAGCGCGGCAAAGGGCGCCGGCCATGCCAGCGCGCGGAGCTTTTCGATCCGCGTACGCTTCGCCGGATCCATGCTCAGCAAGTGATCGGCCTCACGCACTATATATTTGTCCTGCGATGCCAGCCAGCGGCGCAGCGACTTGCGGTCGTCATGGTCGATCGTTGCCGTCAGATCCTCGACCGCGCCCTCGATCGCAAGCTTGTGACCATGGCCGAGATCGGCATATTCGCCGCGCTCGGGCCGATAAAGAGTGACCCGCGCGGGATAGAGCGTGCCCGCCAGCCGGTGCCCATAGATGCAGTAACGGAATGCGGTGCGATAACCCGACACCGCCATCGCCGGGGTCAACTGCGCGATCTCGTCGATCAACGCCTGGGACAGGATATAATCGGCATCCATCGACAGTACGAACGGCGTTTCGATCAGGCCCATACCGAAATTGCATTGACCGGCGAAGGTATCGAATTTGCGCATCACCACCTGCGCCTGCGGATAGCGCGCGATGATCGCCAGCGTCTCGTCGGTGCTGCCGCTATCGATGATCAGGATGCGCTTCGCCCAGCTCAGCCGGTCGAGCACCCGCGCGATATTAGGTTGTTCATTGTAGGTGATGACCATCGGCGTGATCTGATCAAGCACGGTGCACTGTTCCTTTAGAGGCGACATTCTGTGTCGTCACATCGAGCCAGCGCCACGCGGTTGAGATGATCGTGTCGAGATCCGAATGTCGCGCGGTCCAGCCGAGTATCTCGTTTGCCGCCACAGGATCTGCGACAAGCGTCGACGGATCTCCTTCGCGCCGCGCCGCCATCGTGACCGGGATTGTTCGACCGGTCACGCGCTCCGCCGCCGCGATAATCTCGCGCACGCTGGTCCCCTGCCCGGTGCCGAGGTTGAGCGCGGCAAAGCCCGTCGGCCCGGTCCCGAGCTTCTCCAGTGCCGCGACATGCGCCGAGGCGAGGTCCGCGACGTGGAGATAATCACGGATACAGGTGCCGTCGGGCGTGTCGTAATCGTCGCCGAACACCGTAATCGCCGACCGTATTCCTGCCGCCGCTTGCAGCACCAGCGGAATCAGATGCGTTTCGGGATCGTGATCCTCGCCGATCTCGCCTTCGATATCGGCGCCGGCCGCGTTGAAATAACGCAGTGCGATGCAATCGAAACCATAGGCATGCGCATAGTCACGCGCGATCTGCTCGCCGATCAGCTTGGTCCGGCCATAGGGATTGATCGGCGCCTGCAACTGCGTCTCCGAAATCGGGATCGTTTCGGCCAGGCCATAGGTCGCGCAGCTGCTGGAGAAGATCAGCCGACTGATATCCGCCTTGCGCATCGCGCGCAGCAGCGCGGCCGTACCCTCGACATTGTTGCGATAATATTTTTCCGGCTCGGTGACCGATTCGCCGACATAAGCGAAGGCCGCGAAATGCATCACCGCCACCGGCTTATATATCGCGAACACCTCCGCCAGCCGCGCCTCGTCGAGAATGTCGCCCTGCTCGAACGGGCCCCATTTCACCGCTTCGCGATGGCCATAGACGAGGTTGTCATAAACGACGGGCTCCCATCCGGCCGCCCGGAGCGCCTTGCAGGCATGCGAGCCGATATATCCCGCGCCACCGGTCACCACTACGCGATTCATGAGGTTGCCCCTTCGACTGCGCGGCTATAGGCATCACACTGCTCGATCAAGCCTTGGTCGCGCCGCGTCGTGCTGTTTTGACGACGCCGGCGGATCTTCGGGGGACAGGTGTGACGTCAGATCAGGGCGAGGCGACCCGTCATCGCACCCCGCGCGGACGCCGCTTCGAACATCTCGACATGGTCCGCGGTCTTGCCGCCTTGCTGGTGCTCGTCGGCCATGTCCGCGGTTTCGTGTTCGTCGATTATTCCGACCTGACCGGCTCGAAACTTCCCTTCGCGCCGCTCTATGTGATCGGCGGGCTCGGTCATCAGGCGGTCATACTGTTCTTCGCACTGAGCGGCTTTCTGGTCGGCGGGAGAGCGATGCGCGAAATCCGTCAGGGCAAGTGGAACTTGCCCGATTATGCGGTGCATCGTTTCGCACGACTATGGACCGCCCTGATCCCCGCACTGATCGCGACGGCATTGCTCGACTGGATCGGCCGCGATCTGCTGCGCCTGGACGGCTATGGCGCGCAATATTGGGACATCCTCTCAAGCGGTCCTTATCCGGGCAGTGATCCCACCCCGACGCTTGCGACCTTTTTCGGCAACATCACCTTTCTCCAGACGATCGCAGTGCCGGTCTTCGGCACAAACGGGCCATTATGGAGCCTGGCCAACGAATTCTGGTATTATTTCCTCGTGCCCTTTGCCTGGCTGGCGCTGGCCGGGCGCAACGCCTCGCCTGGCGCGCGCGCGGCAGCAGCGATCTTCGCCCTCGCCGTTATGGCCTTTCTGCCGTTCGCCATCCTCGCCTTGGGCAGCATCTGGGCGATGGGCGCGCTCGCCTGGTCACTTGGCGATAGCGTTCGAGCGATGCCCGAGCGGCGCTTCCACCTCCTCGTCGCGGCAATTGTGCTGGCGTTCCTTCTCGGCCTCGCTGCCTCGCTCGCCTGGTCGGGCCTGCCGACCGATATCCTACTCGGCATCGCTTGCGCAGCCGCCCTACCCTGCCTCGCGCGCCTGACCAATCCTGGCGGAATTTATGGCCGATTCTCCTTCTGGCTCTCCGAAATCTCCTTCACGCTATACGTCATGCATTTCCCGCTGATCGCCCTGTTATGGTTTGCACTGCTCGCGCCGGCACAATTCGCGATCGGCCCTTTGGGCTTCGTCACGGCCACCGGCCTTATCGTCGCCGCCCTCCTGTATGCCGCCGCAATGTGGTGGCTGTTCGAGCGCAATACCTCCAGCGTTCGCTCCCTGTTCTTACGAACCCTCCGTATCCCGAAGAGATAATTGGGTATTTGTGATCTCTTCCGTACTGCAACATTTTCGGTATAAGCGCACACGAGCGAGGGGTCGCACCACATTGTCATGCCGCGTTCCCGCGTCGGCCGAGTCACGGAGACTTTTGCTTGATCATCCTGGGTCTCAACGCCTTTCACGGCGATTCCTCCGCTTGTTTGGTACGCGACGGCGTGATGATCGCCGCTGCGGAAGAAGAACGGTTCCGTCGCATCAAGCATTGGGCCGGCTTTCCTTCTGAATCGATCCGTTACTGTCTGGCCGAAGCGGGGCTGACGCTCGGCGATGTCGATGTGATCGCGGTCAATCAGGACAGCCGCGCCAATCTGTTGCGCAAGATTGCCTATGTCGCGACCAAGCGACCCGATCTCGGCTTCGTCATGGATCGGCTGAAGAACCGCAAGGCGCGCAAGGGGATCGCCGAATATCTCGAAGAGAGTTTCCCCGGCGAAACCTTCAAGGGTGTGCACGCGCCGATCGAGCACCATCTCGCGCATCTGTCATCAGCGTTCCACGTCTCGCCGTTCCAGGACGCGAGCGTCGTGTCGGTCGACGGGTTCGGCGATTTCAGCAGCGCGGCCTGGGCGATCGGCCATGGCAGCGAGATCGATATCGAAGGGCGGGTCTTCTTCCCGCATTCGCTCGGTATCTTCTACCAGGCGCTGACCCAGTATCTTGGTTTTCCGCATTATGGCGACGAGTATAAGGTGATGGGCCTAGCGCCCTATGGCCAGCCGACCCAGATCAACGCGATGCGCGAGATCGTGAAGCTCAAGGGCGACGGCAGCTTCGAGCTCAACCTGAAATATTTCAAGCATCACAAGGAAGGCACGCAATATCAGTGGACCGACGGCATTCCCGAGATCGGCGACCTGTTCTCGCCTGAGCTCGAAGCGCTGCTCGGCCCGCGCCGTGACCCCAAAGGCGAACTGACCCAAGGTCATCGCGACTTGGCCAAGTCGATCCAGGCGATGTACGAGGAAGCGTTCTTCAACCTGCTGGACATGCTGCATGCGAAGCACAAGGTGCCGCACCTGACCATCGCCGGCGGCTGCGGCAACAATTCGGTCGCCAACGGCAAGGTGCGCCGTCGCACGCCATACACCAATGTCTATGTCCAGTCGGCAGCAGGCGATGCGGGCGGCGCGATCGGCGCCGCGTTCGCCTATTGGCACAAGCAGGGCAATCCGCGCGGATTTGTGATGGATCATGCTTATTGGGGCCCGCACGCCCCGACCGCCGAAGTCGAGGGACTGATGGTCGCGCGCGAGGCTGAGATAGAGGCGGCGGGCTGCACGATCGAGACGATCGCGGATGAGGCCGAATTGTGCCGCCGCACCGCCACCGCGATTTCCGAGGGCAAGGTGATCGGCTGGTATCAGGGCCGCATGGAATGGGGCCCGCGCGCGCTTGGCAACCGCTCGATCCTGGGCGATCCGCGCCGCGCTGACATGAAGGAAATACTCAACCTCAAGATCAAGCGGCGCGAAAGCTTTCGCCCGTTCGCGCCCTCGGTGCTCGATCGCGGCGTTCCCGGCTGGTTTGAGGAGGAGGACAGCGTTCCCTTCATGATGCAGGTGTTCCAGATTCGCGAAGAGAAGCGCGAATTGATCCCCGCCGTAACCCATGTCGATGGGTCCGGCCGGCTCCAGACGGTCAATGAAAGCACCAACCCGCGCTATTTCCATCTGATCGAGGCGTTCGAGGCGATCAGTGGCGTACCGATGCTACTCAACACCTCGTTCAACGAGAATGAGCCGGTGGTATGCCGTCCGGAGGAAGCGCTGGATTGCTTCCTGCGCACCAAAATGGACGTGCTGGTGCTCGGCGACACACTGATCGAGCGCAAGGCCGCGAATTGATCGCGGTTCGATGAGCGCAACGATCGCCTATCGCCCCGATATCGACGGGCTACGGACGATCGCGGTCGGCTCGGTCGTCGCCTACCATGCCTTTCCGGCGCTGGTGCCAGGCGGGTTCGTTGGCGTCGACATCTTCTTCGTCATTTCGGGTTTCCTGATCACTGGCATCCTGGTCCGCGAGCATGAGCGGACCGGACGGATCAACCTCGCCGAATTCTACGCCCGCCGCGTGCGCCGACTGCTTCCCGCCCTGCTCGCGGTAATCGCGACCACCCTTGCCCTCGGCCTGTGGCTGGTGCCGCCGGCCGGTGAGCTGCAATCGCTCGCCCAGTCGGCGCTTGCTACGCTGTTTTTCGCCTCGAACATCTTCTTCACGCTCCAGCCGTCGGGCTATTTCGCCGCCGCGGCCGAAACCTATCCGTTGCTCCACACCTGGACACTCGCGGTGGAAGAGCAATTCTATATTGTCTGGCCGCTGTTGATCCCGCTGACCGGCTGGATCGCGGCGCGCGCCGGTCTCGCGGGACGTCGCGCGCTGTGGATCCTGTTCGGCGCGGTGTTCATCAGTTCGCTCGCGGTCAGCGTTGCGGGCACCCAGTTGCGTCCGACCTGGGCCTTCTATCTCACCCCATTTCGCGGCTGGGAATTCGCCATCGGCGCAATGCTGTCGCTGGCAATTCGTGGCGACCGGCCGCGCTGGAAACACGGCGCGACCGTCATTTCGGCGATCGGCCTGATCCTGATCGGCCTTGCACTGTGGACGTTTAACCATGACACGCCCTTTCCAGGCTGGATCGCCTTGCTGCCGACGCTTGGAGCGGCGGCACTGCTCGCGGCGGGTGCCATCGCGCCGGCAAACCCGGTCGCACGCCTCCTGGCGACCTCGCCCGCCGTCTATATCGGCAAGCTCTCTTATGGCTGGTATCTCTGGCATTGGCCGCTGCTCGCGTTCGTGCGCGGCGATACGCTGGGCGCGCCGAGCACCGCTGCACTGATTGCCGCAGTGGTTGTTTCCTTCCTGCTCAGTTCGGCAAGTTATCATCTGATCGAAACCCCGGTTCGTCATCAGCAGCCATCAATGTTCCGGACCACCGGCAAGAGCCTGGTTGCCGGAATCATGCTGCTGCTGATCGGCGCTGTGGGCGCCGGGATCACGATCATCATCGCGAACCACCGACTCGCCGGTTCACCGCGCCTTCAGGCGGTCTTCTCGGCCGGGACGAAACAGGCCGACCCAGCCATCTCGCCCGAATGCGGAAATTACCGGATCGTCTTCGATACACTCGCGCCGGTCGACTCCTGTCTGATCGGCGACCGCACGGCGAAACGCATGATCATCCTGGTCGGCGATTCCCACGCCGCGCATTTGATTCCGATGCTCGATCACTGGGGCCGGGCCGCGCATGTCGCCGTCCTTCCCCGCACTCGCGGTGGATGCCGGCCGCTCGACGGGCAAGCACTGGTAGTCGGTATCGTCGCCAGCACGACCAATCTCGCCGAATGCGCCCGCTTCCGCGATGCGGTGCTGGCCGAGGCCGGGCTATTGGCCCAATCAGGGCGGGTCGTGGCGATCGTCGCGTCGTCGCGTTGGCCGGATGCGGATATTCTGGGCACCCTGCCCGGCCCGCTCGCCAAGGTACGATGGGGTTTCGCGGCGGGCCTGGCGCGGCTGAGCCGGGTCGCCGGAGGGAATGGAATTCGGCTGGTGCTGGTCGAGGATACGCCGCTCTTCCCGCATCACGTTCCACGCTGCCTTGCACGGCGCGCCGATGATCGCTGCGCCGTCCCCCGCGCCCTGGCCGAACGCGATCATGACGATGCCAGCCGCGCGATCTCAGCACTGGCCGGTCGCAATCCCGGCATCCGCATACTCAACCCTGGCGCCCTACTTTGCGCGACGGGCAGCTGTGTGCCGATGCGTGACGGCGTCGTGCTGTTTGCCGACGATCATCATCTGTCGTCGATCGGGAGCGCCACGCTCGCCGGACCGCTTCGTCCGGCGCTCGATGCCGCCATCCTCGGCCCATGACGGGACATCGGCCCCGCTTGTAATTCGAAACATCATTCGCCACGCACATGCCGTCGCGCTGCAGCACATATCAGAGGGCAATACCTATGCCGTCATTCGCTTTCGAAACATCCCGGATCGAGGCTCGCGCCGACTGGCCCGAAAGCTGGAGAATCTCGCACCATCATGACGATGTCGAAATCTGGGGCGGCACATCCAATCGCGGCTATGCGAAGATGTACGACCAGCGCCGCCGCCGCGTGCTCAACGCGCTGCGCAGTGTCGCCAGCCCCGGCGCCAGGCTGCTCGACCTCGCCGCCGCGCAGGGCAACTACACGCTGGCCGCCGCCGCGATGGGCTATCGCGTGACCTGGAACGACCTGCGCGCCGACCTGATTGATTATGTGAAGCTCAAATCGCCGCTTGCGGCGCAGATCGAGTTCGTCCCCGGCAATATCTTCGAACTGGGCGATACGTTCGCCGGCGCGTTCGATGTCGCGCTGGCGCTCGAGGTGGTCGAGCATGTCGCCCATCCCGACGAATTCCTTGCCCAGCTTGCGACGGTGGTGAAGCCCGGCGGCCACATCATCATCTCGACCCCCAATGGTGGCTATTTCCTCAATCGCCTGCCGCGCTTTTCCGACTGTCCGGATGCGTCGATCTATGAGGATCAGCAATTCAAGCCGGATTCCGACGGCCATATCTTTCTGCTGCATCAGGATGAAATCGCGACGCTGACCAAGCGCGCCGGGCTGGAAGTCGTCCGCCATGAGATGTTCACCAACCCGCTATCCGCTGGCCATGCCAAGACCGCGCGACTGCACAAGTTTCTTCCGGGCGCCCTGATCGACGCAGTCGAAGGCTTCACGGCGATCTTGCCCGACGCCCTGACGCGCAAGCTGTCAGCGGCATCGATCACTGTCCTGCGTCGTCCGGCATAGCGTCTCGACCGGCCGTGCAACTTCTGACAAAGGCTTTTCCCCGGGGATCGGTTCGCGGCGCCATGGCACCGCGCGACACGGGGGGAGCATGATGTGACGCAGGCGGCGGACAGACGGGATTACCTTCCCGAACTCGATGGCCTGCGCGCATTGTCGGTCGGCTTTGTCCTACTCGTCCATGCCAGCTATGGACGGCTGCAAGGCGGCTTTCTCGGCGTCGATATCTTCTTCGTTATCTCGGGCTATCTCATCACGAGACTGATGATGCTCGAACACCAGGCGACCGGCCGTATCGACCTGCGCGAATTCTATCTGCGTCGCGTGTTCCGCATCATCCCGCCCCTCCTCGTCTGCCTGATTCTCGCGATGCTGTTATGGACCGGCGCACCCTCCGACCGCCTGCCCGTCGCGGTGGCCGTGATGGCGTTCTTCGCCAACTTCCTGCCTGCCGAGACGCTCGGCAGCCTCGGCCATACCTGGTCGCTGGCGATCGAGGAGCAATTCTACGTCGTCTGGCCGATCGTGTTCATCCTCGCGTCGAAGCGTGGGCTGAGACCGGCGGCGCTCCTCGCAACGTTGGTCATCGCCTCGGCCATCGCGATCCGCTTTGCCATGCTCGCAGCGGGTTACCCGCCGACCTTGCTCTACACCTTCACACCGGCGCGGACCGACGGCCTGATGCTGGGTTGCTTGTTGGCGATCGGCGAAGGTGCATTGAGCGCGCGTATGCCGCAACACCTTCTTCGCCCGCTCGCCTGGATATGTTTCGCCACAACCGTCGCGACCCTGTTCTCCGCGTCCCGCGATTTCATGCAGGAGGTCGCGCCGGCCTTCACCGTATTCGCGCTGCTCTCCGCGGCCCTGATCTTCACCATCCCTCGGCTGGCCGATGGTGATCCGCTGCGCCGCGCCTTTGCCAGCCCGGTCGCGCGCTATCTGGGGCGCCGCTCCTATGGCCTCTATCTCTACCATTATCCGATCTTCCACGCCGCCGAAGCATACCGGCAGCCCGGCAACCTGACCAATTACCTGCTCGTCGTGGCGGCCGAGATATCGATATCGCTGATCGTTACCGAATTGTCCTGGCGCTTCGTCGAACAACCGATGCTGCGCGTGAAGAAGCGTTATTCGTGGCGGCGAATGCAAATCACCGCCTCCACCCCGTCCGCGACCTGATTTCATCGGAAGATCCTTATGACCGACCCGATCGCGCCCTCCCCCATGGCCGCACTGCCAAGGGCAAGGCTGAAAGCCTGGCTGCCGCTGTTGATCGGTGCGGTGCTCGCGCTGGCGCTTCTCGAATATGCGCGCACTCATATCCTCATCAAGCTGGCGGATGCGGGCTTCGGCGCCGAGACTTCCGGCTTCGCGCAGCGCGGTCAGATCACCCAATGCAGCGATGCGGTCGACAGTGACAAGTGCGTCGCCACCTGGGTCAGGGCGGGCAAGCCGCCGGCGGTCCTGTGGTTCGGCAATTCGCAACTCTCCGGGATCAACCGCTATCAACCCGGTGACGTCAACGCGCCTGAACTGCTTCGCCGGGCGCTAGCCGAGCGCGGCAAATATCTCGTCACTTATAGCCAACCCAATGCGAACCTGACCGAAGAGGCGATCGTATGGAATGCGGTCGCCCCGACCTACCGTCCGAAACTGCTCATCCTCCCGATATGCTATGACGATATCCGCGAACTCGGCGTGCGTGAAACGGTCGGCGATTTCGTCGAACGCCCGGAGGTCACCGCCAGCCTCGAGTCGAGGCCTTATTGGCCGGTCATCGCACCTTCGATGCAGCAAAGCCTGAAAACATTGTCGCCCCAGGCGGCCGGAAGCCATCAATCCCTTCAGACCCGGGCAGAGGGTAACGCCACGCGCTTCCTGGCTCGGCATTGGCCGCTATGGCGGTCCAAGCCCGCGCTGCGCGGCACGCTTGGCTTTGCGGTCCACACGTTGCGCAACCAGATGCTCGGCATCCATTCGACCAGCAAACGCCCGGTCGATCGCAATGTGTATCGCGACCGCATGGCACTGATCGACGGCATGGTCGCCGATGCCCGCGCGCAAGGGGTCGATGTGCTGCTCTATGTGCCGCCCTATCGCCAGGACATCGATGGTCCCTACCCGATGGCGCAGTACCGGGTGTTCAAGGCCGACCTGCAGGCGGTGGCCAAGCGCCATGGCGCGGGGTTCGTCGATATCGACCCGATCGTGCCGGGCCCCGAATGGGCGACCGTCACTGACGAGTTGTTCGGCTTCAAGGAGGCCGATTTCATGCACTTCACCGCCGCCGGCCATAAGCGCCTCGCCGCTGGAATCGACCAGGCCGCGCGCCGGATGGGATACTGATCGATGCTGTTCAATTCAGTCACCTTTCTCGGCCTGTTCCTGCCGATCATCTGCATCCTCTACTGGCAGTTAAAGGGTAACGCGCGGCTCTGGCTGCTGCTGCTCGGCAGCACGACCTTTTACGGTTTCTGGCGGATCGAATTCGTACCCCTGATGCTCGGCAGCGCGGTCATGGATTATTATCTCGCGCTGCTGATCGACCGGCAGGAAGATCCGATCAAGCGCAAGCGGCTGATGCAGGTCAGCCTCGTGGTGAATCTCGGCATCCTCGGATTCTTCAAATATTTCATCTTCTTCCGCAACAGCATCTTCTCGTTGTCGGAAGTGCTCGGTTTTCATCCCAGCTTCACCACACTCAACATAATCTTGCCGCTCGGCATCAGCTTCTATATCTTCCAGACGCTGAGCTACACGATCGACGTTTACCGCCGCGATCTACCGCCGGAGCGCAACATGCTGCGCTACCTGACCTTCGTGACCTTCTACCCCCATCTCGTCGCGGGTCCGATCATGCGCCCGGACATCCTGATCCCGCAGTTGAAGGATCCGGCGCCGTTCGACGGCCAGCAGGTCCGCCGCGGCATCGAACGCATCATCGCCGGCCTGTTCCTCAAGGTCGTGCTGGCCGACACGATCGCCGGGTTCGTCGACCAGGGTTTCGGCGGCAACATCGCGCAAATGAGCGCGTTCGACGCCTGGACGCTCGCCTTCCTGTTTGGCTTTCAGATATATTTCGATTTCGCCGGCTATTCGTCGATCGCGATCGGCTCGGCGATGATCATGAACATCTATGTGCCGGAGAATTTCAACTTCCCCTATGTCTCGACCTCTCCACGCGAATTCTGGAAGCGCTGGCATATCTCGCTGTCCACCTGGATCCGCGACTATGTCTATATCCCGCTGATGGGCCGCTACCGCGAGCCCGGGCACGGCGCCTGGGATACGCTGGCCGAGAGTTCGGAGAATGTGCCGGGCGCCGCCAAAGTAACCGAGGGCAAGCGCACCCGCGCGCTCTTCTCGACCTGGGCGATCATGGGCCTGTGGCACGGCGCCAACTGGACTTTCGTCCTGTGGGGCATCTACCATGCCGCAATGGTTTGGGCGCAGCGTGTCATCTCGCCGCGTATTCGCATGCCCGGTGGTGTCTTAGGTGCGCTGATCGGCGTCGCGATCACTTTGCCGCTGATGATGGCGGCATGGATCCCGTTCCGCGCGGTCAGCCTGCGCGACACAGTCACGTTGTGGGGCAAGATGCTCGACCCGCGCCAGTATCACGCCTTCGGGCTCGCCCCGAACAGCTATATGATGGCCGCCGCGCTGACCGCGTCGATGTTCATCGTCTGGTTTGTCCGCGACCGCATCGTGCCGCGCTTCACAGCCAACGGCATGCCACTGATCGTGGCGAAGACCGCCTATCTGACCGTCGCGATCGCGGTGGTATTCGTGATGCTCGAAGTGAAGAGTGCCTTCATCTACTTCCAGTTCTGATCCGCCGCCCGGCGCGTCGGCACCCGCACAGATCGACGCCTGCCAGCGTTGCTCCGTGTCGATCAAGGCCGACATCGAGGCGGACGCCGACAGGTCGCCGCTCGCGGCCTTTGCGCACATGGCGATGCTGTTTCGACAATAAGAAAGATCGAGCGGCCTAAATCCGACAAGAGATGCCAGACCACACCCAGTGCCATGGTTGAATCACCGCGAGCGACGGAGCCGAGAGGTCGAACGGCGGGAGATATGGGACACCGGTAATGTCCCGTTTCTTAGGCTAGCGCTTTACATCCTAGGACTATAATTCATTATATATCATAGCCTTAATAGAAAATGGCAAGGTTGGCGACACTAGAGCTGGAGGAGATATGGGACATCGAGCCCAACCCTAAGTCGGTCGAACTCGCGCGCGCCAAATGTCTTTCCAACCAAGGTTCCGATGCGGCTCTGCCCAAGCGATCTCTGCTCAGCACAAAAAGAATCGGATTCAACGCTCCTGAACGGTCAAGCCGCGAGGTGGCGGCTGGCGCGGACGGGTTTCTCTTCCGGCTCGACGATGCGCCGCGGCCGCGCCATCACGCCGCAGCACAGGCCGAAGATCACCCCGATCGCCGCGGTACGCAGCGGATAGTCGACGAACTCGTGCAGCATGATAATGCCGGTGACGACCGTGGCCGCTTCTGAAAAGGCATCGCGCGCCGATGCGCGCCAGATCATCACCGTAGTGCGTAACCACCATGCGGCAAAGCCGGCCATCAGGATGATCGCCGGCACGCCGCCAGTCATGATCACTTCCAGAATATCGTTATGCGCATGGTTGGCGAACACGCGGGTCACCGTGCGCGCGTCCTCGAACTGCGGGAAGACCGAACGAAAACCGCCCAGACCGGATCCGAATGGCATGAACGCGCCGATCGCTCGCACGGTGCGGCTCCAGAGCTGCGGCCGCCCCATCTCCGATCCCGCGGAGAACTGGCCGCTCGACACATGCCCCCAAACGATTACCATTGCGACCACGCCGATCGCCAGCACCGCGACCGCAATCGCCCCAATCACGCCGGTCCGTATCTTGCTATCGCCACGCCGCAGCCGAGCGATCAGAAAGATCGACACCAATCCGATCAGCGACAGGCCGATCCCGGCCAGCGAGTTGGCGATCCACACCCCGAACAGCGCGACCAGCACGATCGCGATTAGAACCAGCCAGCTGGCATTGGGCCTGGTCTTTCCCCGCTGGGCGACGAACAGGGCGGTCGCCGCCGGGATCGACAGCACGCACAACGTTGCCAGATGGTTGCTGTTGGCAAACAATCCGGTCGCTTCGCCGCGGTTGGAAATAGCATAAAGATAAAATGGCGATTGAATGCCGGTCACGTGCTGCGCCAGGCCGACACCGACCGATATCGTCATCAGCAGGATCAGCATGATGAACAATGCGACCAGGCCGACACGCGGCGTGCGCATGCCGATCAGCGCTGCGGCGATCACCGGCAACAGCGCGAGCGCGCTGCCGATCGTTCCCTCGGGCGTCAGGCTGATCTGTCGCCAGCCCGGATCGATTCCAGCAAGGGTCAGTCCCTGCGCTACGATCCCGCGCGCCGGCAGCGCCGACCATAAAGCGGGCGGCAGCGGGATCAGCTGGAACAGGCAGAGGCCGAATGCGGCGCAAAGTAACAGCAACAAGCCCTTTTGCGTTCCGCCGGGATAATCGTGCCGCGAAACGATCGCCAGCGCGATGCCCAGCGCGGCTGCGAACTGGATCGCGGCATTGGCGAAAACGCCGCCGCCGGACGATCCACCCAGAACGACCGCGACGCCAAGGAAGATCGTCGCGGGGATGATGGGCGCGATACGATTCATGGCACGACCGACGGCTTGGGTGACGGGATCGCCGATGTCGGAGTGGTTGCCGGGCTCGGCTGGGTGCCACTATCTGCAGCGCTGGCGCGCTCGAACTGGACTCCCGCGATCCGCGCGTCCAACCGCACCGGGAATTCGGAGGCCGTTCCGATCAGCGACAGCAACACCGCCGGGCACGCCGATTCAGGCAGGCTGAACGGCGCCGATAGCTGCGGCTTTCCGGCGACGTCCGTTTCGAGCGCCAATTCACCCACCGGCTGATTGCCGGGCAAGCAAGAGGCACGCCAGGTCAGCGACGCGCCGCTGTTCGGCGGACCGTCACTGCTGGCGTTGGCCACCACGCTGCGCAACCGGTAGCGCCCGGGCTGCAGCACAACGACCTGGCTTGCCAGGGTCGCCGGCTTGCGCCCCGAATAGGACAAGTCGAGCCCATTGTTTGCCTCGGCCCGATCGCCATCGGCAGCGGTCAGCTGCCAGTTGAACGGCGGCGGCCCCGGCATGCCCCGGAAATGGGCATCGTAAGGTGTATCGACACTCGCCAGGGCGGATTCGGGCAGATAAGAAATCCAGGCGAGATAGGCTCGCTCATAATCGGTCTTCGCGATCAGGTCGGCGACGAATGCCGCGCGCTCGCGGTCGATCGTGTAGACATTGCTCTTGCCCGCATCCATAATCTCAAAACGGATCCCCGGATCGAAGCCACGGCTCTGCAGCGTACTGAGGAACGGCTCGCGCCACCCCGGATTGCCCTGCAATGCAGCTGCGATCTGCGGGATGTTGCGGCGATCCCGCGCCAGCCCGGCAAGGACCGGCACATAGGTCTGATATTGGCCGGGATCTATCGCAAGCAATCTGAGCGCGCTATTCGCCGCCTCGACCGTCCGTCCATTCCGCATCTGCTGGTCGAGCCGCCACAACCAGGCCAGCCGGGTCCGCGGCTCGAGTGCGAGCGAATGCTCGACAAGCTTCGCCGCGCGTACCATGTCGCCTTTCGCGGTCGCATCGAGCGCAAGCAACGCGAATGCCGAACCGTCGAGCGGCTTGCTTGTCAGCCGACTGTACAATCGCGCCCGCTCAGCCGCACCGAACCTTATCGCCAACCCGCCGTTCAGATCGACCAGACGTGTCTGCAAGACAGTTGGATCTTCGCCAAAGACGATCGTTACAGCGTCGATCTTGCGGTGCGCGCCGCGATAGACATGACTGAGCGAAGCCCAACCGGCAGCGACCACGAGCACACCCGCGAGCACCCAACGCGTGGCGCTCGAATACAGCAAGTTGCGTTGTGGCATTTGCGATCAGTCGGCGTTGACCGAGAGCTGACGCTGCGGATCGGACCGGCTGCCCTCTTTCTCGCGGCCATAGCCATAGCCGTAGCCATAGCCGTAGCCGTAACCGTAGCCATAACCCGAGGTGCGAGCATTGAACTTTGTCAGCACGACACCGATCAGATGTGATCCGGCTTCCTGCAGGCGCGAGACCGAGCGCTTGAGCACTGGTCGGCGGATACGGCCCGCCTGCACGATCAGGATCGTCGCTTCGCACATCGACGACAGCAGCGGCGCATCGGCAAGCCCGAGGATCGGCGGTGAATCGATGATGACGATGTCGACGATGCCCTCGGCCTCGGTCAGCAATTCGCGCATCCGCCGTCCGGCGAGCAATTCCGCCGGGTTGGGCGGGATTGGCCCCGAAGGTACGACGTAAAGCTCGTCGATGCTGGTCCGCGCGATATGATTGCGGATGCTGTCATGGCTGGCGAGCAGCGACGACAGGCCGCATTTCTCCTCCAGCTTCACCTTGAAGGTCGGCTTGCGCATGTCCGCGTCGATCAGCAGCACGGTACGGCCCGAACGCGCGAACTTCTGCGCGAGAGCGAGTGAACTGACCGACTTACCTTCGCCCGGTGCGCAACTGGTGATCAGGATCGACTTGGCAACGCCACCGGAGGTCGCGAAATCGATCGAGTTGCGCGCCGACGAATATGCTTCGGATTGTTCCGAAGTCGGGTCGTTGAGCAACTCGGCCACCGCATCGCCCTTCGGCGCGGTGGGCACAACGCCGAGCAGGGACAGCTTGAGCTTGTCCTTGATATCGTCAGGATTCTTGACCGTGTCGTCGATGAACTCGATCGCGAACGCCAGGCCAACGCCGAGCATGAGGCCGAGGAACAGCGCGAACGCCATGTTGCTGGTGATCGACGGCGCGAACGGCGCGCCCGGCGCCCTGGCGCGATCGATGATCGACACCAGGCTGTTTGAAACGCCGCCGGCAACGCCGACTTCCTTGTAGCGCTGCAACAGGCCGTCATAGAGTTGGCGGTTGGTGTCCACCTCACGTTGCAGAATGGTGTACTGGATGCTGCGCCCGCGCAGATCCATGACCGATGTCTTCAGTCCGTTGACCTTGCCCCGCAGATCATTTTCGCGACCCACTGCAGTAAGATATTCCGCGCGCAGATCGCCCGCCGCGGCACCCGAGATGCTGCCCGAAGTCGCCGTGATCTGGCGCTGCAGCGATTGAATCCGCGACCGCAACTGCTGCATCTCGGGGAATTCGGGTTTGTAGATGTTGAGCTTGTCCTGATACTCGGCATCGAGCCCCGCTTTTTGCCCAATCAGCGTCTGGACTGCGGCGCTCTGCACCACCTGCGACTGCGGCGCCGTGCGCAGCGCGTTGCGATATTTCTGCTCGGCCGAGATGCGATCGCTCTGTGCAGTAGCGAGAGCCTCATTGAGAGCGACTAACGATGCGCTGTCCAGCGAGCTGCTCGTCGTATCGCCGCCATCGTCGCCCTTGTTCTGATTAACGACGATGATACCGGCCTTCTGGGCATATTCGACCAGTTGCCGCTCGGATATTTCGAGCTGACCCTTCACCTTGGCGATGCGGTTTTCCAAGAAGGTCCGCGCATAGGATGTCGCGCCATATTGACGCTCGAGATTGGATGCGATGAACCCGTCAGCGATCGCGTTCGAGACGTCCGCGGCCAGCTTTGGTGACGGACTGACAAAAGTGATGTTGATCAGGCGGCTCGCCGGTACAGGCACCACCGTCAGGTTGCGCTGGATCGTTCCGGCATTGACGCGGGGACGATCGGCGGCGCCAGCCTTGCCGCCGAGCCCCAGGTCGGCAACCACGCGTTCGGCGAGCGAGCGGCTCTTCAACAGGCCGATCTGGGTCGCGAGATATTGCGGATCGCGCACTGCCGTCTGGCGGCTGCCACGATCGTTGTTCGATGTGATGTCATCCTGTGCAAGCGCGATCTCGACTTGCACCGCCGCCTTGTACATCGGCGTCGCGAGCAGCGAGATGGCAAGCCCGACAAGCAAGGCAAGCACCGTGCAGCCGGCGATCAGCCAGCGCCACTTGGTAAGAACGCGCCAGATTTCGTGCGGATCGATCTCGGCGATCGAGCCCTCGGCCGGCGGCGCTGCGCGGAAGGGGACGAGCCCCGCCGAACGCGGATCGACCAGCGCGGTTTGGCCGGGACCGCGCAAAGCGCGGTCGTCGGGTCGCGGTTGATACTCGTTCATGAAACCCCCGAATCGTAGAGATCGTTCGTGCTGGACGCGGCGCGAGCCATTGTCAGAACGGCCTGAAAATGGCGAGCAATGGCACGGTGCTTAGCGCATCCTTGAAGTTCTGACGCGCCCTGTTGCCGTCGACGACGATGATATCGTTGCCGAAGATCTCAGGGTCTGGCTGGATGCCGCGGCGAATGTCGGTCAGGTCGAACGATGCCGCCTGGCGCTGCCCCTTGATCGTGCGAAACACAACGACGCGGCGCGGATTGGCATCGGTATCGGTGCCGCGCGCCAGCGCGATCGCCTGGATCAACGTGGTCGATCCCGCGATCGGATAGATACCCGCCTGCTTGACCGACCCGTCGATCGTCACGCGCTGGCTGGTCGCACTCTTCACGGTGACGCGCACTTCCGGCGATTGCAGATATTTGGTGCCAAGCTTGGTCGCCAGCTCATCGGACAGCTGATCGGTCGTCTTGCCGGTTGCCTCGACCTGGCCGATCAGCGGCATGGTGAAGGTGCCCGTCACGTCGACCGTCACGTCGCCAGTCAGATCGGGGACGCGGAAGACGACCACCGACAGCGTGTCGCCAGGGCCGATATGATAGCTGTCGTCGGTCTTCAGCGCGACCGGCGCGTCAGGCGTACCGAAATCCTGTACGCCATAAGGCACAGTGCCGCCGCGCTTGTCGGCGCACGCCGCCAAGGCGAGCGACATAAACATCACCAGCCACAATTTGCGGCGAAGCAGCGGGAGGGCGCCAAGGAATTCCCTGCGGCCGCGTTCAGCGTGAGCGATCAATGCCAGCTCCAATAAAATTCGACGACGAAGGGGGCCCCTCGCATATTCGTGGCGGTTTAGCAGCCGGCCCGCTGGAATCAACCCGACAGGATATTTGCAGCGGATCCGGGTCCGCTGCAAATCGCCGCGCTGCCAAGGGCCTGGCTGACATAATTGCGATTCTATTTCGACCCCGACCCGGTGATCACGGTCCTGACTGTGCGGAACAGGATGAGCACGTCGAGCCAGGCGGACAGGTATTTGATATAGTAGAAATCGTAGCACAGCTTGTAGTGTACGTCGCCGATCTCCGCGACATGTCCCTGATTGACCTGGGCCCAGCCGGTGATGCCCGGCTTCACGACATGGCGATAGCTGTAGAACGGCAGTTCACGCTGATACCAGTTCGACAGCGATATCGCTTCGGGGCGCGGGCCGATCCAGCTCATCTCGCCGCGAAGGATGTTCAGGATCTGGGGAATCTCGTCGATCCGAGTCCGGCGCAGGAAACGACCGACGCCGGTGATCCGATGATCCTCGTCCTGCGTCATCGCACGCTTGCGTTCATCGTCGCTGCTCGCAACTGCAGCCTCGGGCTGGCGCATGGTGCGGAACTTGTAAACCTGGAACGGCTTGCCGCGGAAACCCATACGCTGCTGACGGAACAGCACCGGGCCGCGCGAATCGAGCTTGATCGCGACGGCGACGATCGCCAGCAACGGCAGAAGCGCGGGCAGCAGGATGATCGCGGTCGCGACATCGCCCAACTGCTTGACCTTGCCATACCCCTCATTAGGCGCAAGCGATCCCAGGCCATTTTCCGAGATATGTTCGATCTCGAGCTGCCCGGTGATCGATTCTAGCAATTGTTTCAAATGATAGACCGGAATCCCTTCCAGCGCTGCATCGGCCAACAGGCGTTCCCACTCGTCGTCGATATCGGCACGAAGATCGACGACGATCCCCGAACCGGGCGATGCCGGCAAGGTCGGCTCGACCATATGGATCCACTCGACATTGCCGATCTGCTCGAGCCGCGAAACATCCCCTGACGGCACCACATGAAACACATAGGCGGTCGAGCGCAGTCCGAAATAACATAGTATGAAAAAGGTGATGATCGACAAGCCGAGGCTCGCGACCAGCACCGACACGACATAATCGAAGCGGAAGGCGAGCAGCACCCCGGTTACCAGACCATAAGAAGTGAAGAAGGACGGCAACACATATTCATAGGCGCGCACGCCGGGGAAATTGCGGAATCGCCGGAACAGCATGATGCCCAGCACGACCGCGATCGTCGCCGCGATCATCGAATTGAAATTGGTGCTGTATCTGAGGATGCCCCGCGGCATGAAATTGGCGCGCGCCATCACCGGCAGGACGACCGCGACCAGCAGGCCGATCGCCAACTGGACGCGCAAACGCTCCGCCGCCGACTTTACGACACCATGATGCCTCTGCAATCGCGACTGCAGCATTGCTGAAAGCCCCTTGTTAGGCCCCGACCGGCGCTTTAGCTCGGGTCGGGCATATAGATGTTGCCCGATTGGGTCCACATGATTGCGGTTCCCCATACAAGTCTTCAAGATCAACAACATACATCAAATCGTTCTTACCGGTATTGTAAGAATCGGACCCGATGGCAACGTGATTGAGCGACCGCGACCTCCATACGCCATTATCCGCACAACATACAAACCCTTCGCAGGTGCAGCGTTCTCGCAGCGTCACGAATCACATCAGCGGCGAAAAATCGGCCCGCGTGTCGCCCCGATTGGATCAGCCCGTTGATCAACACCGTCTGTTGTGCTTTGGCGCGCATGATGACGGGCAGCGAACCAAAATCGGGCGCGACGGTGCAGGTCGTTTTCTTCAACCGCTTCTATGCGCCCGACCACAGCGCAACCGCGCAGATCCTGTCCGACCTTGCCGAATACCTCGCCGGACATGGACGTACCGTAACCGTGGTCTCCAGCCGGGCGATTTACGGCCAGGATCAAGGACTGCTGCCCGCCCGCGAGGATCGTGGCGGCGTAACGGTCGTCCGCACCGCCACGCCCGGGCAACGGCGCGGCATGGCCGGCCGGATCGGCGCGTACCTGGCATATTACGTCACGGCGTTCGTCGCGGCGCTTCGGCTGGCGCGTCGCGGCACGATCTTCGTCGTGAAGACTGATCCGCCGCTGCTATCCGTACCGGTTGCCATCGCCGCCCGCTTGCGCGGTGCGACCTTGGTCCATTGGGTTCAGGACCTCTATCCGGAAATCGCCGGCGCCTACGGCGTGCGGATCGCTGACGGTCCGGTCGGCAAGCTTCTGGCCGCGCTGCGTAACTGGTCCTTTCGGCACGCGGCGCGTGTCGTTGCGATCGGCGACCTGATGGCCGAACGGGTCGAACGAATGGGGGTGGCGCGGGACAGGATCGCGGTCATCCCAAACTGGTCGAACGACGTCGATATCACCCCCTCCCCGATCCGCTCGCCCTCGCTCCGGCAGGAATGGAACATTCCCGACGACGCGTTCGTGCTCGAATATTCGGGCAACCTCGGTCGTGCGCACGAATATGACACGCTGATCAGAGCGGCGATCGCGCTTCGCGAGCGGCGCGACATCGTCTTCCTGTTCATCGGTGGCGGCCACATGTCGGATCAACTGGCCACCCGCGTCACCGAACTGGGCCTGACCAGCTTCCGCTTCGCACCCTATCAGCCACGCGAGCGACTTTCCGAATCGCTTGGCGCCGGCGATGCGCACTGGGTTTCGCTCCGGCCGGAATTCGAAGGCCTGATCGTGCCGAGCAAGGTGTTCGGCATCTGCGCCGCAGCGCGGCCGGTCATCGCCGTCTGCGCGGCGGATGGCGAACTGATCCGGCTGCTCGAACCCGGCCATGCCTGTCTGTCGGCGGTTCCGGGCGACGCCGTGGCGCTGGCAAAAGCCATTGTCACGCTCGCCGACGATCGGCCGCGTGGCGACCGCATGGGTGCTGTCGCGCGAGAGATTCTTGATCGTCACTACACAAAAGCGCGAACGCTAGATCGTTGGCGCATGTTACTCGACCAGATCGGGGCTGGATCACATCGGCGGTGAACCTTGATCGCGTCGTGATCGTTGGCGCAGCGCAACAAAACTGCGCGGCGGGCGTATAAGGCTGCGGTTTATCCCGGTTATCGAATCGGGTAGCGCAGTCCAGCGGGATTTTTGAGCACGTGGGAATTTTCGGAAAGATCGGGCGCAAGCCCAAACCAGCGCGCGTACCGAGCGGCCCGCCCGATGCGCGCGCCTATGCGATCGGTGACGTGCATGGCCGGCTCGACTTGCTGCGCGCCCTGATCGACGAGATCGCTGCGGATCGGCGCGCGCATCCGTGCCAGCGCGAATATATCATCTTTCTCGGCGACCTGATCGACCGCGGGCCTGATTCGCGCGGCGTGCTCGATTTTCTGCTGCAGGCGCGAAATTTCCTACCCACGCCAGTGTTCGTAATGGGAAATCACGAGGAGATGCTGGTGCGCGTGCTGGATCGGGACACCGACCAGTTTCGCGACTGGTTACGCTACGGCGGCTATGAATGTGCGCAGAGCTATGGCGTGGAGGTCGGGCGACTCGCGCTGCTCGATCCTCCGGCGGCCGCGGCTTTGGTGCGGCGCGCAATTCCCGACGACCATTTGGCGTTTATCGACGGTTTTGTGGATAGTTTTCAGTTCGGCGATTACCTGTTCGTTCATGCCGGCATCAGGCCTGGCGTTCCAATACAAGAACAGACGATTCAAGATTTGCGCTGGATTCGTGAAGATTTCCTGGACAGTATAGTCGATCATCAGCTTGTTGTTGTTCATGGACATACCATTAGCGATGGACCTGACGAACATTTCAACCGAATTGGTATTGATACGGGCGCCTATACATCGGGAATTTTGACGGCCTTGTGTATTGAGGGGACCGGACGACGTTTCCTGACAGCTCGCTTTTGATGGAACCTTGTGACATGCCGCGCGTTGCGCCCTCGAATTTCGATATCTGTCCGGTGCGAGATCGATTTTCGGGTGGACAAATCGACATGCCGGCGGTATCGGACTCAAGAGCCTACAAATTGAAGCGGTTAAAGGGAGACTGAAATGAAATTTTCGCGGGTAACCGCCGCCATCCTAATGGCGAGCCTTTCGTCGCCGCTGTTCGCGGCGTCGGAGCAATCTGTTGGCAAGCTCACTTCGGCTAGCCAGGGCACTTTCGTTGCTCGTGAGGGCAAGCTGATCGCAGCCTATCCTGGTCAGACGCTTTATGCTGGCGACCGCGTCCTGACGCGCGGCAAGGCAAACGCCAAGGTCGCGATGACCGGTTGCAGCTACGCGCTCAAGCCGACGTCGATCCTGTCGGTCGGCAAGTCGGCATGCCTAACGGCGCCGAAGTCCTTCGCGGCTGCGCAGGACGGTACTGAAGCTGGCGAATCGGATGATCGTTCGGGCGGCACGATCGTTGCTATACTTGCGGCTATTGCCGTTGGCGCCGGCATCTATGTCGCTGTCGATAACAACGACAGTGCGCCTGCCAGCCCGTAGTCGTTTTGCGATACAAAGTTGAACGGGGTCGGACGCAAGTTCGGCCCCGTTTTCTTATGCTATGGATTGTGTGTACCGCACGCATTTTTGTAGCGGCAAATGCTGTGCGCATTCCGCGGGATTAGCTCTGTGTGGCTGAAGCCGCTTCGCAATCAGCCACCTGCTTTGCCAGATACCAGTCGACGGTCGCCGCCAAACCTTCCCGAAAGCGTATCTCCGGATGCCAATCGAGCGCCTGCTCGATCCGGGATGGATCGATCGCATAGCGCCGGTCGTGTCCCGCCCGATCCTCGACGAACCGAATCAGATTTCGCCGTCGCCCCGTAGATGATGGCATCCGTTCGTCGATCAGGTCACAGATCATCGCGACGACCGCGATATTGCTATGCTCTTCGCGTCCCCCCACGACATAAGTCGCGCCGGGCTCGCCGCGCGTCATCACCATATCCAGGGCGCGTGCGTGATCCGTCACATGCAGCCAGTCACGCACGTTCGCGCCCGTGCCATAGACCGGCAGGGTCTCGCCTGCGGCAGCGCGTGTGATGGTTAGCGGGATCAGTTTTTCGGGATATTGATGGGGCCCGTAATTGTTACTGCAATTGGACAGTACAACCGGCAAACCATAGGTGTGATGCCACGCGCGGACGAGATGATCCGCCGCCGCCTTCGACGCCGAATAAGGCGATGATGGCCGATACGCCGAGTCCTCGCTGAACTTGCTATCGTCGAACGGCAGGTCACCGAACACTTCGTCGGTCGACACATGATGGAAGCGGAAATTGGCCCGCGCCTCCCCGCTCAGCGATCGCCAGTGATCAAGTGCTGCTTCCAGCATATGAAAAGTGCCGGTGATGTTGGTCTCGATGAACACCGCCGGCCCGTCGATCGACCGATCGACATGGCTTTCCGCAGCCAGATGCATGATCGCATCGACCCGTTCAGTCGCAAGCACATCTGCGACGAGGCGCCGATCGGCGATATCGCCCTGAACGAACCGGTAATTCGGCGACCCCTCAATTTCAACGAGCGCCGCATGCGACGCGGCATAGGTCATCTTGTCGAGATTGATTACCCGGGTGCGCCCGTCGGCGATCAGGTGCCGGCATACCGCCGATCCGATAAAGCCCGCACCTCCGGTGACCAATACGGTCCGTTCGGGCGGAGTGGAGATGACGCGTATCACGCGGCCTGCGCCGCACAATGGCGCAGATAGCGCGCATAATCGGTCTTGCCGAGCAAATCGGCGCGCGTCATCAACGCTGCCGGATCAAGATAACCGAGATCGAGCGCGATCTCCTCCGGGCAGGCGATCTTGATGCCCTGCCGCCGTTCGATCGTACGCACGAAGGACGATGCGTCGTGCAGCGAATCGTGCGTCCCGGTGTCGAGCCAGGCATAGCCGCGCCCGAGCTTGCCGACCTCGAGTATCCCCGCCGCGAGATAGGCGCGAAGCACATCGACGATTTCCAGTTCGCCCCGCGCCGAAGGGGTCAGGCCCTGCGCGATCTTCACCACCTCGGCGGTACAGAAATAGAGCCCGGTCAATGCCCAGTTCGACACCGGAACCTCGGGCTTTTCCTCGATCGAGGAGGCGCGACCATCGGCATCGAACGATACCACCCCGTAACGCTCCGGATCGTCGACCTGGTAGGCGAACACCGTCGCGGCGCCCGCCTCGGCCGCCTGCGCGGCGGCACGGCACTTTCCGCCCAGCCCGTCGCCGTGAAAGATATTGTCGCCAAGGATCAGCGCACACGGCTCGCCAGCGAGGAACCGCTCGGCAATCAGGAACGCTTCGGGCAGGCCGCGCGGCGACTCCTGCTCAGCATAGACAAGGTTGATGCCGAACATCGAGCCGTCGCCCAGCAACAGCCGGAACATCGGCAGGTCGCGCGGTGTGGAGATGATCAGAATGTCACGAATGCCGGCGAGCATCAGCACCGACAGCGGATAATAGATCATCGGCTTGTCGAACACCGGCAGCAATTGCTTCGATATTGCCAATGTCGCCGGATAGAGCCGCGTGCCGCTGCCTCCCGCCAGAATAATACCCTTCATCGCCCCGACCTGTCCTCTCCCGGAACGGTCGGTCTAACGCGGATAGGTTAAAGGTGTCTGGTCAGCGCAGCAGATCGACCGCAAAGGCGCGCACCGCCTTGCCGATATCGTCACGGCCGAGCGCAACCGCCAGATTGGCCTGGACATAACCGGCCTTGTCACCGCAGTCGTAACGCTGGCCGTTAAAGGTCACGCCGTGAAACGGCTGATCGCCAACCATCCGCGCCATCGCATCGGTCAACTGGATTTCCCCGCCCGCGCCCTTTTCCTGTGTCTCGAGGATCCGCATCACCTCCGGCTGCAGGATGTAGCGGCCGATCACCGACAGGTTGGACGGCGCGGTGCCCGGTTTCGGCTTCTCGACCAGGCCGCGCACTTCGGTCAGCGCACCATTGCGCGCGCCCGGGGTGATGACGCCGTACATGTGCGTCTGATCCTGGGGTACTTCCTGCGCGCAGATCAGATTGCCGCCGACCTTGTTATACGCCTCGACCATCTGTTTCAAACAGCCCGGCTCGCCGACCATGAAATCGTCGGCGAGCAGCACCGCGAATGGCTCGTCACCGACGATATCGCGCGCGCACCATACGGCGTGACCCAGACCCATCGGTTCCTGCTGGCGGACATAGGCAACCGCGCCTGGCTTCAACCGGGTCTGGTGTAGCAAATCCATCGACTTGCCGCGATGTGCCATGGTCGTTTCGAGTTCGTAGGCGATGTCGAAATGGTCCTCGATCGCCGATTTGCCCCGGCCGGTGACGAAGATCATCTGCTCGATCCCGGCTTCGATCGCCTCATCCACCGCATATTGGATCAGCGGCCGATCAACCACCGGCAACATTTCCTTGGGTAACGCCTTGGTCGCCGGCAGAAAGCGCGTGCCCAACCCTCCGACAGGGAATACGGCCTTGCGAAGCGGCTTGAAGCTCATCGGGTTTGATCCTGAAACACTAAGTTTGCGAGCCGTAAGAGCCTTGCAGCGCTATTGGAAGGGGGAGTTGCGCTCGACCGAGCGCGGCACGGGTCAGCCCATCAACCACCAGCGAATTAGCATCGCGACCACGCCAAGCGCTGCTACGCTGCCCGCCCAGATCGCCGCCATCCAGGCGAGACGCTTCCATAGCGGGCCGGCATCGCTTTCCATCAATGATAGCCGTCAGTGCCGACCTTGCCGCGGAACACCCAATAGGCCCAGCCGGTATAGGCGAGGATGATCGGCACCATCACACCAGCCCCGATGAGCATGAAGATCTGGCTCGATTCGGGCGCTGCCGCCTGCCAGATCGTCACCTGATCGGGCACGATGAAAGGATATATGCTGATCCCAAGACCGACAAAGCACAAAGCGAACACGGCGAGGACGATCAGGAACGGCATGGATTGCGCATCCCGCCCAAGCGCGCGCCAAAAGGCCAGGCTGAGGATTGCGATCAGCACCGGCACCGGCGCGGTCAGCAGCAAGCCCGGCATCTGGAACCAGCGGCTATAATAATCGTGATCGAGAAATGGCGTCGCCAAGCTCACCGCGGCAATAGCGGCCAGCGTGAGCACGCCCGACCATTTGGCAAGCCGATAGGCATGTTTCTGCGCGCCGCCATCGGTCTTGGCGATCAGCCAGGTCGCGCCGAGCAAAGCATAACCGGCCACCACGCTAAGCCCGGTCAGGACGGTGAACGGCGTCAGCCAGTCGAGCCAGCCGCCGCCATAGGCGCGGCCATTGACCTCGATACCCTGCAGCAGCGCGCCAAGCGCGATGCCCTGGGCCAATGCCGCGGTGACCGACCCGGCGGTAAAGGCGAAATCCCAGAACGCCCGGTGCCGCGGATCGCGCCAGCGGAACTCGAACGCAACACCGCGAAACACGAGTCCAAGCAGCATCGCGATGATCGGCGGATAAAGCGCCGGCATCACGATCGCAAAGGCCAGCGGAAACGCTGCCATCAGGCCACCGCCGCCGAGCACCAACCAGGTTTCGTTGCCATCCCATACCGGCGCGATCGCGTTCATTGCCTGGTCGCGCTCTTCCCCAACGCCGAATACCGGGAAGAGAATACCGATTCCGAGGTCGAAACCGTCGAGCACGACATAGGCGAACACGGCAAAGGCGATGATGAATGCCCACACCGTCGCGAGATCGACATTGACGCTCATTGCTGCACCTCCGCAGGATGCTGGGCGGGCGATGGTGTGAGGCCTGCGGTGCGGATCGGCGCGTTGGTGATCTCTGGCTCGCCTGCCTCGGCCCCCTTCCGCATCAGCTTCAATATGTACCAGACGCCGATCCCGAACACCGCGAAATAAACGATAACAAAGGCAATCAGCGACGCGCCAACCGCCGGCGCGGCCAACGGCGATGCGCTGTGCGTGGTCCGCAGCAGATTATAGACCGTGAAGGGCTGCCGCCCGACCTCGGTCGTGATCCATCCGGCAATGACCGCGACGAACCCAGCCGGCCCCATCACCAACGCGGCGCGATGCAGCCATTTCCAGTCATAGAGTTTGCGCCGCGCCCGTGCGATCAGGCTCCACAGTCCGAGGCCGAGCATCGCCGTGCCGAGCCCGACCATCACCCGGAACGACCAGAAGACGATCGCCACCGGCGGTTCGCGGTCGTCGGGGATTGTATCCAGGCCGGCGAGCGGCGCGTTGAGATCATGCTTCAGGATCAGCGACGAAAGCTTTGGAATCTCGACCGCATAATCGACACGCTTTTCCTTGGCGTTGGGCAGGCCGAACAGGATCAGCGGCGCGCCGTCCGGGTGGCTGTCATAATGCCCTTCCATTGCCATGACCTTGGCGGGCTGGTGTTCCAGCGTGTTGATCCCGTGCATATCTCCCACGAAAATCTGCACCGGCGCGACCAGCGCGGCCATCCACATCGCCATGGAAAACATCTTTCGTGCATGGGCATTGCCGCCGTCCTTCAGCAAATGCCATGCGCCGGTCGCGCCGACGACCAATGCGGTGGTCAGATACGCGCCGGTCACCGTGTGGACGAGGCGATAGGGAAAGCTCGGGTTGAAGATGATCGCGGCCCAGCTCGGCCCGGGCACGAACTGCCCGGCGGCGTTGATCACAAAACCGGTCGGCGTCTGCATCCAGCTATTCGCCGACAGGATCCAGAAAGCCGAGACGAAGGTACCGGTCGCGACACAGCAGGTCGCGGCGAAATGCAGGCCCTTGCCAACCTTTTTCATCCCGAACAGCATCACACCGAGGAAACCTGCCTCCAGGAAGAAGGCGGTCAGCACTTCATACGCCATCAAAGGCCCGATCACCGGCCCGGTCTTGTCGGAGAACACCGCCCAGTTGGTGCCGAACTGATAGGACATGACGATGCCCGAGACGACGCCCATCGCGAAGGCGACCGCGAAGATCTTTATCCAGAAGCGAAACAGGTCGAGATAAAGCTGCTTGCCGGTACGCAGCCACAGACCTTCGAGTACCGCGAGATAGCTCGCCAGGCCGATCGAAAAGGCCGGAAAGATGAAATGGAAGCTGACGGTGAAAGCGAACTGGATGCGCGCGAGAAGGATCGGATCGACGGAGTCGAACATTTGGACAGCACCTCTGCCGACGGTCTGCGCCTATGGCCGATCCGGTGCAAGTGCGTGCGGCGCGTCCGCGCCTGCATGTTGACGTCACTCATTTCGCTGAAACGAGCAAGCGCCAGTTATTGCTGCAGTTATTGCTTCGGGGTGCCGCCCGGCGCCGCATTCGCGCCCGGCGCACCGCCCTGCCCCTGCATCATCTGTTGCTGCATTTGCATCTGACGGATTGTCGCTTCGGGCAGGAAGTCGACCATCTCGACATCGAACACCAGCACTGAATTGGCCGGGATCGGGCCAGTTACCTTTTCGCCATAACCCAGGCTCGGCTTGATCCAGAAACGATACTTGCCTCCCTTGGGGATCAGCTTCAGTGCCTCGGAGAAGCCCGGCACGACCTCAGTGACTTTCATCGGTGTCGGCTGTTGCGACTTGTCGAAGGTCGTGCCGTCGGTCAGCTTGCCCTCGTAATTAACCAGCGCGATATCGGTATCGGTCGGCTTGGCGCCTTTGCCCGCCGTCAGCACTTTATACTGAAGGCCCGATGGCGTCTCGACGATCGTCTTGTCGCCACCGCGATTCTTGGCGAGGAAGGTCGCACCCGACACACTCTGTGTGTGAAGATAGGCCTGACCCTGGATGACACCCAGCGTCCCAAGCACGCCGACGATGATGCCGATCAGGCCGAAGATCAACGCCCGGCCATTACCCGATTTCGCTCCCGACGATGGCGCGAACGGGGGCAGCGTGGAGGAAGTGACAGGAGGCGTCGCCATTGGCGGATCTTTCAAAAAAGGACTGCAGTCGCGGCGAAACGTCGCGGCTTACTGGCCCGGAGGCGGTCCACCGGCGCCCGGCGGCATGCCGCCCGGTGCGCCGCCCTGCTGTTGTTGCATCATCTGCTGCTGCATCTGCATCTGTCGCAGCGTCGCTTCTGGCATGAAATCGAGCATCTCGATATCGAAGGCCAGGATCGAATTAGCCGGGATCGGTCCGGTGACCTTGTCGCCATAACCAAGGCTCGGCTTGATCCAGACGCGATACTTCGAGCCCTTGGGCATCAGCTTCAGCGCTTCGGAAAAGCCCGGCACTACGCTGGAGACGGGCATCGGCGTCGGCTGCTGTGACTTGTCGAAGGTCGTGCCGTTGGTCAGCTTTCCTTCGTAATTGACCAGGGCGACGTCCGCATCGGTCGGACGGACATCGCCGGTGCCGGGCTCGATGATCTTGTACTGCAGGCCCGATTCGGTCTGCACGACGCCCTTTGCCGCCTTGTTCTTGGCAAGATAGGTCGTGACGGGATCACCCGGCGCCATCTGCGCCAGCGCGACCGCGCCACACATGAGCAGCGCGATGCCGATCCACAGATACACCAGCACGCGCCGCTTGACGGGCTGCAACGGAACCGCGGTGATCGCTGACATCGGCGCTTAACCCTGACGCGGCACCACCAGGGCACCTGAGCTGCTGAATCGAGAGAAAGTCATGGGGCCCGAAGACCCCATGGGACCCTTACCGTGCGCCGTCACGCTCCAGGCGCTTACGCTCGAGCTTGCGTGCACGACGGATCGCCGCCGCACGCTCGCGAGCGCGCTTTTCCGACGGCTTCTCGTAATGCCGGCGCAGCTTCATTTCGCGATAGACGCCTTCGCGCTGCAGCTTCTTCTTCAGGGCACGCAGGGCCTGGTCGACGTTGTTGTCGCGAACGATGATTTGCATAAACCGGTGCAGCTCCGAATCAATAGATATAGGTCGTCGCAGACATGGGTCCGCGCCGCGAAGGCGTGCGCCCTACCAGCGCACGACATGCTTTTCAAGACGAAACGGGGCATCTCAAGAGGAAACCGCATGTTTGCGACCCACGCCTTGCCCCGCTATGTCCCGCGCCATGACCGGCACGCCCCTCACCCTGTACAACAGCCTCACCCGATCGCTCGAAGGCTTCGAGGCGATCGATCCGTCATTGGTGCGCGTCTACACGTGCGGCCCGACAGTCTATAACTATCAGCATATCGGCAATATGCGCGCCTTCCTGTTCGCCGACACGCTCGGCCGCGTGCTCAGATGGAAGGGTTGGCCAACCAAACACATCATCAATATAACAGATGTCGGTCACCTGACCTCGGATGCCGATGTCGGCGACGACAAGATGGAAAAGGCGGCGGTCGCCCAGGCGAAATCGATCTGGGAGATCGCCGCGCATTATACCGGCGCATTCAAGCACGATGTCGCCCGCCTCAATATCGTGCCCCCAGCCGAATGGACCGTCGCGACCGACCATATCGCGCAGATGATCGATTTCGCCGAGAAGATCGCGCCCGAACATTGCTACGAGATCGACTCGGGCCTGTATTTCGATTCGACCAGCGTGTCCGACTATGGTCGCCTCGCGCGCTCCGTGTCCGATGTCGATAAAGATGGGGGCGAAAGCCGCATCGACCCGGTCTCGGGCAAGCGCCACCCGCAGGATTTCGCGATCTGGCGCAAGTCGCCGGAGGGCGAGCAGCGCCAGATGGAATGGGATTCTCCCTGGGGCAAGGGCGCACCGGGCTGGCATCTCGAATGCTCCGTGATGAGCCACCAACATCTCGGCCATCCGTTCGACATCCATACCGGCGGCATCGATCACCGCGAAATACATCACCCCAATGAGATCGCACAGAATCAGGCATTCTGCTCGTGCGGCGACAGCGGGGCGCGCATCTGGATGCACAACAACTTTCTAGTAGCCAAAGATCCTCAGGGGCGCGGCGGCAAGATGTCGAAATCGACCGGTGAATTCCTCAAGCTCCAGGTTCTGGTCGATGCGGGCTATCATCCGCTCGTCTATCGCTTGCTCTGCCTGCAGGCGCATTATCGCAGCGAGCTTGAATTCACCTGGGACAACCTCGCCGCCGCCGCGACGCGGTTGAAGCGACTGGTTCAGGCGATCGAGAAGCTGCGCAGCGACGCGCCGGGCAATGCCGACAAGGCAGCCGCCTATCTAGCGCGCCTAGAGGAGGCGGTATCCGACGACCTCGCCACGCCCCGCGCGCTGCCCGTGCTGGAGGAGATGATTGCCGACAAGCGCATCACGGCTAGCGATCGTCTCGCCGCGCTAACCGGGTTCGACGCTGTGCTGGGTCTCGAACTGGCCACCGTCACCCGCGCCGACCTGCGCGTGCGCCCCGCGACCGCGACGGTGACTGCAGAAGATATCGACGCTCGCCTCGCCGACCGCAAACAGGCGCGGGCCGACAAGGATTTCGCCCGCTCCGATGCGATTCGCGACGAACTCGCCAGCGCTGGTGTGGACGTGATGGACGGCGATCCGCTCGGCTGGGATTGGAGATTGAATTGATGAAAGCCGTCCTCCCAGCCCTTGCTCGCCCTCTGCTCGAACCGCATCTGCCCGCCGGACTCGAGGCCGCATGGTTCACCACGCGCGAAGACGCCCAACAGATGGTGCTCGATGCCGATATCGCCTGGGTCGATATGCAGCGTTCGGCGCATTCGGGTGAAATCGCGGCACGCGGCACGCAACTCAAATGGCTCTCGACCATCTTTGCCGGGCTCGACGCCTTCCCGCTCGACCTGCTGCAGGAACGCGGCGTCATCGTTACCAATGGCACCGGCATCAATGCGGTCGCCGTTGCCGAATATGCGGTGATGGGTGTGCTCGCCGCCGCCAAGCGTTTCGACGAGGTGGTGCGGTTCGCTGACCGTCATGAATGGACGATCGCCGCGCCTGGCCAGGTCGAGCTGCTCGACACGAGCGCGTTGATCATCGGCTATGGCGCGATCGGCAGGCTGATCGGCGACCGCCTCGCCGCCTTCGGCGTGACCGTGACCGGCGTCACCCGCTCGGGCCGTGACGGAACCCTCACCCCCGGCACATGGCGCGCAAAGCTCGGCGATTATGACTGGGTGATCCTCGCAGCCCCCTCGACCGGCGAAACCAAGGCGATGTTCGGCGCTGACGAACTCGCGGCGATGAAACGCAGCGCATGGCTGATCAACATCGCGCGCGGCGACATGGTCGATCAGGACGCGCTGATCGAGACACTAAAAGCGCATCGCATTGCTGGCGCCTTTCTCGATACCGTCACCCCCGAGCCGCTGCCGCCCGAACATCCGTTATGGGATGCGCCCAACGCAATCCACACCATGCATTTGTCGGGCCGCAGCCAGACCAAGATGTTTCAGCGTGCCGGCACCCTGTTCCTGAAGAATCTCGATGCCTTCATGGCCGGACGCCCAATGGAGAATGTCGTCGATCTAATCGCAGGCTATTGACCCAAGCGAGACGATTTACCCTATCGGGGAAATCCTCTCTTGCCTGTATTACCCCAACTGGGTAACAGCCCCGGCATGACGACAATGGCCGGCATAAAGATCAAGCGTTTCCGCGAGGAGCGCGCGCTCACCCGGGCGGCATTCGGCGCGTGGTACAGCGCGCCGGGCAGCACGGTTCAGGGCTGGGAAGAGGATGGCAAGCGCGCCAGCGGCCCGGTCGTCAACCAGATCGCGGCGAACGGCATCGCGACCCATGCCGACTGGTACATCGCGATACGCATGGAGAATGACATGAGCACCTGGGCACCTGACAGCTGGACCAAGGCCGAGGCGCGGCAGATGCCGACCTATGCCGATCTCGTGGCACTCGACGCCGCGACCGACGCGCTGGAAAAATTCCCGCCGCTTGTCTTCGCCGGAGAGGCCCGCAACCTCACCACTGATCTCGCCAAGGTGGTCGAGGGCAAGGCCTTCCTGCTTCAGGGCGGCGACTGTGCCGAAAGCTTTGCCGAGCATAGCGCGAACAACATTCGCGACACCTTCCGCGTCATCCTGCAGATGGCGGTGGTTCTGACCTATGCCTCGAAGCTGCCGGTGGTGAAGCTCGGCCGTATGGCGGGACAGTTCGCCAAACCGCGCTCCGCCGACACCGAAATCCAGGGCGATGTGGAATTGCCCGCCTATCGCGGCGACATCGTCAACGATATCGACTTTACCGCTGCCGGGCGCCAGCCCGACCCGCAGCGTATGATCCGCGCCTATTCGCAGTCGGCGGCGACGCTCAACCTGCTGCGCGCCTTCGCCACCGGCGGTTATGCGAATTTGCACCAGGTGCATCGCTGGACGCACGATTATATGGGCCGAAGCCCCTGGGCGAAGAAATATTCCGACGTCGCCGACCGCATCGGCGAGGCGCTCGACTTCATGGAGGCGTGCGGCATCAGCCCGGAGACCGTGCCGCAGCTGAGCCAGACGCAATTCTATACCAGCCATGAAGCGCTGCTGCTGCGTTACGAACAGGCGCTGACGCGGCAGGATTCGCTGACCGGCGACTGGTACGACACCAGCGCGCACATGCTGTGGATCGGCGATCGCACCCGCTTCGAGGGCAGCGCTCATGTCGAGTATCTGCGCGGCATCGGCAATCCGATCGGCATGAAGTGCGGCCCGAGCCTCGAGCCCGACGCGCTGCTGCGCCTGCTCGACACGCTCAACCCGGACCGCATCCCCGGTCGCATGACGCTGATCACGCGTTATGGTCACGACAAGATCGAGGCCGGCCTGCCCAGGCTGGTCCGCGCGGTCCTGCGCGAAGGCCATCCGGTGGTGTGGAGTTGCGATCCGATGCACGGCAACGTGGTCAAGGCCGCCAATGGCTACAAAACGCGGCCGTTCGACCGCATCCTCGCCGAAGTGCGCGGCTTCTTTGCCGTCCACCGCGCCGAAGGGTCGATCGCCGGCGGCATCCATGCCGAGATGACGGGGCAGAACGTGACCGAATGCACCGGCGGTGCGGTCGATGTTACCGAGCAGTCGTTGGCCGACCGCTATCACACACATTGCGACCCGCGGTTGAACGCCGGCCAGAGTCTGGAACTGGCGTTCCTGCTCGCCGAGATGCTGAATGTGGAGATGGCCGAGCGGCGGCGGGTGGCGGCCTGACTGCCCCCGACCGCTATTGACTGATATCTGCAGCGTTGCAAAATTTTTCCGTTATGGTTGTAAATTCCAGCTGCTTGGTTTAGACCTGAAGAGGATAGTTTAAGCCGCCAGCCAATTAAGGGGTTATCTCATGGACAAGATTCAGCAGACCGTCGCGACCGAAGCGAAGCCCGTCTGGACTGCTCCTGTAATTGATGTCGTTCCCGCAAAAGCGACTGCTGTTGGCGGCGCGACGCAAAATGACGGCGTAGGCACCTCTTCCTGATCGATAAACGAAGGATGTTCACATCCGTCGTTTCAACGAACTAGGATACCAGCAGCGTCGGGTGCCTTTGCGCCGGCGCTGTTTGGCGTCGATATGACACCGATTCCCCGCGCCGTCGTGTTGAACACAGATGACCGGCGACACGTGGTTCTCTGAAACAGGAGCGGAGCGGAGTTGCAGGAATGTCGATTTGCGGTCGGGCCACCAGTTCATCCGAGCCGCCCCGCACGATCGACCGCACGATCGCCGCCTCGATCCTTGGGTCGCCGCGATCCCGGACGGAATGCCTGATCGAAGGCGCGCGGCTTGCCGGCTGTGACGGGGCGACGATCGCGCAGGACGCCAGCCATCGCGGCGCTGCGGTCGACGGGCGGATCGATAACATCGACGACCTCAGACGCTCGCTCGGCATCGGGCTGACGGACAGATTCTCCCCCGCGCGGATTATCCTCGCGGCATACCGCGCCTGGGGCGACGATTTATGCCGTCACGTCATCGGCGATTACTCTCTGGCCGTGTGGGACGGGGCATCGCGGCGCCTGTTTCTCGCGGTCGATCCGGGGGGATTGCGCCCGCTTTCCTACTGGCGCCGGGATAGCGACCTGGTGTTCGCCAGCGAACAACGTGCGCTGCTGGCGGACCCCGATGTACCGCGCAAGCTCGACCAGCGTCATCTGGCGCATTGGCTGGCGATGATGCCGCGTGATCATGATCGCAGTTTCTTCGAAGACATTTTCAGCATTGCGCCCGGCCATCGTCTGACCTGGCAGAATGGACGGGCGGAAACCGAGCGTTGGTGGCGTCCTGAAATGCTGCCGCTCCTAAAGCTACCGAGCGGCCGGGATTATGAGGAAATCTTGCGCGACACGCTCGACACCGCAGTTCGCTGCCGGATCGACCCCGGCGAGCCGATCGGCGCGCAGCTCAGTGGCGGAATGGACAGCAGCGCGGTGACCGCGCTGGCAGCCCGTGCGCTTGGAGAGGAGCAGCGCGGCTTGACCGCGTTTACTGCTGCGCCCGATGCGCCCTTGCCTGGAGATGCCGCTGGCCGGTTCGGCGATGAATGGCCCCATGCCGCCGCACTGAGCGCGCGATACCCTAACATCACGCATGTTCGTATTTCGAATTCGTCCTCGACGCTGTTCGAGGCATTGAAGCTTCGCGAGGCCGGCCTGGACCTGCCTCCGCTCAACGCCAGTAACCTCATCTGGTACAATGGCATCGATCAATCGGCCCACGACCGGGGCGTTCGCATCATGCTGATCGGATCGATGGGCAACCTTACGATCAGCCACGACGGCATGGCCGCATTCGGGCAGCAGATACGCTCCGGCAGGCTGACAACCGCGTTCGGCACCGCGATGGCGCTGCGTCGCAACGGCGGCCAAAACTGGCTGAATGTGATCAATCAGGTCGCGACCGCGCTGCTGCCCGGGCAGGCAGTGAAAGGATTGCGCGGTCTGGCGGGCAAACAGGACCCGCGCCTGTATGATTTCTCGATCGCCGATCCGAAGTTTCTGGCCGATCACGGCGTTGAGGAGGAGGCGATTCGAACCGCTGGTAGCCTCTATTCTGTCGCCCGCAGCGATACGCGCCGGTTGCGCCTGCTCAGTCTCGCTCGATCGAGTCATCGTGGCCAGAATCATTGGTCGACACGGCGATTGTTCGGCATCGATGTCCGCGACCCGACCGGCGACCGTCGCGTGATGGACCTGGCCTTTACGATCCCGGAAGAGCGATGGATGCCGGACGGTGTACCGCGCGGCCTGATCCGGCGGGCGATGGCCGGTCTTGTGCCGGAGGTCATTCTCGGTGAACGCCGCAAGGGGCTTCAGGCCGCCGACTGGCAGAACAGCTTCGATGAGGCGCTGCCCGATCTAAAGGCGGAACTCTGCCAATTGCGCGACAGCCCGCTCGCCAGTCGGGCGCTCGACCTGGATCGGATGGCACGTCTGCTGGGCGAGTGGCCCGGCATCGGATCGGCCGATTATGACGGCGTCGGCCGGGTGTATCTGCTGGCGGTAAGCCGCGGCATCACGGCCGGCCGATTCATCCGCCGGATGGAAAATATCTGAGGCGCATCGCTCGCGGCGAGGCTTATTGATAGCCAAGCCGACGCATCATCGCGCCATGATCCGCCACGACGCGGCCGGCAGTCTCGGCGGACATCGTATCGCGCCAACCGCCGGCCCGACCGGAACGAAAAAAGGGCGCACTTGATCGCCGCAGGCGCTCGGCAAAGCCGGCTTCCTTCTCTTGCGCCGCAAGCGCATCAAACGACGAGGCCGCAACCGCCCGGTCGATCGTCGCACGATCGTCGTCCCGTCCCAGAAAGCGCAGCGCGGCCGCAAAACAGGCCGCCGGATCGCCGCGCATCGCCTCGTAACGCATCAGGTGCACCGGAAACGGTGTGTCATCCAGCCAGCTTGCCGCGTGGCGGCTCCAGCTCGATACCAGCTGATAGACTTGCCTGTTGGCATGGTTGTCTGTCGCGCCCAGGCAGAATTGGGGGTCAGCCATGTCATCGACAACCTCATCCAGCGACTTACCGAAATGATGGACGCATGAGAGCGCCACATCACGCGGATCGCGCACGATCAGGATCGCCCGGTCAATAATGTCGGCGGGAAACGGCGGCTCGATCGCGCCGGGCGGGACGAGCCAGGCGTCATGCGCCTTAACCGGTGCGGTGAATTCGCCTGCCACCCGGCGGCTGATCCAAGGCCGCACCCGCGCGATCTCGGCATTGCTCAGGTCGCCTGTATCCTCGTCGAGCACCAGATCGCATAGCGCTCGGCTGCTCAGCGACGCCGACGGCCCGAGTGCGTTGATGTCGGGGGTGCCGCCACCGGCGTCAAGGCTGGCGAGAAAGGCGCGGGTCCAGGTGTTGCCGGACTTTGGATAGGATGCGAGCAGGACGACCCCGCTCACGGCGCGACCAGCGCCTCGATCCTGTCGAGCCATCCCTCGATCCGGTCGAACTCGAACCGACGGCGCCAGCGATGGACCGGCACCGACCCGGCAATCGCCGCCTGAACCTCGAACAGTGCCGGCTTTCGCCCGAGTGCGGCCGCGACGGTCGGGCGGAAAATCTCCGCGCCAAGCGCACCGACGATCTCGACCGGATTGGCCAGGCGTTCAAGCAATTCGTCCTCGCCATGCCCGGGCCGCGCGAGCAACACGATCGCCCCGATCGGCACTGGCCGGGTCGGGAATTCGGCCCGGTCGTGGCGGTAATGATATTTCTGCTGGCCCGCGCGGTTGCGCTCAAGCCCGGCCGATTCGACTCCGACCGCATCCAGCGCGTCCTGCCATAGCTTCAGCCGGGGAAAGGCTGGCCGGACATGAGGCACGCCATCGATGATCTCGATTGCACAGACATCGTCGGCGATCAGCGGATGTCCGCGCCGCGCCAGATGTGCCGCGGTGGTCGATTTGCCCGCGCCCGACGGACCGGAAAAGGCGATCGCCTTGCCGCCGACCGCGACGCAGGATCCGTGCAACGGAAACAGGCTGCGGATATGGCAGAGATAGCCCAACACCGATCCAAGCAGGAACAGCCTCACTTCAGCTTGCGACGCGCCCGCGCGCGGATCGACCATGACTTCGCCGGGGCCGTTGACGAAATACGTCGCCACCTCACTCAGGGTGAGCAGGCAGCGCCCGTCCTGCGATACCTGAAGGAACGGGCTGACATCGACCGCACCGTCGAGGCGTTCAGGGGTGGCGCGGAGGCGGATCATAATATCGACCGGCCGGTCATCGCCGTCCCATGGCACCAGTTCAGGCAAAGCGAGGTCTGATTGAACCCGCCAGCCGCAGAGATACAGGTCGCTCACGCCGGCGTAACGGTCAGACGCACAGGATCATCTTCACGCCAGCCAGGCGATCGATAAAAGCCAGTAAATCCGCCTCGATCACCGCCGGGTCGCCCTGATAGGCATCAATCAACGCATCGCGCAGCGCGACGACCGTCACCGGCTCGGCAATCCGTTCCCAGATCGCACTGCCGACCGAGTCAATTCCGATATAGCTGCCCGCGTCGATATCAAGCAGCACCTGGCCGTCGCCGACTTTCGCCGCCAGAAAGCCGTCCGCCCGCTTGATCTCGCTCTGCAGATCGATCGTCATTCCGTGCCCCAAACCGCCACCCATTGCGCTGCTTACGGATCGCACTTCACCTCGTCCAGAGTGGAACGCCGGCTTCATGCGACGCGCGCATGACAAATTCGTCATCGGCCCGCCATCTCCGCGTAACGCGCGCATCGCTAGTGCGACACGATGTCGATATCCTTCCCCATCCGGCGACGCCGGTCGTCGCTGCGCTGGATCCTTGCCGTGATCGGGTTCTTGCTCGTCACGCTTGCGGTGGTCGCTTGGGCAGCCGGGTTCTTCGACAATGATCCTGATCGTTTCTTCGCCAGCCCGGGCAATGGCCGCGTACCGGTCGCCGCGCTGTATATGTCGGGCGATATGGGATTGCGCTTCGGCATGGGCGCCAGCGTGGCGCATGCGCTGGCCGAGAGTCATGTGCCGGTGCTCGGCATCAATTCGCCGAGCATCTTCGCCACCCACCGCACCGCCGCCGATGTCGATGCGATCGTCGCCAAATCGGTGCGCGATACGATGACGCGCACCGGCGCCGATCGGGTCATTCTGATCGGCCAATCGTTCGGATCCGACATATTGGGCATCGGCGCGGCATCGCTACCGCCCGAGTTGCGCAGCCATATCGCGGCGATCGTGCTCGTCGTCCCCGGCCAGGGCGTCTATTTCCGCGCCGACCCGACCGGCTTCGCCTATCGTGGCACGCCCGATGCCGATCCGGTCGCGGCGGCGAAGAGCATCGCGTGGGCGCCATTGTTCTGCATCCACGGCGAGCAAGAAACCGACAGTCTGTGCCCCAGCCTGAAGGGCGGCCATGCCCAGGTCATCGCGCTACCTGGCGGCCATTTCCTCCACCGCGACGAACAGCGGCTGATCACCACGATCTTCGCCGCGCTCCGCCCCTATGTCCCGCAGATCCCCCATGTCTCGCAGATCCCCCATGTCACGCAGATCCCCCATGTCTCGCAGATCAGGGAACTGCCGCAATGACCCGTCCCGGCCGCCTCGCACTGTCGCTCGCGGCACTCCTCGCTCCGCTCATCGCCCTGCCCGTCATCGCCAAGCCCGTCGCTGTGCCCGCGCCGCCGCCGATCATCGGCCTGTGGCACAATCCCATGGGCACGATCCAGGTCCGCACCATGAACTGCAATGGCGAGCTGTGCGGGACGATCGCTCATGCCACGCCCGCGGCGGAACAGGATGCGCGCGAGTCCGGCGTGACCGAGCTGATCGGCGTGCAATTGCTCTCCGGCTATCGCGAAACCGCGCCGGGCAAATGGTCTGGCATCGTGTTCGTGCCCGACATGGGCCGCCGCTTCTCTTCACGGATCATCCAGACATCGCCCGACACGCTCAAAATATCGGGCTGCCTGATCGGAGGATGGTTTTGCAAATCGCAGATATGGACGCGCGTCTGATCCGGCGCGACCGCATCGGCGACGCCACCGCCTGGGGCCGGTCGCACCGCCGGCCGCTGATCGCGCTTGCCATATTGGCGGTCGCGCTGCTCGGGTTCGAGGCGCTGCATGCGATCCTGGGCGAAGTGCGGCTGAAGGATGTGCGCGCCGCGCTCCACGAGATTCCGCAGGGGCGCATCGCCGCAGCGATCGCGCTGACCGGCCTGAGCTATTTCGCGCTGACGCTGAGTGAGGCGCTGTCGCTGCGCGCGATCGGCGTGCGGCTGCCCTGGCGCACCGCCGCGCTCGCCTCCTTCACCAGCTATGCGATCAGCCATAATTTCGGCCTGAGCCTGCTCACCGGCGGATCGGCACGCTACCGTGTCTATGCCTCGGCCGGGCTCGACCTGGGCGACGTCGCGCGCGTCGGCCTGCTCTCCTCCGCCGGTTTCTGGGCCGGCCTGTCGGGCATCATCGCGCTGGCGCTGCTGACCGGCAGCGCGCCGCTCGTGATCGGACCGGCATTGTTGCCGATCGTCGGGCAGCGCGTGATCGCCCTCGCCATCGTCGCGCTGATCGTGACGCTGTTCACCGCCCGGCATCGCGGTGTCGAACGTATCGGCATCGGGCGCCTCACCTTGCCGGTGCCGCCGGTGCGCATCATGGCCGCGCAACTCGGCGTCGCCATGCTCGATCTCGCCGCCGCCGCCGCCGCACTGTTCGTGCTGCTGCCGCAATCGGGGCCGCAGAGCTTCGCCTTGTTCTTCCTCGCCTATACGCTCGCGGTAACCGCCTCCGCCGTTTCGCATGTTCCCGGTGGCATCGGCGTGTTCGAACTGGTCATCCTGGCGATCCTGCCCGCCGCAGGGGGCGAGGCGTTCGCCGCTTTGCTGCTTTATCGGCTGATCTATTACGTCCTGCCGCTGATCGTCGCGGCGGCGTTGCTCGCCTCGGTCGAGGGGCATCGGTTGCGCCGCCCGATCTCGCTTGGCCTGTCGCTGGTCGAGCGCACCAGCTATTTCCTCGCGCCGCCGTTGATTGCGCTGCTGGTGTTTATCGGCGGGTTGATCCTGCTCGTGTCCGGAGCGTTGCCCGCGGTGCATTGGCGGATCGACTGGCTCGCCGACGTCGCGCCGCTGCCGTTCGTCGAGGCATCGCACTTCGCCGCGAGCATGGCGGGCACCGCGCTGCTGCTGATCGCGCCGGCGATCAACGCACGGTTGCGCAGCGGTTTCCTCGCCGCGCGGCTGTTCCTCGCCGGTGGCATCGTCTTCTCGCTGCTCAAAGGCGTGGATTATGAGGAGGCCGTGCTGCTCGGCGTGATCGCGGCGCTGCTGCAATATTGCCGCCCGGCCTTTTATCGCCGCGCCGGCATCCTCGACGCGCCGCTGCAGCGCACCTGGCTCGCCGCCGCGGCGATCGCCATCGCGCTCAGCCTGTGGGCCGGTTTCTTCGCGTATAAGCATGTGCCCTACAGCGACGATCTGTGGTGGGCCTTTGCGTGGCGGGGCAATGCGCCGCGCTTCCTGCGCGCCAGCCTGGGTGCGGCGATGTTGCTCGGCGCGGTGGCGGGCTGGCGGCTGCTCTCGGCGCCCGTTCGCCCAGCCGGCGACGACACCTTGCCGCCGGCGGTCGCCGATGCCGCGCTTGCCGCGTCGGAGCGTACCGACGCGGCGCTCGCGTTTACCGGCGACAAGCAGTTCATCGTCTCGGCTTCGGCGGACGCGTTCCTGATGTACCGCGTACATGGCCGCACCTGGGTAGTGATGGGCGACCCGGTCGGGCCGAACGCGGCTTGGTCCGAACTGGTGTGGCGGCTGCGCGGCCTGTGCGACGCCGCGCATGGCCGGTTGTGTTTCTACCAGGCGAGCGACGATCTGTTGCCGCTGCTTATCGAAATGGGGCTGCAAGTGATGAAGTATGGCGAGGAGGCGCATGTCGATCTCGCGGCCTTCACGCTTGACGGCCCCACCGCCAGGACGCTGCGTCACTCGGTGCGCAAAGCCGAAGGCGCCGGGCTTGTCTTCGATATCGTCGCCAGGGCCGCCGTTCCCGGGATCGGGCCACAGTTGCAGCAGGTGTCGGATGCATGGTTGCGCAACAAGGCCGGGGGCGAAAAATGCTTCAGTATCGGCCGCTTCGATGCCGACTATATCAGCCGCTTCGACTGCGCCGTGCTGCGTCATGAGGGCCGGATCGTCGCCTTCGCCAATATCTGGACGACGCGCAGCCGCACCGAGCTGTCGGTCGATTTGATGCGGCATCTGCCCGATACACCTTATGGCGCGATGGACCTGCTGTTCGTGCGGCTGATGCTATGGGGTGAGGCGAACGGCTATGTGCGCTTCAACCTCGGCATGGCGCCGCTGTCGGGGCTGACCGGCCGCCGCCTCGCCCCGCTCTGGTCGCGCATCGGCCATGCGATCTACGGCCATGGCGAGGCGCTGTACGGTTTTTCCGGACTGCGTTCTTTCAAGGCGAAGTTCCGGCCCTACTGGGTTCCACGCTATGTCGCGACTACTCCGGGTCTCGCCGCGCCACGCGCGATGATGGACCTTGTGGCGCTGATCGGTGGATAGCGTCGCGCCGGCAGGTTGACCCAGCGCCTTGACGTCTTCACGCCCCCGCCGTATCAGCCGCGCCTCTGGCACAACGGCCCCTTCGTCTAGCGGTTAGGACGTCGCCCTCTCACGGCGAAAGCACGAGTTCGATTCTCGTAGGGGTCACCAGCGTTTTCAAGCACTTGCCGGGCAAGACGCAGTTGCTGATCGCGAAGTGTCCAAAAGCTCCCGAACCGCACGGAAAACTATCGCAGCGGTCGTTTCTCCAGCTTCCGCGCCAGTGTTCGCCGATGCATGCCCAAACGGCGTGCGGTTTCCGATACGTTGAAGTCGCTCTCGGCGAGCGTCTTGTGGATCCGTTCCCACTCCAGCGTCTTGATCGAGGTCTGCCGCCCGCCGATCGGCGTGTCGACATCGCCGCCGATCTTGCCGAATGCGGCTTCCAGATCGTCGGTATCGGCCGGCTTGGCGAGATAGGATGTCGCACCCAGCTTGATCGCCTGGACCGCCGTCGCGATACTGGCATAGCCGGTCAGGACGACGATCACGGTGTCGGGATCATGGTCGTGCAGCGTCTGGACACAGGCGAGTCCGGAAGCCTGACCGAGTTTCAGATCGACCACCGCATAGTCCGGCGTTTCGGTCGCCAACAGCCGGTTGAGCTCGGCTGGATCGGTGGCAAGCGCGACACGATAGCCGCGCCGTTCGAACGACCGCTGCAGCGTGCGGGCAAAGGCCGCATCGTCCTCGACCAGAAAGAGCAAGGGCTCGTTCGCCATGACCCTAGTCTGTCAATTCGAGTGCGGAGAGCGGTAGGCGCAGCACCACCTCGGCTCCACAACCTCGCCGGTTGCGCGCCTGCATTGTGCCGCCGAGCTTGCGCATCACATTGGCGACGAGGAACAGGCCGAGCCCGGCGCCGGCGGTCCCCTTTGTTGAATTATAGGGCGTCCCGATCGCGTCGAGCGTCGCCACGGCAAAACCGGCGCCGCGATCGGCAACGGTGACAGTGAGGATATCGCCGTCGCGCGCCAGGTCGATGCGGATTTCATCGGACGAGGTCTCCGCGGCGTTATCGAGCAGGTTGAAGACCATTTGCTGAAGGACGGTGTCGGAGACGATCGGCACATCGGCCCCGAAGGCGTCGTCATAGTGTAGCTCGGTGAAACCTCGCGCGGCCTGCCAGTCGGCAACGACCCGGCCGAAAAAGGCGCGCACGCTGGTGACGGTCGATGCTTCGCCGCGCGCCTCGCCCGCAGCGAGCAGGATGCCGGTCACGATCGCCTTGCAGCGCTGCACCTCGGCCTGCATCTCGCCGAGTTCATGGGCAAGGTCGGGATCACCGGCGATGCCCGGTGCCCTGCGCCAGTCACCGAGGATCACCGACAGTGAGGAGAGCGGCGTGCCAAGCTCATGCGCCGCGCCCGAAGCAAGCAGGCCGATGCGGACGATATGATCCTCCTCCGCCGCCTGACGCTGCATCGCGGCGAGATGCGCGTCTCGAGCGCGCAAATTGCGATTGATGCGCGTGACGAACATTACGAGCAGCACCGCGACCAGCGCGAAGCAGACCCACATGCCCTGGACATGGAGCTGGAAGAGCGAGGTGCGATAATCGTCCGGCAGGACGATCGGGCGGTAGATTATTGTGAGCAGCGCGAAGGCGATGCTGGTCACCACCACCACGACCCAGGTCGATCCTTGCTTGAGCAGCACCGAACCGAGCACGACCTGAAGCAGGAACAGCGACACAAACGGATTGGTCGCGCCGCCGCTGAAATAGAGCTGCACCGACAGACACAGCACGTCGAGCAGCAACGCGGCGAGCAATGCGCGATTGTCGATCGGCCGCCCGGAGCTAAGCCACAACATGCTGATAGTGTTGAGCAGCGCGAGTCCGGCAAGCACGGCGAGCATCGGCACGATCGGCAGCGCGATACCAAAGGCGTAATGGGTCAGCAGGATCGTTACGCACTGGCCGGCGATCGCCAGCCAGCGCAATTGCACCAGTTGCAACATGTTCTGCGACGCGGTGGCATCAGTCGGGGCGAGTGAGCGCGGAGCGACCAGCGCGGTCATCGCGGCACCGCGCGGTGTTCCGCGCGCAGCAAGATGACAAGGGCGCCGGCGACCATCATCGCCAGGATATACCATGTGATCGCGTAAACGAGATGATTGTTCGGAAAGGCGATCACCGTGAGCCCGCCGATCGGGCCGCCGGGCGGTGCCGACGCCGCATCCAGATCGACGAAATAAGGCGCAACGCTCCCCAGCCCGCGCGCCGCGGCGACGGCGGCGACGTCGCGCGAATACCAGGCGTCGCGCGCGGGATCATTCGAGCGCATGAAACCACCGCCCGGCTCGGTGATGCGCAGCAGGCCGGTCAGAATGACAGGACCGGATTGTGGCGGGGGAACGACGCGCGTCGGCACGAAGCCCCGATTGACCAGCACGACGAACCCCTGCCGGGTCAGCAACGGCGCCATCACCCACCAGCCGGCACCGCGCTCCGTGGCCGCCTGGACCAGCGTCGGCGAGATCAGGAGAAAATCGCCTGCGAGCCGCACGCGCAGATACTGCGCGCGCGGTGCATCGATCGCCGGCCAGTCTGCGGAGCCGGGGGCGGCGACGGGCGCGGCGTGGATGCGGGCGTCAACCTGCGCGATCAGGTCGCGTTTCCAGGCCAGCCGCTTCACCTGCCAGGTGCCGAGCGCAACCAGCATGGCGACGAGCAGCAGTGCCACCAGCCCCGCGACGACAGCGCGGGCGGAAACGGTGCGCGCCGGCGTCACTACATAGGGTCCATGGCCTGCGGCATCGGCGTCATATTGGCGTTCATATGGTACATCACCCAGAGCGACCCGCTCAGCGCGATGCCGACGATCACCACGGTGAACAGCAGCGCCATCATCGACCAGCCGCCCTCTGCCCGCCGGTTCATGTGCAGGAAGAAGATCATGTGCACGACCATCTGCACCGCGGCGAAAGCCATGATGATCAGCGCGATTACTGGTTTCGAAAACGGTGTCGTCATGACCAGCCAGAACGGGATCGCGGTCAGGATCGCGGCGAGCACGAAGCCGATCACATAGCCCTTGCGCGTGCCATGGCTTTCCTCGTCATCATGGCCGTGCGCGTCGGCATGACCCAGACCATGAGCAGGGGGAACATTGGCGGAGGCGCTCATCGCAGCATTCCCATCAGATAGACGAAGGTGAAGACGCCGATCCAGATGACGTCGAGAAAATGCCAGAACAGGCTGAGGCACATCAGCCGACGACGATTGGCGGGGATCAGCCCCTTCAACTGGACCTGCACCATCAGCGTCACCAGCCAGATCAGGCCAAAGGTGACGTGCAGGCCATGCGTGCCGACCAAAGTGAAGAAGGACGACAGGAAAGCGCTGCGCTGCGGCCCTGCGCCTTCATGGATGAGATGCGCGAATTCGTACAACTCGATGCCCAGGAACGCGAGACCGAACAGGCCGGTCACCGCCAGCCAGCCTTGCGTCCCCCTCACCTTGCCCTCGGTCATCGCCAGCATCGCGAAGCCATAGGTGATCGAGGAAAAGAGCAGCATCGTGGTGTTGAGCGCGACCAGAGGCAGGTCGAACAGTTCGCGCGGGCCCGGCCCACCGGCATAGCTTGCGCCGAGCACGCCGTACGTCGCGAACAACATCGCGAAGATCAGACAGTCGCTCATCAGATAGATCCAGAAGCCGAGCATTGTGCTCGAACCCTCCGGATGATCATGTTCATCGACCAGGTAGAAGACGTCGTCCGCGGCCATGTCGATCGCGCCAGTGCTCACGGTCGCGCTCATGCCGCCGCTCCCGCCGCGAGCAATCGCGTGCGCTTGTCTTCGATCGCGATGACCTCCTCCGCCGGGATGTGGAAATCGCGGCGATAGTTGAAGGTGTGGCCGATCGCGACGACCAGGATCGCCACGAAGCTGAGCGCCGCCAGCCACCATACATACCAGATCATGCCGACCGAGAACGCCATACTTAGCGCGGCGATGATCACGCCGGTGCCGGTGTTGCTCGGCATGTGGATCGCCTTGAACCCTTGGGTCGGGCGCTGATAGCCGCGCTGCTTCATGTCCGCCCAGGCATCGCCATTATGCACCACGGGCGAGAAAGCGAAATTATAGTCGGGCGGTGGCGAGGACGTCGCCCATTCGAGCGTGCGACCGTTCCACGGATCGCCGCTATCGTCGCGCAGTTTTTCCCGGTCGCGGATGCTGACATAGAATTGCACCAGCATCGCGCCGATGCCGATCGCGACCAGCACCGCCCCGAACGCGGCGATGCCGAACCAGATCTGCAAGCTCGGATCCTCGAAGGTGCGCAGGCGGCGCGTCACGCCCATCAGGCCGAGGATGTAGAGCGGCATGAAGGCGAAATAGAAACCGAGCACCCAGAACCAGAAGGACATTTTCCCCCAGAATTCGTTGAGCCGGAAACCGAATGCCTTGGGGAACCAGTAATTGATTCCGGCGAACAGCCCGAACAGCACGCCGCCGATGATCACATTGTGGAAATGCGCGACGAGGAACAGCGAATTGTGCAGTACGAAATCGGCCGGTGGCACGGCGAGGAGAACGCCGGTCATACCGCCGATCACGAAGGTTATCATGAACGCGATCGTCCACATCATCGGCAGCTCGAAACGGATGCGCCCGCGGTACATGGTGAACAGCCAGTTGAAGATCTTCGCGCCGGTGGGAATCGAGATCACCATCGTCGTGATGCCGAAGAAGGAATTGACGTTGGCGCCCGACCCCATGGTGAAGAAATGGTGCAGCCAAACGACGTAGGCGAGCAAGGTGATGACCGCCGTCGCATAGACCATCGAGGTGTAGCCGAAGAGCCGCTTGCCCGAGAAGGTCGAGGTCACTTCGCTGAAGATGCCAAAGGCGGGCAGGATCAGGATGTAGACTTCCGGATGGCCCCAGATCCAGATCAGGTTAACATACATCATCGGGTTGCCACCAAGCGTGTTGGTGAAGAAGGCCGTGTCGGCATAGCGGTCGAGCGACAGCAGCCCGAGCACCGCAGTCAGCACCGGAAAGGCGGCGACGATCAGGATGTTGGTGCACAGCGCGGTCCAGCAGAAGATCGGCATGCGCATCATGGTCATGCCCGGCGCACGCATCTTGACGATGGTCGCGATCAGGTTGACGCCCGACAACAAGGTCCCGACGCCGGCGATCTGCAACGACCAGATATAATAATCGACCCCGACCCCGGGACTGTAGCTGATCCCCGACAAGGGCGGCATGGCGAGCCAGCCGGTCTGCGCGAATTCGCCGACAAACAGGCTCATCATCACCGTAATCGCGCCGGCCGCGGTCATCCAGAAGCTGAAATTGTTGAGGAACGGGAAGGACACGTCGCGCGCGCCGATCTGCAGCGGCACGACATAGTTCATCAACCCGGTGACCAGCGGCATCGCCACGAAGAAGATCATGATCACCCCGTGCGCGGTGAAGATCTGATCATAATGATGCGCGTTGAGATATCCCTCGGACCCGTTGAACGCCATCACCTGCTGCAACCGCATCATCACGGCATCGGCAAAGCCGCGCAGCAGCATGACCAGGCCGAGGATCATGTACATGATACCGATGCGCTTGTGATCGACGGTGGTGAACCATTCGCGCCACAAATAGCCCCAGAGTTTGAACCAGGTCAGCGCACCGAGCAACGCGACGCCGCCCAGCGCGACGCCGGCAAAGGTCGCCATGACGATCGGTTCGTGCAGCGGCAGCGATTCCAGCGTGAAGCGGCCGAAGATCGGGCTGACGGAAAGCGGTGAGATCTGCATTGGAATGGCCATTTAGAGGGCAGGCTGCTTGGGCGGCGTCGCGTCCGACGGCGCGCCGTGCGAGCGATGATCGACATGTGCTGGGTCGACCGGGGGCGGACTGCCGGGGGCGGCGGTGGTCAGCGGGGATTCGGGCTGCTTCGATGGTGCAGCCATATGGTCCATCCCCGCCATGCCCGCGTCCTTCCTCATGATGTCGGCCATGCACGGCGTGCCGGGCTGGACGCATTGCCCGACCGCCGCGTCGAACAGGCCCGGCGCGACGCTGGCGAAGCGCATCACCGGCACCTTCTCGGTCGGCTTTTCGAGTTGCAGGTAACGCGCACGGGTGAGATCACCGCCGGCCGCCTTGTTGCGCGCGACCCACGCCGCGAAGTCCTGATCGGTCAGCCCATGAAAGCGGAAGCGCATGCCGGAAAAGCCCGCGCCGCTATAGTTTGACGAGAAGCCCTCATAGTCGCCGGCCTTGTTGATCACGGCGTGGAGCTTCGTCTCCATCGACGGCATGGTGTAGATCATGCCGGCAAGCGTCGGCACGTAGAACGCGTTCATCACCGAGGAGGAGGTGAGCCGGAACATGATCGGTCGATCGACCGGCGCGGCAAGTTCATTGACCGTCGCAATGCCATATTCGGGATAAATGAAGAGCCATTTCCAATCGAGCGCGACCACTTGCACCTCGAGCGGCTTGACGTTCGGCACGACCTTCCGGCCCGGCGCGATGCGCTCGATCGGACGATAAGGGTCGAGCAAATGGGTGCCGGTCCAGGTCACCGCACCAAGGCAGATGATGATCAACAGCGGTGCCGCCCAGATGACCAGTTCGAGCTGGGTCGAATGGTCCCAGTCGGGCTCGTAGCGCGCATCCTTATTCGACGCGCGGTAACGCCAGGCGAACAGTCCGATCAGCGCGAGCACCGGTATGACGATGAGTAGCATCAATATCGTGGCGATGATCACCAGGTTGCGCTGCTGTACCGCCACATCGCCCATCGGGTTCATCACGACCATATTGCACCCGCCGAGCAACAGGAGCGCGAAGGTCGCGGCGGATGGGCAAATAATGCGAAAAACCTTTGGCATGCTTGCCCGCTACGCCTTTGCGTTGCAGCGCAACATTGGACATTTTGTCCAATCCCCAAGACCATCGAATGAGCGCATAAAGGCGCGTGATCGGCATTCTCCACCCGCCCATCAGCCCGCCGCTCATCAGGAAGCATCGTTCATGACCGCGCACATCGCCCCGACATCCCGGGCCCCGACATCCGGTACGGCCGAACGCGACGCCCGCGCGATCAATGCGCGGCACAGCGATGTCGCGCCGGGCGAGATCGCCATCGGCGTGATCATCGGGCGGACGTCCGAATTCTTCGATTTCTTCGTCTATGCGATCGCCTCGGTGCTGGTCTTCCCCAGCCTGGTCTTTCCCTATGTCGATCGGCTGACCGGCACGGTCTATTCCTTTGCGATCTTCGCGCTCGCCTTTGTCGCGCGACCGGTGGGGTCGCTGGCGTTCCTGTGGATCGACGAGGCGATGGGGCGCGGCACCAAGCTGACCATCGCCCTGTTCCTGCTCGGCGGATCGACCGCTGCGGTCGCCTTCCTGCCCGGCTTTGAGACGATCGGAATCTGGTCGGCGGTGCTGCTCGCCCTGTTTCGTCTCGGCCAGGGCGTTGCGCTGGGCGGGGCATGGGACGGGCTCGCCTCGTTGCTCGCACTGAACGCGCCGGCCAACAAGCGCGGTTGGTACGCGATGATCCCGCAACTCGGCGCGCCGCTCGGCCTGATGGTGGCGAGCGCATTGTTCGCGTTCTTCGTGACGACCCTGTCCAACGCCGACTTCCTCGACTGGGGCTGGCGCTACCCCTTCTTCGTCGCCTTTGCGATCAACGTCGTGGCGTTGTTCGCGCGGCTCCGCATCGTTTCGACACCGGATTACGCCACATTGTTCGCGAGCCGCGAACTGCAGCCCTCACGCGTGATCGATACGGTGCGCGGCGACTGGCGCAACATCGTCATCGGCGCATTCGCACCGCTCGCCAGCTTTGCGTTGTTTCACATGGTCACGGTGTTCCCGCTGTCCTGGGTGTTCCTGTTTACGGACGAGAACCCCGCCCGCTTCTTGGTGATAGAGATCATCGCCGCCGCGTTCGGAGTCGTCGCGGTGGTCGCGTCGGGGGTGATTGCCGACCGGTTCGGGCGCCGCACCGTGCTGGGTGCGTCGGCAGCCGGGATCGCGGCATTCAGCGGCTTCGCACCACAATTGCTCAATGGCGGCGACGCCGGCGAACTGGCGTTCATGATCATCGGCTTCGTGCTGCTCGGCCTCGCCTTCGGCCAGTCATCGGGTTCGGTGACGGGCAATTTCTCCGCCGCGCATCGCTATACCGGCGCTGCGTTGACTTCCGATCTCGCCTGGCTGGTCGGCGCCGGATTCGCGCCGCTCGTAGCGTTGCTGCTAGCGGCCAATTTCGGGCTTCTCGCAGCGGGCGGTTACCTGCTGTCGGGCGCGATCGGCACCCTGGTGGCGCTGGGCATCAACAAGGAGCTGGCCGGACGCTGAACGGCCAGCTCTGGGACCTTGCTGTCATTCGTGTCCGAATCGATAAACGTCGGCTTTCGACAGCAACCGACGTTCGCGCATTGGACCTCGCTACGTCCTTTAACGCGCAAGGCCGGGCCGGTGCACGAACCCGCTGCGCGGGATTGGCGCGTGCGGTGAGGTAGCGGCCAACAATGGGTTCGATTCCCGCTGCTGGACTGCCGGTATCGGTTCGCGGTTAGGCCTATGGTTCAACGGCGGCTCGGCGCCCGCTGCGCTTACGCAAGCCAGCCGCGCAGTCTCTGGGAGCTGTCGTTCGCCCTAGCCCGTCAGGCCGTTTGCGAATGCCTGCCAGGCGGGGGTTACATTGAGGGCGACCCGCAGCACCTGTGTCGCAAGAAAGAAGCCGCCGCCCCAGATCGTTGCGGGATGCAGCTTGCCACGCGACCTCACGTCGTGGATCGCTAGCGCTGCAAGCAGGATGTCGGTCAAAATCATCCCTCCGTGCGCCGGGAGCAGCCCGATATTCGTGAAGCGCGTAATTCGTGCGAGCGGCGTCGTCAGGATGGTCGTCGTTCCCAGCAGCATCAGCCGCTTGTGCCACGCCGACCGCTTGCGCATCGCGATGCCTGCGGCGGCAAGTGATGGGCTGCTGCGATCTGCTTAGTGATGATCGCGGTCACGATGCCGAGAGGGACCATCGCAATGGCCAGTACCACCGCAACCGGACCCACGGTCCGGTGGATCTCGGTACGCCCCGCCGAGACAAGCAAGGTCTGCGCGACATAGAGCAATATCCGAGGCGGTGAAGACGACTCCGTGGACATGGAGCAGAATCGGCAGCGGTCTGGCACCGAACATCGGCGCTAGATAATAGCTTGGGGCAAAACCCACGAACCTCGCTGCGGCGATGACGAGCGCCATGGCCGAGAAGAATCGACGCTCGGTGTCCAGGCTCAAATGTCTGCTCTCCATTAGACTCGCCACACTTAATTCTCCTCAAGTTATGGGGAACGGGTCAGCCGATGTTGAATGTTCCGCCTAAAAAGCCAAAAACCGCGGGTGTTGAATCAATCCCGTATGTCCCACAAGTGGACCGAACTATCGCCACTTGCGTCCGCCAAACAGTGGTTATGACTTCCCACGCTGCACCGCGACGATAACGGTAAAAGGTCAGGGTCGCGCATTCAGGACCTATCGTATCGGCCCCCTGTAGCGACGCAATCCGGGCGTCGCAGCCGCGGCAGAGCCATCGCGGACCGTCGCTGCTTCCGGCGTAAGCGCCACGGAACGGGGCAGTGCCTCCAGCACCTGCTTCGCGGTGGCGCGATCCGCCACACTGACGCTGAGCAAGCGGGGGTTGCCCGCGTTGATGAACAGGAGGTAGGTCCTACCGAACCGCTCGCGAAGGTCGATATGTTCGATGCTCGCAAAAGTCAGCCGGCTTTCCCGGAACAGTTTGAAGTGGATGCCGTCCAGCGCGATCGCGAAGCGGGGGTTCATGCTGTTCTGCGATGTGCCGCCCAGAAGACCGGCATGGCGCAAGTAGAGCGCACGCACCGGCACGGTCGTCACCTCGTCCGATGTGATCACGGGCGGGGCAGGAGGCGAACCGGCCACCCGCCCCCGGCGGAGGAACAGAATGATGCCGATGGCCGCGAACAACAATAAGGGCAGCGCCGTCGCTGCGACCTGGACGATGATCGGGCTCGAGGTCGCAATCACGGCCCCGCTCATGACCATGCCGCCTCGGCTTCCACCAGCAGCATCCGGGCGAGCACAGCGCGCGCCTCTGGCGTGTTCGCGACGGGTTCAAGCCGGGGCGAGGTGCGAAACACGCCGATCGATGTCCGGATCGCGAAGATCATGACGCAGCCCTCAACCACATCGACTTCGAGAGGCGCCACCGCCGAGGGGCCGGGAGCGCCTGGAATATCCGCGAAGAGGTGGTGCGTACCCTCCGGCAACGCCGTGATGGTAAAGCGCTTCGGCAACAGCTGGGCGATCACCTTGGCATCGACGAACATGTCGAAGCCAATCGAAGGTGCGCCATTTTTCCTGTCGCGCATCACCGCGATCCAGCCATGCCCCGGCGTGGGCGGAAACGCGAGCATCTCCGCCTTTCGCGCGTCGTTCGCGACCAGCACCCGGCGATTACCCGCCAGCGCGTTGAGGGAGGCGAACAGACCGGAGAAGACGACCATCGGCAAAACGAATTTGGTGGCGCCTAAATGAAGGCCGACGACGCTCTGCTCGGCAAACAGCAGTGCCGCGAATAGCGTTCCCGCGACGGCGGCGGCCACAAGCGGGTTGCGGATGGACTTGCTCATCATATCGTCCGGATATCCTGAGGGCATTGCCGGATCGCCGCCCCTCCCGTCGGGGAAGGGCGGCGTCCGAGGCTCGTCATAGGCCGAAGGTGAGGCCGATCCGTCCCGCGCTCGATCCGCGCACGGTCGAGCCGCCAAAGCCGGCCTGGACATAGACCTTGTTCGACACCCGCCCGACGATCGAGCCCGAATAGGCCTGTTCGCTGCGATAGGTCGCGAGGTTGAACGAGAAAGACAGTTTGCTGTCGGGCACGATCATCGTACCGCCGAGCGCGACCGCGGCGGCGATGCCGCCATTGGCGCGGCGGATATCCTGGTGGAGCCCGGCCACATCAGTGCGCAACCCGCCGACCTGATCCTGCAGCGTGCTGATCTGCTGCGATTGCTGGGAGTTGACCGATTCGATCGCGGTCATTCGAGCGTCCTGGCCAACATTCACCGTATCGATGGAAGACAGGTGACTGTCCTGCGCCGCGTCACGGATATCGATTGCGGTCAGGTGGACGTCCTGCGTGGCGTTCCGGGTGTCGATCGCGGTGAGGTGGGTTTCTTGCTGAGTATTGACGGTTTCCACGGCGGCGATTCTGGTTTCGTGGTTCGCAACCTGCGTACCCAGCGCGGCGACACCCGATTGCACGGACTGGACCGTGCTGTCCACATAATCCCTGTTTGCAGCATCCGTGCCCGCCGTCGGCGCGCCTACATTCTGGATGCGGTTGCCACCTGCGTCGATGGTCGCGCCGCTGGCTACGACAAGGCCATTGGTCGCGGTGATGCTGTGCGCCGTCAAGCTGCCGCCGACGGTTACGGTAGTGTCGAAAGTCGCCGCGCCAGGCACGTGCAGCGCGGCAATGGTGGCGGAATTCGCATAGAAAGTGTCGGATGACAGTGCACCGGAAAAGCTTCCATTCCCGGTGACGTGCAGCGCGCTTGTGTTCAGGTTGTTGGTCGAAATCGTCCCCGAGTTGACGATGCTGCCTGAATTGAGCTGGTTTACGGTTGTGTAGCCTGCGAGATTCACCTGGCCATTGAACTGTACGCCGCCATTGAAGATCGCGCTACCGCCGAATGTCGCGCTGCCGTCATCGGTTAGGGTAGTGGGTGCCGCATCGGGCCCGAAGCGAAGCCCGTGCAGATTTCGATCCTGAAAGGGCGGTGCCGGACAGTCATTGGCTAGCGTGATTGTCAGTTGAGCGTCGTCACCGAGACAAATGCGGGAGCTGCCGCCGATAAAATCCCCCTGCACTTGCGCCGCTGCCGGCGCAGCGAAAAGACTTAATGCCGAGACCGACAGCGCAGCAGACGCAAGGCGACGCAGGAACCGAAGGGCTTGGATCGAACTAAAAAGAGATTGCGTCATAGAAAATCCTCCTCGTGAGCTGGGATTGCAATCGTCGACATTGACAATGCAGAATTGGCCGTTGGCCCGGGTACAGGTGGTGTTCTGGTCGTTCACTATGGCGATCAGCCGCTCGGCTGAATGACCCTCGGCTATCTGATCGGACAGATTCACGAATGCGCGTTGGACCTCTCGGAATCGAATGAGGCGATTGGGCAGATCAGGCTGGCGCTTTGCCCGCCCGAATGGCGACCACGGTGGTGGAGTGGTGCGGAAAAACGGCATGCGCACTTCAGAATGCCAGCCGCACGCCGACCGTGCCGCCATTGTCCTGCCAGGTTGACCCAAACTGGCCGCGCCAAGTGACGAAGCCAGTCCAGAGCCCCTGATGGACCGTCAGGCTGGCACCCGCGGTCAGGCTGCCGCTGGGCAGGTCGATGCGGTTGCCCTCGAACAGTGTTCCGTCGGCGGCGACCAGCGTGACCGGTGCGCCCGACGCCGCCCGGCTGTAGCGATAACCAATCCGAGCATCGGGGATGATCTGCAAACCGTCCGGCCGCGTGATCGTGTAAGACCAGCCGATCTGGGCAAAGGGCGAGGCGAAAGTTCGCGCCGTTGCCCGGCCGGCAATCAGGAAGGAGCCGGGCACGCTACCGGCCTCGGCAAAACCATCGGCGCGCAGACGAGAGACGACAACACCGGCCTCCGGGGTGATCGTCGCGCCGGCCAGTTGAAACGGAGCCGCGGCCTGAACCCCGCCCAGCCACTCGCTGATCTGCCGTCTGGTATGCGCCCGGCCGATGCCCGTCTCTCGGTCGGTATCGATCCAGCCATGGGCATAGCTGGCCACCGCCGACAGGCCGACCGGGCCGATCGACTGCGAGGCATAGATGTTGACGCGCAGGGTGTCGCTCTGGCCATCGCCGCCGGCTGCGTCGCTCAGCTTCTGCCGGCCATAGCCCAGCGCAACGCCGAGGCGCCCACCCGAGCCCAGCGTGACATCGCCGCCAGCCTCGATGGTGAGGTCGTGCGACGAAAAGGGCAGCAACGTGCGAGAGCCACCCGACGAGAGTGACCGCCCGCCCAGATCAAGCCATATCCGGGCCCTTGGGCCTGAGGCCATCCCCAGATTGTACGCGGTGTGGCCGCCGCCATCCGCTTCGGTCCGGGAGAGAAGCGCGATGACATCCTGCTCGTTAGCGGCGGCAAAGGCAAAGCCCTGCGCGCTGAAGATCCGCGCGTCGGCCGGCGCGACGATAACCGGCGTTGGTGTCGGGGTGGGAGTAGGCGTGGGTGCCGGGGTCGGAGTGGGTGTGGGTGTGGGGGTTGGTGTTGGTGTTGGTGTTGGTGTTGGAGTAGGCGTTGGCGTTGGCGTTGGCGTTGGCGTTGGCGTTGGCGTTGGAGTAGGCGTTGGCGTTGGCGTTGGAGTAGGCGTGCCCAGCACCAACTGCGCGTCGGTGCCGGTGTAGCCGACGCTTACGTCGAAGCCGCTGGGGGCGCTGGTTCCCGAGGCATTCGCCACGGTGGCAAAGGTTCCGGAAAGCGCAGCGGCCGAATGCACGAAGCTGCGCGTGCCGGCGCTGTAAGTGCCCGGCGCCCAGGCAAAAGTCACCGTGCCGGCCAGGCTGGCATTGCCGGTCGCCGACACCAGGTCGATCGCGGCTGGCGAGACCCCGATCACCAGATTTCCGGTCGAAGCCTGGGTAAAGCGGCCCGGGACAAACAGCCGACTGCCGGCATGGTTGCCGTTACTCAGATCGAGCGTACCGGCGTTGTTGAAGGAAACATCACCGAGGGTCGCGTTAATGTTATTGCCCGCGCGCAGCATCGAGGTGGAATCGATGGTGACGTTGCTGATCTGGGTCACGGAGCCAGAGTTAGCCAGCGTCCAGTCGGTATTATTGATGAAGTTGAGCGCACGGAACCCGGTTATCTCGCCGAATTTCCCACCGTGGTAGGTGATGCCATTCAGGTTCAGAATATCGACTTGCGCCAATTGCGCCAAACTGCTCCTGACGTACGTCACATTCTCGAGGTTCGCCTCCGAAATGCCGACGATATTGACCGTGCTGGCATGTGAACTGCTGCCATCATCGCCAACCTGGATGCCGCCGTTAAGGGTGCCGCCCGACCAGGTCACCACATCGCCGCCGAGGATTGTCACGTTGCCCGTGATGGCGCCGCCCTGAAGAAGGGTCGTGCCGCCGCGGTTGATGAAAATTGCGCTGGAACCCGTGGCCGCGCCGTTGATCGTTCCGGTATTCGTGAAGGTGACATCCTGGTTCGCGACCGCGATCCCGCGATCGAGCGTGACACCGCCATTTATCGTGCCGGCATTGGTGAAGGTCACGCTCCTACCCACAGCGGGCGCGGACCCGGAGGCATAAACATCGCCGTTGATGGTGCCGCTCGCACCGACCTTGATGCTGATGCCGTTGTTCGTATTCACATTGAGCGCCTGCTCGTCCATGTCGGCGCTCACTTTGCCATCGATGATGACAGAAACGTCGCCGACGCCCCCGGCGAGAATCCCCTGATGCGCATTGACGACACCGGTGCTCGTCAGGTTGATCGTTATGTTCTGGCTGTTGTTCCCCGCCACGATGCCCCAATACCCCCTGGCCTGTAGGGAGCTGGTTATATCCGTCACCGTGCCGCCGACGGTGATGTTGACGTTTCCGGCATTGGCGGCGCTGGACATCTGCGACACGGCTAGAACGGTGCCCTGGATGCCGTTGGTCAGAGTGCCGTTCGCCACCACGGTGATGTCGCCTGCGGATTGGGAGAGCACATACACAGCGCCGTTGCTGCCGCTGACTTTCGCGCCCGCGTTGATCGTCAGCTTCTGGGTAGTCGGGCCGCCGCTCCCGGGCATGTAGATGCCGTAGCCGTTCTGGCCGGTGATAGTGCCATTGGCGGTCACGCTGATCGCGCCGGTGCCGGCGGTGCTCCCGAACCTGACGCCGTTGGCGGCACCGATGATCGATGAGGTGGCATCGTCGGCAAAGCTGCCAATAGCGTCGACGTCGATGGCATCGCCGCTGGTTGTCTTGAGTGAAAAGCCGGGATCAGCGGTAATCACCACGGGTGGTGAATTCCCGCCGGCGTTGATGTTCTGGGTGGTGGTCACCGTGCCGGCTGGCGAAATGCAGGTATAGATGTTGCTGCCTGGCGATTGCGGGACGCAACCCTGCGCAGCGCCCCAGGCCGATCCCGACCACATGGCCGTGCAGAATATGGCTGACGCACAAAGCAACGTGCGCCGATGGCGCATAGAGAAATTGGTCATGTGTCCCCCTTGGACCTTGGAAATTGCAGAGACCGGCGGGAAAGCTTGCCCTGCCGCGCGCAACGCTGGCGATCGCGAGGCACCCGTCTGCTGCCGGCAGCCGGTTAGCTGGCGTTATGCGTTGCAGCGTCTGCCCAATGGATGATTCTGCTGGCGATCCTGAAAAAGCCACCAGTCGGCTCGCAGGGGATTGTGCAGGCGCAGCAACTTGTCTTCGTGCTGTTGCCCGAGATACATCTCTGTCATCTCTGTTCCCTTCGTCCTGGATCTAACAAAATGTTGTCGTCGTCGAACTCGACAGGCCCGCCGCAACATCCAGCACCTTCATGCCCGGCCCTACGTCCGCCATGTCGAGCATTGCGGCCGTCGCATCACCGAGCCAGGCACGAATTTGCGGTGCCTGTTCATTCCAGCCGTCAGCCGCCGCGTCCCATTGGGATCGTGCCGAATTTTTGTCGGGTTCTGACAACGCCGGTGACGCCATCTTCTGTCTTCGCCAATGTTGTGGATGGCCCGGCTCGAGCGCGTGCTAGAAGGAGAAGCGGACCCCGAGATCGACATTGTGACCGTGGATATTGGTCTGGAAATCCTGCCCGCGCGTATCTTCGCCGTGCAGTGTCCCGGCGCTGATGTACCGGTATTGCGCAGTGACAGCGAAACGCGCGGACAGCGGCACGGCCATTCCCACCATCGCCTGCCACGCGACTCCGTTGACGTGATCGTCGATCAATTGAGTAGGCTCGGTCGGCGGGCCGAACGGTCTGGACGCCTTGGTCGTGACGTGAACGGTCGCGTAGCCGACGCCAGCACCGAAATAAGGCTGCACGCCGATGCCCTTGAGCGGCACATCGAAATACGCGTTGGCCATGAACCGAGTCACCGTGTCTCCGCCGGTCTGCGGGAGGTCATTGCTGATCGGCGCGGTAACGACGTAGCGCTTTGCGTCTGTGTGCGTGCGCCCGACCTCCGCCTCAATCCGCACGGGCCCGAAACGGTGCCCGATTGCGGCCTGTCCACCCCAGCCGGTATCTTCGAGGACGTTCGTGATGTATAAGGTCGCACCGGGTGTGGGGGCGTTGTGAATGATCGAATCCGGATCATCGAGCACCGATATTGTCGCCGCGCCCGAGACATACCAATCCTGCGCCATCGCTGGCGTGGAAGCCGCGCCCGCAACTAATGCAGCCGTCAAAAGAATGGCATATTTTCTACCGCTACGCATCGATACCTCCAAGCTACCTTCACATCGTTCGCGATGCTCTTCCAAGAACAATGAATACAGGGCGGTAATACTGTGGGAAGCCGGCTAGGCTGATGAAAACCTGATGCGAAGCTTATGAAATGCTGACGAAGGCGCGAGACGCGAAAATCACTGTCGGAATAGGAGGATTGGGTGGAGCAACATTCCCGCATCGCGCCGCGGCCGATCCGCCTAGCGGACGAAACCGACTTCTCGATCGGCGGGCTGCGCGTTCGCCCGTCCAGTGGTGAAGTTCAGCACGGTAATGTGTCGGAACGGCTGGAGCCGCGCCTGATGCAGGTCCTTATCGCGCTGGCCCGAGCGGACGGCGGAACCGTCTCCCGGGAGGAGTTGACCGCCAGATGCTGGGGCGGCGTAACCGTAAGCCCGGATGCCGTGAACCGCGTCATCAGCCTGTTGCGTCGCCTTATCGCTGCATCGGCACCCACATCCCGCCTCGAGACTTTGCCACGGATCGGCTACCGCCTGATCCAGCCGCTTCCCGTCGACACAGTTGCGCCGGACCCTGCGCCTCCGCCTTCCACGGGGGCATCCGCCCCGATTGCGGACCCGCTTGCGCGCGACCTCTTCGCACGGGCGCTGGTCGGACTGGAGCAACCGTCCCGTGAGCCGCTCGAACAGGCATTGGCCTATCTGAAACAACTCATCACGCGCGCGCCGGACTTCGCGCCGGGTTGGGCAGCACTTGCCGAGGCGCAACGGTTGTTGATGCTGTACCTCCCCGCACCGATGCAGGGACCCGCCCGCGCCGAAAGTAGCCGGTCGATAGACCGCGCCCTCGCCCTCGATCCTGGGCTGGGCCAGGCTTACGGCACGCTCGCCAATCTAGTGCCGCGATTCAACAATTGGGGAGAGATCGAAGCGCTGTTCCAAAACGGGCTGGCGAACACACCAGATAGCGTGAGCCTTCTTCACCTCCACGCCCATTCCCTACTGTCGGTAGGCCGCACCAAAGAAGCGGTCGAGCGCTTGACCGTCTTGCGCAAAACCAACCCGCTCAGCCCCGCGATCGCGCTCGATCTGGCGGGCGCGCTGTTCGACATCGGGCGTGATGCCGACGCTATTACGGCGATGGAGGAAGCCTATGCGCTGTGGCCCGGTATCATGCTCGTGTGGTCGGAATGCGTGCGGATGAACGTCGTCGCCCGCCATTATGACCGGGTACAGTCCTTGCTCGACGCGCCGCCACCCGGCGTTTCGCCGGACGACCCCAACCTCGCCCGCCGCCGCCTGCACCTCATCGCCAAGCGCGACCGCCGCCCCGCCGACATGGCCGCCGCGCGCAAGAACTTTACCGATTTCGCACGGATCGGCATCGCCCCCGCAACCGTCGCGATCCACGCGCTGACGACATTGGATCAGCCCGAAGCCGCACTTGAGATCGCCGATCAGATATTCCGTTCGGACCCGCCCCAGGCACAGGCTCCCGGCGTGAACATGATGGGCACCTATACCCTCGCTGGACAACCCGACAGTGTCGTCCTCTTTCGACGCGACACCTTCAATCTGCGGGAGCTCCCCGGATTTGCGACAATACTCGAACGAACCGGACTGGAAGAGTATTGGCGGCATTCGGGCTCCCAACCTGATTTTCGCGCTGAACTCGCACGCTGACCGTCGCACTCAAGCGGCAAGCTTTCCACCGCTCTTGCGACGAATTGGCCGAAGGTGCGACGCTCACCCTTCAACGTACATTGAGAGGGCAGAGGCTGATGCCGGCGATCGACCTAACTCCAATGTCGGTGGCGTTGGGCCGGCCGATCGCGGCAGTAATCGGGAGCGAGCGTCTCGAATTACGGCACGTTGCCGACTGACGGCTTTTGAAGATGCGCATGGCCGGTTGCGACAGCACCGGACGTTCACCCTGGCGGCGCGGAACGACCGGCTCTAGTCGTCATCTGCCGATAGACGAACAGGTACCAAGCGTGTGATTTTCACCACCAGCCCTATCCTGACGCCCCCCCGAACTGACCCGAATTCGCGACCGCGCCCGATACGCTTGCGTCCGCGCCAGGCGGGGAGACACGTGGGACGACAGCCGCTAAAGCGGCCTTCATGTATTTCCTTGAGCCGATCGATGCCAATATCGGGTGAACAGCCGCCCGACAGAACGCCGGTCGCGAGCGCCGTTCGGACGGGATGGCTTCTACTCGGTCTATTCTGTGTGGGGCTCGGGCTGATCGGTGTCGTCGTACCGCTCATGCCGACGACGATCTTCATGATCCTGGCCGCAGGCTGCTTCGCCCGATCCTCGCCCAAGCTGGAGGCGTGGCTGCTCGATCATCCGCGCTTCGGGCCGGTATTGCGTGCCTGGCGTCGTGAAAAAGCGATACCGCGCGCGGCGAAGATCGCCGCCTGTAGCGGGATGGCGTTGGGCTTTAGCCTGTTTCTGCTCTGCGCTCACCCGTCGCTCTGGCTTGCGCTGGTCGTGGCGCTGCTGCTCGGAGGCTGCGCGGCCTTTATCGTCTCCCGGCCACCGCCGCATCGATCATGAAACGGCACCAAGCATGACCTGGCCGACGGCGCGTCCACCCGGAATCGAGTGATCCGCGCCGCCGTATCGGATCACCAGACCTTCACGCGCTTGTCCGGCGCGAGGTACAGTTTCTCGTCGGGCTTCACAGCGAACGCCGCATACCATGCATCGAGGTTGCGCACGGTCTGCACGCGCCACGGCGCCGGAGCATGGACATCGGTCGCGATGCGCGCACGAAGCGCCTTTTCGCGCATCTTGGTGCGCCAGCTCTGGCCAAAGGCGAGGAAGAAGCGCTGGTCGCCGGTCAGCCCGTCGATCACCGGTGCCTCCTTGCCGCCGAGCGAAGCACGATACGCTTCATACGATGCGGTCAGGCCGGCGACATCGGCGATATTCTCGCCCAGTTCCTGCTTGCCGTTGAGGTGCAGTCCGGGCAGCGCTTCATAGGCATCATACTGCGCGGCCAGGGCTGCGCCGGCGGCTTCGAAATGCTTGAGATCGGCGGGAGTCCACCAATTGTGCAGCCGGCCGGTCGAATCGAAATCCGAGCCGAGATTATCGAAGCTGTGACTGATCTCATGACCGATCACCGCACCGATCGCGCCGTAATTCGCCGCCGCGTCGAACTTGGCGTCGAAATACGGCGTTTCGAGGATCGCGGCCGGGAAGTTGAGCGCATTCTGCACCGGCAGATTGACCGCGTTGACTGTCTGCGGCGTCATCCACCATTCGCTACGGTCGACCGGCTTGCCGATCTTGGCGATCTGATGCCGATATTCGGCGAGGCGCGCACGCTGCAGATTGCCGACCGGGTCGCCGGCCTTGATCTCCAGCGCCGAATAGTCGCGCCATTTGTCCGGATATCCGACGCCGACGATCAGCACCTGGAGTTTCTTGCGCCCCTCCGCCTTGGTTTCGGCTGAGAGCCATTCGAGCTTGGCCAGGCGATTGTCGAACGCCGCGACGATGTTTTTCACCATCCCCTGGATTTCGGTCTTCGATGAGGCGGGGAAATATTTGCCGACATAGATCTGGCCAACCGCGTCGCCGAGTTGCGCATTGACCGATGCGATCCCGCGCTTGTCGCGCGGCTGTTGCTGCGGCGTGCCGTTGAGCGTCCGGTTGTTGAAGTCGAACGATGCGTCATCGATCGCCTTGGGCAGCGCCGCCGTCACCTGATTGATGGTGTGGAAGGTCAGCCAATCCTGCCATGCCTCTATCGGCTCGCTCGCGACCAGCCCCGACAGTTTGGTGATCGCGCCGGGCTGCCACAGCGAGAAATCCTGCTGCGACGGCAGCGACGCCGCATTCCAATAGGCATTCCAGTCGATGCCCGGCGCCTTTGCCGCGAAATCTTCGCGCTTCCACGACGTCGCCTGATGCGCGTCCTGGCTGGTGAGGATGTCGTAATGCGCGTTCGCGATCTTCGTTTCGAGCGCCATGATCCGGTCGGCGCGGGCGGCGGCGTCGCTGACGCCGGCCAGTGTCAGCAGCTTCGCGACATACGCCCTATAAGCGGTACGCAGCCCGGCCATCTCGGGCGTGGACGACAAATAATAGTCGCGGTCGGGCAGGCCGATGCCGCCCTGCATCAGATAAGGGATCGTGACCTCGGGCCGATTGAGATCCTGCGTTACGAACAGGCCGAACAGGTTTTCCGTATGGAAGTTGCTGGCGTTGAGCGGATCGGTATCCGCCCGCATGGTCGCGCCAAGCATGGCCGACAAGGCACCCCTGTCCTTCAACGCGGTGATTGCGTCGAGTTGACCCTTGAGCGGTGTCATGCCGCGCTGTTCGATACCCGCCGTGTCGGTAAAGGCCGTGTAATAGTCCGCGATGCGGCGCTCATCGGTGCCCGCCGCCGCATTGGCCTTAAGTGCGGCCTGAATCAGGCCGGCATTGCGCCCCTCCGCCACCTTGAACACGTCGTAGCCGACACCGGTGCTCGACCGATCGGCGGGAATCTCGGCCTTGTCGAACCAGGTGCCGCTGGCATAGGTGTTGAAATCGTCGCCGGGCTTCACAGCCTTGTTGATCAAAGCCTGATCGACACCGGCAAGGGTGCCGCTGGCGGACTGGGTGGTCGTGCTGGTGGTCGACGAGGGCGAGCAGGCCGCGCTGGCAAGCAGCAGGGCGAGGACGATCGAACGCTTCATAGGGCACTCTCTCCGGTATTGCTGTATGATGACAGAGCTACACCCGGCGCTCGCGACGCGCTAGCCCATCAACGAACAGGCCATCAACGAACGATCGGCACAGCGATCGACCCGGTTGGTCCACTTCCCATCGTGCATTCGCACCGCTAGTCACCGTTCCAAACCATAAAGGGATGTCGGCCCCATGAGCGCCCCGGTGCTCGATACGAAATTGTCGCCCGAGAGCGAAACTTTCCGCGCCAACGCCGCGCACAACCGTGCGCTGGCGGATAAGCTTCGCACCGATGTCGCGACGGCGGCGCTGGGCGGATCGGAGAAAAGCCGCGAACGGCATGTCTCGCGCAACAAACTGCTTCCACGCGATCGGGTCGAGCGGCTGCTGGATCCCGGCTCACCATTCCTCGAGATCGGCCAGCTCGCCGCCAACGATCTGTACGACGGCGAGGTGCCCGGCGCGGGCCTGATCGCCGGCATTGGCCGCGTCTCCGGCCGCCAGTGCATGATCGTGTGCAACGACGCGACGGTTAAGGGCGGGACCTATTTCCCGATGACGGTGAAGAAGCATCTCCGCGCGCAGGAGATCGCCGAGTTCAACCGGCTGCCGTGCATCTATCTGGTCGACAGCGGCGGCGCGAACCTGCCGCACCAGGCCGAGGTGTTTCCCGACCGCGATCATTTCGGACGTATCTTCTTCAACCAGGCGAACATGTCGGCGTTGGGTATTCCGCAGATCGCCTGTGTGATGGGCAGTTGCACGGCGGGCGGCGCCTATGTCCCGGCAATGTCCGACGAGACGGTGATCGTGCGCAACCAGGGCACGATCTTCCTCGCCGGACCGCCGCTGGTCAAGGCAGCGACCGGCGAAGTGATCTCGGCCGAGGAACTGGGCGGCGCCGATACGCATGGCCGCCGCTCGGGCGTGGTCGATCATGTCGCCGAGAATGACGAGCATGCACTGACCATCGTGCGCGATATCGTCTCGACGTTGCAGCCGCAATCGCCCGGTGACGTTAACCTGAAGGAGCCGCGCCCGCCGAAATTCGATGCGGAGGATTTGTACGGCATCGTGCCGAGCGATGTGCGTGCACCCTATGACGTGCACGAGATCATCGCGCGTCTTGTCGACGGCAGCGAATTCCACGAATTCAAGTCGCTCTACGGCACCTCTCTGGTGTGCGGCTTCGCGCATATCTGGGGTTTGCCCGTAGCGATCCTCGCCAATAACGGCGTGCTGTTCAGCGAAAGCGCGCAAAAGGGCGCGCATTTCATCGAACTCGCCTGCCAGCGGCGTATCCCGCTGCTGTTCCTGCAGAACATCTCCGGCTTCATGGTCGGCGGAAAGTACGAAGCGGAGGGCATCGCCAAGCATGGTGCCAAGCTGGTCACCGCCGTCGCCACCGCGACCGTGCCCAAGATCACCGTATTGATCGGCGGCAGCTTTGGCGCAGGCAATTACGGCATGTGCGGCCGGGCCTATAGCCCACGCTTCCTGTTCAGCTGGCCCAACAGCCGGATCAGCGTGATGGGCGGCGAGCAGGCGGCGAGCGTATTGGCCACAGTGCATCGCGACGCAGAGAGCTGGACCGAGGAGCAGGCCGAGGCGTTCAAGGCGCCGATCCGCCAGCGTTACGAGGATGAAGGCAATCCCTGGCACGCGACCGCGCGGCTATGGGACGACGGCATCATCGATCCGGCACAGACCCGCGACGTGCTCGGCCTCGCCTTCGCCGCGACGCTCAACGCCCCGATTCCCGAACGTCCCGCGTTCGGCGTGTTCCGGATGTGAGGGAAGAAGCCGCGCCCTACTCAATCCTCCCCGAGCTCGTCTCGGGGAGGGGGACCGCCCGGCGCAGCCGGGTGGTGGAGGGGCAGGCGCAACCTCACATGTTCGACGAGATGTTTCACCACCGCGTCGAGATCATCAAGGACGTCCTTCGCCTGAATACGCAAGGTCATGACACCTTTGCCCGCGATCCAATCGTCGCGTTCGGCATCCCGCGCCGGCTGATCGCCCCGCCCGTGCGCTTCTCCATCGACTTCGATCGCGATCAGGGCGTCGCTGCAATAGAAGTCGATCGTATAGGGACCGGCGGGATGCTGTCGCCGAAACTTGATGCTGGACGGCCTGCCGCGCAGCACGGCCCACAAAGCGACCTCGGGCAACGTCATCGCGCGCCGAAGTCTGCGCGATTGCCTGATCGTCTTGCCCGGACCACTCAGCACAGCGCCTGCCCCTTGTATCTAGACGAGCACGGCTCGTTTCTGCTGGAAGCGACTGAGCGCCGGGGTGGGTGGCCACCCACCCCGGCGCGGCGGCGATGTCGCC